>SRSN01000041.1 GCA_004791645.1 Alcaligenaceae bacterium 429
GCGTTGACGTATCGTTCTGTTGTCTATTCTGTGAATTCACTACCCTTAACTCAAACCACATGGCATTCAGGATAGAGAACGCACAAGCTAGACTCAAACCCAATATCCAAGAAAAGTACCACATAATACAGCCCTCGCAAATCAATAGGAATGGGGAGCGTTATGCACGCTGTCTGCCGTTACCTTGCCGCGCATCACGCTATACACCCAACTGGTGTAAGCAATGATCATTGGTAAGAAAATGCAAGTAACCAACAGCATTACCCATAAAGTGAGATGGCTTGCGGACGCATCGTAGATGGTTAACCCGGCATCTGGCTGGGACGACGATGGCAGCAAGAACGGAAATAACGCGAAACCAAAGGTCAGCACAACAGCAATCACAGATACCGACGAGCAGAACACCGCGAACAGTGAACCACGCGCAACTAAGAAAACGGCTACCAATGCGGCCAACACCGCAATCATGGGGGCTAACCACATCCAGCTGTAAAGGCTGAAGTTCAACATCCAACCACCCGCTGCTGTCACTTCTACTGTTTTGCTCAATGGGTTAGAGAATGCGCCAGGCTCAATCGCAGAAGTAACCACTTGGCCTTCTAAGCCTGTAGCCACCCACACGCCCGCCCCAATAAAGAGCAGCAACATTAGCAAACCAGTAACTCGGGCGCACCGTATTGCGCGCTGTGCAATCAGCCCTTCGGTTTTCCACGACAGCACAACAGCACCTTGGAAAGCCAACAGCAAAATACTGACCACGCCGGTCAACAAGGCAAAGGGTGTAAACAAGCCAAAGAAACTACCGGTATACAGTGGGCGCAGCGTTTCAGGATCAAAACCAAATGGCACGCCCAACAGCACGTTACCAATCGCCACACCAAACACCAGAGCGGACACCACACCACTCAAGCACCAAATAGCATCCCAACGATTACGCCACTGCTGCGATTCTAATTTGCTGCGGTATTTGATCGCTACCGGACGCACAATCAGCGCGACCAACAGCAGCAGCATAGCAAGGTAGAAACCCGAAAATGCCATCGCATACAGCACTGGCCATGCCGCAAAAATCGCACCACCGCCTAGAATCAACCACACTTGGTTACCTTCCCAGACAGGGCCAATCACGTTGTACAACACACGTCGTTCATCATCGGTTTTGGCTACGGCTGGCAACAGCATCGCCACACCAATATCCGCCCCGTCCATCACTGCGAACAGTGCCAACAATACGCCTAGCAACAGCCACCAAATAATGCGCAGGGTATCGTAATCAAGCAAAATAAATGAATCCATGGTTTTCCCCTTATTACTCCGCGCCTAGCACACTAGTCTTTGGTGTGAGCGGTACATTAGGCTCTGGGCTCTGCTCATCTGGACCTTTACGTATGGAGAGCAGCATCACCTTGATACCAATCACTGCCAACGTGGTATATAGCCCCATAAAGACGGCCATACTGATCACTAGATCGGTCACGCTCAAGCCTGAAGCGGCGTAGTAAGTAGGCAGTACGCCTTCAATAATCCATGGCTGACGACCAAACTCGGCGACAAACCAACCACACTCAATCGCAACCCATGGTAAAGGAATAGTCCATAGCGCCACTTTAAGGAAACGTTTGCTGTTGGTAATGCGGTCTTTGGAAGCCAAGAAGAAAGCCACAGCAAAGAAAGCAATAAAGTAGAAGCCCAGTGCCACCATGATTCGGAAGCTCCAGAACAGCGGTGCCACTTGTGGAACGGTATCCCACGCAGCTTGTGCAATTTGTTCGTCGGTGACTTCGCTCATGTCACTCACATGACGTTTAAGCAGCAAGGCATAACCTAAGTCTTGCCAGTGAGCGTCAAACACAGCACGTGCTTCGCTATCGGTTTTATCAGCACGCACTTTTTGCAAAGCATCGTAAGCCAACAAACCATTGCGTATACGTACTTGCGCATGGGCAACCAAATCATTGATACCGGCCATTTCGGTACTCAATGAACGCGTACCGATAATGCCCATCGCCCATGGAATATCCAGCTCTATAATGTTTTCACGTTTTTCCTGATCAGGAATCGCGAACAGTTTGAAGCTAGCTGGTGCAGGTTCTGTTTCCCACATCGCTTCCATAGCCGCTACTTTCATTTGCTGGTGCTCTGTAGTGAGGTAACCACTTTCATCACCCAAGACCACAACAGACAATGAAGCGGCCAAACCGAAGCTCGCAGCAACAGTCAGGGATCTACGTGCGATTTCCAGGTGACGTCCGCGCAAAACGTACCAAGCACTTACCCCTACAACAAACGCTGCACCCAACACGTAGCCGGAGCTAACCGTGTGTACAAACTTCGCTTGTGCCACAGGGTTAAACAGCACCTCAGCAAAGTTGGTCATTTCCATACGCATGGTTTCAGGATTGAAAATGGCACCTACTGGGTTTTGCATCCAGCCATTAGCAATCAGAATCCACAGCGCGGAGAAGTTCGCACCAAAAGCCACCAACCACGTCACCACCAAGTGGCTTACTTTGGACAGCCTATCCCAACCAAAGAAGAACAACCCTACAAAAGTCGCTTCCAAGAAGAAGGCCATCAAACCCTCAATGGCCAGCGGTGCCCCAAAAATATCACCCACGTAGTGACTGTAGTATGCCCAGTTCATCCCGAACTGGAACTCCATCACTACCCCGGTTCCCACCCCTAGCGCAAAGTTGATACCAAACAGCTTGCCCCAGAACATGGTCATACGGCGCCAAATGGCTTTGCCCGTCATGACGTACACGCTCTCCATAATGGCAAGCAAGAACGATAACCCTAAGGTTAAGGGAACAAAAAGAAAGTGAAACATTGCGGTAGAGGCAAACTGCCACCTCGACAATGTCACCACGTCTAAATCAATCATGTTGATCTCCGGATAACTTCACACTTTTTCGGACCTTGCCCACTAGGCCCAACACCTTCTGTACCTTAGAACCGAGTTTCATCAAGCTCTGTAAGGTTTCTGGCGGCAAATTCTGGATCTCATCAAACCAGCCCGTAGCCAGTTCTATCAGTTCCAACATTGCCGCAATTCGTTGATGTTCGTATTCCTCACGTGCACCGTCTGGTTGCTCCATCAACATGGAACGCAACAGGGTCAGCGTAGGATCAATCTCGCGCTTACGTTTCTCCTCAACTAGGATGCGAAAGATCTCCCAAACATCTTTGGGTGATTCAAAGTAATCCCGGCGATCACCCACTTTGTGGCTCAGCAACACCAGTCGCCAAGACTGCAATTCGTGCAGACTCATGCTCACATTGGAGCGTGAGATTTTTAAGGTTTCTGCGATCTCTTCTGCGTGCAAAGGCTCAGGAGACAAAAATAACAATGCGTAAATCTGCCCCACTGTTCGATTTACGCCCCAGCGCCCACCCATTTCACCGAAATGCAAAATAAAGCGTTCGGCCTGCTGGTCCAATACCATCTCTAACTCCTGAAGTTTCAGTAATTACTGAAATTGCAATAATTACAGAATCATAGTCCTATGCACTGGCCTATTCAAGCCTCAAGCTTTAAATCATTACTTCTCCGCAAGTAGGCAAAGACCAGCTAAAATACGCGATTAGGGTAGAAATTTTGCTATGAGAGCCTTCATCACACCGGATCCAAAACGCGTTATTGCTTCGGCTCAGCGCACATTCGATATAGAGACTCATGCTTTGCAAGCATTGCGAGGCAGGCTAAATGACAACCTCGTCAAAGCGGTAGGCCTGTTGCTGAATTGCAAAGGTAGAGTGGTAGTCACAGGTATTGGCAAATCTGGCCATATTGCGCGAAAAATCGCTGCGACCTTAGCTTCCACTGGTACCCCTGCTTTCTTCATGCATGCAGCAGAAGCCCTGCATGGCGACTTGGGCATGATTACCGAAGACGACTTGGTGATTGCCTTGTCCTATTCAGGCAAAGCGCAAGAACTCATCACTGTACTCACCGTGACTCGACGTCTAGGCATCAAATTGATTGCCATGACCGGTAACGACCAGTCTGAGTTGGCACAAAGTGCAGACCTGCATTTAGATGTACATATAGATCAAGAAGCCTGCCCTCTGAATTTAGCGCCTACTGCCAGCACCACTGCCTGCTTAGTGCTAGGCGATGCGTTAGCTGTAGCATGTTTAGAGGCGCGTGGTTTTAGCGCTGAAGACTTTGCTCGCTCCCACCCTGGTGGCGCGCTAGGCAAACAGTTGCTAACCTTTGTGCGTGACGTCATGCGCCAAGGCGATGCGCTACCTATAGTGCATGCCGACACACTGGTTACCGATGCTTTGGCAGAAATGTCAGCCAAAGGTATGGGGATGACCATCGTAGTTGACGCTCAACGACATCCTGTGGGTATTTTTACCGACGGCGACCTACGTAGGCTGATTGCTAAGCAAGGCGACATACGCGAGGCCACCGTTTCCACAGGTATGACTCCCTCGCCGCGTCAAATTTCTGCCCAAGCTTTGGCTATAGAAGCCGCCCACATAATGGACGACAACCGTATCCATCAAGTACTTATCACAGACCCGCAAGGCCAGCTCATTGGTGCACTGCATATGCATGACTTGCTGGCTGCGAAGGTGATCTAACATGTCTCAAAACACACCACTCACTGCTCCACACCCTGTAGAAGCCCTGATCTTGGCGCGTGTAGACGCGTCACTGCAGCAACGTCTCAAAGCCATCCGACTGATGGTCTTTGATGTTGATGGCGTACTGACTGATGGCCGCCTCTGGTATGGTGAGCATGGCGAAGCCCTCAAAGCTTTCCATGCTTTGGATGGTTTGGGTCTGCGTCTACTCAAAGAAAACGGCGTACACGTCGCGTTGGTAACAGGCCGACAAGGTGCTATTGTGGCCCGACGCGCTGCCGATCTGGGCATTGCTGAAGTACACCAAGGCATTAGCGACAAGCTGCCAGTAATCCAAGAAATCGCCACCAAAATGGGGCTAAACCTTTCTGAAATTGGCTACATGGGCGATGACATTATTGATTTGATGGCGATGCAACGTGTGGGCTTTGCTGCTAGCGTACCGAATGCGCCCCCTTACATTTCACAAGTGGCCCATTGGGTAGCTGCACAAGATGGTGGCTCAGGCGCTGTGCGCGAGTGCTGTGATCTAATTTTGGCCGCACAAGGCAAACTGGGCGCGTGCTTACAACCCAGAACCTTTAACACGGCTGGCTCCATCCAGTAAGGCTTAACATGCGCGAAAAACTGCCTTCACTCGTTGCGATGATACTGCTGACCATTTTGGTTGCAGGCACATGGTGGGCGGCCGACTATACGCACCGTTCTATTGAAGTAGACCCCCCACGACGTTTCACCCATGAGCCTGACTCATGGGCCAAGAACTTTATCTTGGTGCGTAGCGACGAGCAAGGTCGTGCGCTAAACCGTCTAGAAGGCAAGCATATGCTGCACTTCCCTGACGACGACTCTTACGAAATCACTAACGCTCGTGCGGTTAGCAATCAAGTAGACTCTCCCATTATGATTGCCACGGCAAACACCGCCATCATGGACCAAGACGGTAGCCGCATCACCTTGGTAGGCGATGCACATGCTCAACGTTTGCCTGATGCCGAACGTAAGCCCTTAGATGTACGCAGTGAAGTGCTGGTGATTTTGCCAGATGAAGACGTAGTACACACCGAAGAACCTGCCTTGGTGGTGAATGGTAATTCCACCATGCGCGGCACCGGCATGCGCTACAACAACACCACGCGTCAACTTGAGGTATTTTCCGCCTCAGATGTCAAAATATCAGGCCAAGACCGACAAGAACGTCAGTCTTCCCCCAACCCTTGAAGATCTCTATGATTCCTGCACTTTCTACTCTTACGCCACGTCGCTCGCGCCCATTGCTTTGGTGTGCTGGGGTTGTTTTGGCGCTAGGTACTACGATGGCTGCGGCGCAAACCACGCCCCCTGCAGAAGAGCCTGACACGCTGATTTTGTCCGATACGCTGCACTACGATGACATCAAGCGCGAAAGTGTTTTTGTGGGCAATGTCACCATGACTCGCGGAAATATGACGCTATCGTCTGACCGTCTAACCATGCGCGAAGATGCCGATGGTTTTCAATATGGTACGGCCACAGTAGAACAAGCTGATCGCGTACACCTGCGCCAAGAAAAACCTGAAAAATTTGAGAACATCAAATCAGAAAGCCTGCGTGCTGAATACGATGGCAAAGCCAAACAATTGATTCTGATCGGCCAAGCCGTGGTAACCCGCTATGTATGCGGCCAACCTCAAGACAACATTCGTGGCGAGCGTATTGTGTACCACCAAGATACCGATACCTACGAAGCTTTCGGTGGCCCCCAATCAGCTGGCCCTAACCAGCGCGTGCGCTCTGTGACGCGTCACCGTTCCAAATCGGATGCCGCTCTGGCCGAGTGCACTAACAAATCCTCTGCTGCCGCCAAACGCTAATCACGCATTATGGAAAACACCGTTTCTACTCCTAATGAGCCCACAGGCCACCTGATCGCCACAGGGCTAAGCAAAACCTACGGCAAGCGTACCGTCGTAAAAGATGTGTCCATCACCGTGAACAGTGGTGAGGTAGTAGGCTTACTAGGGCCTAACGGGGCAGGTAAAACCACCAGTTTCTACATGATAGTAGGGATTGTGGCCGCTGACCGTGGCCGTATCGAAATTGATGGCACCCCTATTGCTGCTCTGCCTATGCACAAGCGTGCTCAGTTGGGCTTGTCGTACTTGCCTCAGGATGCCTCCGTATTTAGACGCCTGACAGTAGAGCAAAACATTCGTGCCGTTCTAGAACTGCAAATCGACCGCCAAACAGGCAAGCGCTTTAACAAGACTCAAATCAACGAGCAGCTAGAGCGCCTCATTGACGAACTGCAGATCGGCCACATCCGCACCAATACTGCATTGTCTTTATCTGGCGGTGAGCGTAGACGTGTAGAAATCGCCCGTGCATTGGCCACACAACCGCGTTTCATCTTGTTAGATGAACCGTTTGCGGGGGTGGATCCTATTGCTGTGATCGAAATTCAGCGCATTGTGCAGTATTTGAAATCCCGCCAAATTGGGGTGCTCATTACCGACCACAACGTACGCGAAACGCTAGGTATCTGTGACCGTGCTTATATTATTAGCGACGGCACTGTACTAACTAGCGGCCATCCCGACGAGATCATTAATAACGAAGCCGTACGTCAGGTATACCTGGGTCAGCACTTCAAAATGTAGGTACGGGAAAACACGGATTTTTGACCAGAATCATGCTCAAAGGCGTTGACTTATGTATACTGAAGTCATCGATAACAGATATGGAGAACACGCCTTACTTACTGTCCTTCGCACACGTACGCTGTGCATATTGACCTCACAGGAGAGCTTTATATGAGTCTGAGCATTACCGGTCGCAACGTAGAAATCACTCCAGCCATCCGCGAATACGTGGAAAACAAAATTGGCCGCGTCGGCAAACATTTCGATAGCGTCATAGGCATTCAGGTCGTTCTTTCAGTTGAGCGCGTACAGCACAAAGCCGAGGTTACCCTGCGTCTAGCGGGCAAAGACCTACACAGTGAAGCTGCCGAAGAATCCATGTATGCTGCCATTGATGTACTGGCTGATAAGGTTGAAAGGCAAATCATCAAAGCCAAGGACAAAGTTGGGAATCACGCACACACTCCGCACAAGCGTATGGAATCCGCCTCACTATAAAGTCAGAGTTACTTTATAATCAGTAGGCCTATACATTGCTGCATCTACCTAGCCCCGTAACATGGGGCTTTATTATTTCCGCAGTTTCGTATTAAATGGCGCTTAACTCTCATTAATGTGACGGTGCTTACCCGCACTAGTCTCTGTACTGTAAATCATGAACTTACTGTCGCGAATTCTGCCTCCCTCAAATGTTGTACTGGATCTGGTAGCCACCAGTAAAAAACGTGCATTTGAGCAAGCAGGTTTGTTATTCGAAAACAATCAGGGCATTGCTCGCACGGTTGTTTTCCAAAGCCTTTTCTCACGCGAACGCCTAGGATCGACCGCGCTGGGTCACAACGTTGCCGTTCCACATGGCCGTATCAAAGATCTTAAAGAGCCGCTAGCGGCTTTTATTCGTTTATCGGAACCCGTTCGTTTCGACGCCTGCGATGGCCGCACTGCGAGTCTGTTGTTTATTCTGTTGGTTCCCGAAAATGCCACTCAGGTGCACTTGGACTTGCTGGCTGAAATCGCCCGCCTGATGTCCGACCCTGACCTGCGCCACGCGCTGAACACAGAAACAGATCCTGCTGTCATCCACCAACTTCTCACCAGCCATGTGGATAAACCAGACCATGTTGACGATACAGGAACTTGTTAGCGATACCACTGAACGTCTGAATTTCAAATGGCTGGCCGGTGAATTATCCGCCGCCCATATCCTGCTGGATCCCGGCATGGCTGCCGCCGATCTGCTTGGGCACTTGAACTTGATTCACCCAGCCCGTATTCAGGTTTTTGGTCTGGAAGAGCTCTCGTACTACCACCGCTTTGATGTAAAGCGACGTCAACACCACTTGGAAGAACTAGCTCAAGGCGGCGTACCTGCCATCATTATTGCTAGCAATGCGCCTGCCCCTGAAGACTTGGTGAGTTTTTGCGCACACCACCACGTTCCTCTACTGGCCTCACCTCTAGATGCCGCTGAGATCATTGATCTACTGCGCGTGTACCTCAACAAGCGCCTAGCACCCAGCACCATTTTGCACGGCGTGTTCTTGGATGTTCTAGGTTTAGGCGTATTAATTACGGGTGAGTCCGGCTTGGGTAAAAGCGAGCTGGCACTAGAACTAATTTCCCGTGGTCATGGCCTAGTGGCTGATGACGCGGTAGAGGTTTTTCGCACTGCCCCTAGTGTCATTGAAGGCCAATGCCCTGAATTACTGCAAAATCTGCTAGAAGTGCGTGGCTTGGGCCTGCTGGATATACGTACTATCTTCGGTGAAACCTCTGTACGCCGCAAAATGAACCTCAAGCTCATTGTGCATTTGATGCGTGCCAACCCAGCCGACTTCGAACGTTTGCCCATGCAAGATCGCACTCAATCCATTTTGGGTGTGGATATCTTACAAGTCATGCTGCAAGTGGCGGCAGGTAGAAACTTGGCCGTGTTGGTAGAAGCCGCTGTGCGAAACACCATCCTGAAGATTCGTGGCATTGATACCATGCGTGATTTTATTGAGCGTCAGGCTCAAGCCATACAGGAAAGCAGTCAACAACGCGTAGTATAGAATTGGTATGATAGTTGGACAGTCCTGGTGTAATACCGGCCATTTTCTCCTTCTGTATGTCACTGACCATCCATGCTGAAAGTCGTACTTATCACTGGGATTTCCGGTTCTGGTAAATCCGTTGCTCTACGTTTGCTCGAGGACACAGGCTATACCTGCGTAGATAACCTTCCTGTGCTATTTCTGCAGGAGTTCATCACACGTTCAATAGAGACCAACTTAGAACGAGTTGCCATCGCCATTGACGTTAGAGCTCCTGGCGACTTGAATAGCCTGCCTGGCATACTCACTCAGCTACGTACACGCCATGGTGTGGCTTTGCGTGTCATTTTCTTAGACGCTAATGACCATACTCTTAAACAACGCTATTCTGAGTCGCGCCGTCGTCATCCTCTGACAGACCGGCTACGCCAAAACAACCAAGCTCCCTCCATTGGGGCCTGTATAAATGCCGAGCGCCAAATGATGGCCGCCCTGCGTGAACAAGAGCATGTCATTGATACCAGCGGTCTCACTCCTGGACAATTACGTGCATGGGTACGTGATCTAGTGCAAGCCGACCAAGCATCTGTTGTACTGACTTTTGAATCGTTCGCGTATAAACGCGGTGTGCCCGGTGATGCTGACTTAGCCTTTGATGTACGTTGTTTACCCAACCCCCACTATGATGCTGCTCTACGTGATTTAACAGGCCGTGACGAACCCGTTGCCCAATGGCTAGACCGTTTTGGCAGCGTACAAAATATGGTGGATGACATTGCCAGCTTTGTTGAACGCTGGCTGCCGCTCTACATGCAAGATACGCGAAACTACCTGACTGTAGCCATTGGTTGCACAGGCGGCCAACACCGCTCTGTCTATGTGGTGGAACAATTGGCCAGACGCTTCTCGCATCACTCGCCTTTGTTAGTACGCCATCGCAACCAACCACCCATCAATCCGGTGCCATGATACGTAGCAAATTATTCTTCGTTCTTTTACTTAGCGCGATCCTTGCAGGATGCGGCACCACAAGCAAACGTGGTGGTGGTTACTATCAAGATGATGGCCCTGACGTTAACCCACCCAAAAACCTGCAATCCATCCCCAATGCGCAACCTCGCATTGAGCGGCACGCCCCCGCCAACATGCGCCCTTACACAGTAATGGGCAAACAATATGTTCCCATGACAGGCAATCAGCCCTTTAGACAAACGGGCACCGCCTCATGGTATGGCAAAAAATTCCACGGCAGAAAAACAGCGAACGGCGAAATCTACGACATGTACGCCATGACCGCTGCTCATCCTACACTGCCCTTGCCTAGCTACGCCAAGGTCACACGCCCCCAAACAGGTCAAAGCATCATCGTACGTATTAACGATCGCGGGCCATTTCATGGCGGAAGAATTATTGACCTATCCTATGTTGCAGCCACCAAGCTGGGGCTTATAGGGCCAGGCAGTGGTGCGGTGATCGTTGAAGCCATTACCCACGACGATATACGTACTGGCGCCTATGCCCAAGGCAGCCCCACACCTGTCACGATACAAAGCCCAGCGACGATGCAACCTGTTCAAGATGGTTACCAAAGCACGTCAACAGGCAAGCTCACCACCATTAGTGAAAACAGTGGTGTGCCACAGGTATATCTACAATTTGGCGCGTTCTCTGCACAGCAAAGCGCAAACTCACTGGTGGATCATCTGAATCAGAAAATCAGCAGCGTGGAATTTCGTGAAGCTCACGTGGTGCCAACCAATGATTTATATCGTGTGCAAATAGGCCCTTACAACAGCCGTACCGAAGCGCTGGATGCCGGCCGTCGCATTGAGCAAGAGACCGGTATAGTATCCAGTTTAGCTATACGATAGTTAGCCCTGCTCTTTTAAGAGTAATGCGCAGTCATAAAGCGCATCACGCTTATACGAACTGGCCTGCCCCGCAAGTTTCACCACGTCTTTCACAGATAACTGCGTGAGCAACACACGCATCCATTGCTGCGTGACCTCGTCTATATCAGACTCTTCTGGAGTGCTGGTCTGAGCCTTGGCATGCACCACCAACACAAACTCACCCTGTTCGTGATGACTGTCCGCATCCAACCATGCCTCAACCTCAGCCAAGGCTAAGGTGTGTACTTGCTCAAAGCGCTTAGTGAGTTCACGTGCCACACTTACCTGACGATCTGGGCCATACACTTCCAGCATATCCAGCAAAGTAGCACGTAAGCGGTGCGGCCCTTCAAACATCAGTACTGGACCATCAAACCTATCCCACTGCTGCAGCCATTTACGTCTGGCCATAGATTTAGACGGTACAAAACCTGCAAAAGCAAAAGATGGGTTTTCGTCAGTGGTTACTCCTGTCGCCATCAACGCTGTAATCACGGCGGAAGGGCCCGGTAACGGTAATACCCTATAACCTGCCTCGCGCACTTTACGCACAATACGCGACCCTGGATCGCTCACCGCAGGCGCCCCAGCATCAGACACCAAAGCCACTCGCTGACCGGCTTCTAGCTTTGCCACAATTTGCTGAGCGGCTTGCTCTTCGTTGTGACGATGGGCGGCCATCAAGGGCGTATCTACACCCCATGCTTGCAGCAACGGACGGGTAGAACGGGTATCTTCAGCGGCAATCACATCACAACGACGCAAGGCTTGCCATGCACGCAAGCTCATATCTGTCAGATTGCCTATAGGCGTCGCTACCACATACAAGCAGGATTCAGGCCAAGACTGCTCTTCCGTACGTTGCAACAGGCTCTGAACTGTCACACCCATGCCCTGCTCTATCTTGATCTCATCCATACTACGTAGTCACCTTCTCAAATTATCCTTCACCATGAGCCAGCCATTTACCCCTGCCGCTCTGGCACGTCTTGCTCAACGTCGCGCACTGCAACGACGCACCCGTGGTGGCAACACTCAACCTAAGCACCTGCGGCAATCCCCCACCCAACGCATAGGACAACGCTATGAAGATCGTGCTGCACAGTATTTGCAGGAGCAAGGTCTATGCATACTGACGCGCAATGCTACTAGCCCTTTCGGGGAAATAGATCTCATCGCTACAGATCAACACACGCTAGTGTTCGTTGAAGTTCGCTATCGTCACCACGCATACTTTGACGGAGCAGCCGCCAGTGTAAACCGAAGCAAACAACAACGTATCCGCCTATCTGCATCTTTCCTGCTTTCCCACCTTTGCCAACAACATTTCGGTGGAAAACTGCCACCTTGTCGCTTCGATGTTGTGGCTTTTACTGACGCTGAACTGCTCTGGATTCCTGATGCGTTTACATAAGGTTGCGATTTTTTGCACTTTCACGCTATAACCTGTAGAAAGCGCCCCCACTCTATACTAGAGTACGCCCCATTATGCAGGCAGAAGTGTCATAATCGTGGGAACTGTTGCTACGGCATTCACCTCAATTCTTGATCATGCGATAATCAACATCATGGATCTGATCGCTAAAATGACCCAGCACTTCGACGATTCTGCCGAAGCGCTTTATCTCAGCGCCCAGGAGCTCACCGAGCCACTGGCTGCCTCTGTTGAACTTTTATTCGCCACCCTGACGAACAACGGCAAAGTACTTGCCTGCGGTAACGGTGGGTCG
This sequence comes from Alcaligenaceae bacterium 429, assembly GCA_004791645.1. GTDB lineage: Bacteria > Pseudomonadota > Gammaproteobacteria > Burkholderiales > Burkholderiaceae_B > Paenalcaligenes. The sequence continues at coordinate 12,876 of SRSN01000041.1, forward strand.
GCTGCAGATGCCCAGCACTTTATTGCTGAATTGGTAGGGCGCTTTGAGCGCGATCGCCTACCATTGGCGGGTATAGCCCTGAACACCGACACCTCTATTCTGACTGCTGTGGGTAACGATTACGGCTTTGATGCTGTGTTCGAGCGCCAAGTAGCTGCCCTTGGGCAAACCGGCGATATTCTGGTAGCGATTTCCACCAGCGGTAACTCAGAAAACGTGATGCGTGCTATTCAGGTTGCCCACGAACGTGATCTGGTCGTAATTGCTCTCACCGGTAAAGGTGGTGGCAAAATCGGTAAGATGCTACGTGACACCGATATTCACCTGTGTGTTCCACACGAACGCACCATGCGTATTCAAGAAGTACACATGCTCATGCTGCATGCGATGTGTGATGGTATTGATGCGCTCCTACTCGGAGATGTTGAATAATGTTTTTTTCTGTTCGTACCACCCGCCTTTCTCTTATCGCTCTAGGTTTAGCAGGCAGCATCACGCTTAGCGGTTGCGCTGCTATTGCCGTAGGTGGCGTAGCTGCTACAACGGCTAGTGTCGCAACCGACAGACGTACAGCAGGCGAGCAGGTTGAAGACCAGAGCATTGAAATGAAAGCGGGCGCGGAAGCCCGTAAACTGGTTGGCGAACAGGATGCACGCATCAACACCAACTCCTACGCTGGGCATCTACTGCTGGTAGGCGATGTACCTACTGAAGAACTGCGTCAGCAAGCTGAAGCAAACATCAGCAAAGTAGCCAAAGTACGCAAGGTATATAACTACTTGCGCGTGGGTGACGTCACCTCGTTAAGCGTACGCTCGAACGACAGTTGGCTCACCACCAAAGTACGTACGGCCTTGATCAACACCAAAGAAGTACCTAGCCGTACCATCAGTGTCACCACCGAGCGTGGCGTGGTTTACCTGCAAGGTAAAGTCACTACCACCGAAGGCGAACGCGCGGCCATTGCCGCTGCCGGCGTAGAGGGTGTGAACAAGGTTGTTAAGCTGTTTGAATATGTGAGTCCTGCCAGCGTGCAGCAAGAACAGAACCAAACCAGCACAAACAACTCTAACACCAGTAGCAATACCTCCTCTACTCCACCCGCCTCATCCGGCTCGCTGGATAATGGCCCTGTCGCGATGCCTGTTCAATGAGCAAACTGTTTTCATTACTGTCTAAACTGATGCTGATTGGCGTGCTAGGCTTCCTAGCCGCCTGTGGTGACTCTGACTCTGATTCCAGCACTAAAGCCCCTGATGTCACCTTCCACACACTGGAAGGCGAAGACATCAGCATGGCGTCCTTACAAGGCAAAGTAGTACTGGTGAAATTCTGGGCCACAGATTGCACTACCTGTGTAGCGCAAATGCCCGATACCAGCCAATACGCCACTGACTATGCCGATCAAGGTTTTGAAGTCATTGGCGTCGCCATGAAGCACGATCCCGAAGAGTACGTACGCAACTTTACCAGCACACGACAACTGCCCTTTATGGTGGCGCGTGACGCAGATGGCAACATTGCTAAAGCCTTTGGTGATGTACGCTTAACCCCTACGGCTTTCCTGATTGATAAAAAAGGGAACATCCTGCGGCGTTATGTGGGAAATTACGACAAGCAAACCTTCATCAATACCCTTGAAAAAGCACTTGCCAGTTAAAATTTCCGTCATTTGGTAGTACAGTATTCATTCAGACCCCGGGCGCTAACGCTTCCCGGGTTTTCTTTCATCTTTGCATGTGAACACCGAGATGACCACTTCCAGCGAATCACCAAGTTCCTCCCCCACCATTAAAGCGGAAGTTCTTTCCGAGGCCCTGCCCTATATCCGTCGATTCCACGGTAAAACGGTAGTGATTAAGTACGGCGGCAACGCCATGACTGAAGAAGCATTGCAGCGCAGTTTTGCCCACGACGTGGTGCTACTGAAGCTAGTTGGCCTAAACCCTATTGTGATCCATGGTGGTGGACCACAAATTAACGACGCCTTAAAACGCGTTGGCAAAGAAGGTACCTTTATTCAAGGTATGCGCGTCACCGATGCCGAAACCATGGAAGTGGTGGAATGGGTGCTAGGCGGCCAAGTTCAACAAGACATCGTCATGATGATCAACGAAGCTGGCGGTAAAGCGGTGGGCTTAACCGGTAAAGACGGCTGCTTGATCCAAGTGAAGAAAAAATACCTGCCTGATGCCAGCGATCCTGACAACATGATCGACATCGGTTTTGTGGGCGACATTACTCGCATCGAACCTGCGGTAGTGAAAGCCTTGCAAGACGACCAGTTCATCCCCGTGATTTCTTCTATTGGTTACGGTGAAGACGGTCGTGCCTACAACATCAACGCAGACGTTGTGGCTGGAAAAATGGCTGAAGTGCTGGGTGCAGAAAAGCTGATTATGCTGACTAACACCCCAGGTGTACTGAACAAGAATGGTGATTTGCTGCGTCGTTTGTCAGCACAAACTATTGATGAGCTATTCCAAGACGGTACGATTTCCGGCGGCATGCTGCCGAAGATCTCCTCTGCTTTGGATGCAGCCCGCAACGGTGTGAACTCTGTGCACGTAATTGATGGTCGTGTACCGCACTGCTTGCTGTTGGAAATCCTGACCGATCGTGGTGTAGGCACCATGATTAGCGCGCACTAATGCAGCATCCTCCGCAACGCCCGCTGCGTACCCGCAGTGGGCGGCATTATCCGCAAACAACAGCTCCACATACTGTCTGGCTCTTTGATCTGGACAACACCCTGCACAATGCCTCTCACGGCATCTTCCAAGCCATTGATCGCAGTATGACCGAAGCCGTCGCTGAATTCGTGCGTGTAGACATGGATGAAGCCAACGCATTGCGTCAGAAGTACTGGAAGCGCTATGGCGCCACCATGATTGGCCTACACCGCCATCATGGCGTAGACGCACAAGCCTTCTTGCACCGTAGCCATAATTTTGATTTGCAGCCGCTGCTGTCTGCTGAAGATGACATCACCCATCAGTTAAACCGCTTACCTGGCCGCAAAATAGTGCTCACTAACGCACCAGAGCATTACGCACGCGACGTCTTGCAGCTATTGGGTATGCAGTCACTGTTTGATGAGATTTGGGCGATTGAGCATATGCAGTTGCAAGGTCGCTTCAGGCCCAAGCCTTCACTGGCATTGATGCAACAGCTACAAGCCCGTTTTGCCGTTCCTGCTGAACAGTTCGTCTTAGTAGAAGACACTCTGCGCAACCTAAAAAGCGCCAAGCAATTGGGCATGCAAACCGTGCACATTTTTAACCCCGGCACACCGCATTCGGCGCTGCACCGAGGTAGAAATAGTTATGTGGATTTACGCACTCATAGCATACGAGACTTGGCTCAACGCCATCGTAAGCTAAAACTGGTGGAGTACAGCAGCCGTTAATCTGGCTGCCCGCATACCTCGCAACCAGGGTCTTGCTGGAAGCGTATGCTGTGCCATTTGGCAGTTAATGCGTCAAAGCTCAGCAAACGCCCTACCAGCGGCTCACCGAACTCACCCAACAGCTTCAGTGCCTCTGCTGCTTGCATACAGCCTATCGTGCCCACAACAGGCCCAAACACCCCTGTAGTCGCACAACGCAGTTCTTCCACGTCATCCGCCTCAGGAAACAAGCAGCTATAGCAGGGTGCGGTAGGTTGGCGCAGATCGTACACGCTGATCTGACCCGAAAATCGTATACCAGCCCCCGATACCAATGGTTTACGGTGACGCAAGCAACTACGATTAATGGCATGGCGCGTAGCAAAGTTGTCGGTGCAATCCAGCACCACATCAGCCGCCATCACCAACGGTTGCAGCGCGTCTTCATCTAAACGCTGGCATACCGTATTAATCGTAATAGAAGGATTCAGCGCATGCAGGCTGAGCTTGGCAGATTCTGCCTTGTGCATGCCTATGCGATCAGTGGTGTGCAGAATTTGACGCTGTAGGTTGCTTAACTCTACTTCGTCGTCGTCCACTAACGTTAGGGTACCCACACCAGCAGCTGCCAGATAAAAGGCCGCAGGAGAACCCAATCCACCAGCCCCTACGATAAGGGCATGTGAGGACACTATGCGTTCCTGCGCTTCCACGCCAAATTCATTTAAGAGAATATGGCGTGCATAGCGCATCAAATGCTGATCGTTCATCGCTGGCTCAGCTTAAGGCTTGGCAGGCTCTAGTCCGTGCGGTGTGACTTTAAACCGCTCAGCCCCATCACTATTGCGTGTCGGCGCTACTCTTTTTTTTTGAGCATCGTCAGACTCAGCATCAGCTGGTGTCTCAACCACAGTGCTAGGGTCTGATTTTTTTACTTCACGGCCTTCCAAGAAGTTAACAGCCTGCATTAACTGGAAGTCGTCAGCACCACCGAACTCAAACATTTTGGGCTCAGCCACGTATTCTTCCGTATCTTTCTGCGCATCTTCGTCGTCGCCGTTTTCGTTATGAAAGTGGCGCTGCAAATCAGCTTCACGTGGCAAGCGGAACAAATTACCTTGTGCAGTATCGTCTACCAAAATATCTGGCTCTACACCCGTAACCTGAATACTGCGGCCTTGTGGTGTGTAGTACAACGCTGTAGTCAGCTTGATACCGGAATCTTCGCCCAAAGGCAGTACGCTTTGTACCGAACCTTTACCAAAGGATCTGCCACCTAAAATCGTTGCACGTTTGTGGTCTTGCAATGCACCAGCCACAATCTCAGACGCTGACGCAGAGCCTGCATTCACCAACACAACGATTGGGATTTCACGCAACCAGCCTAGCGAGCGCAAGGCTTCTGGATCACCACGCAAATCACTCAATACCGATGCCATAGGTTTAGCAAAGTATTCGCGGTTAGACGATGGGATACGGCCTTTAGTAGAAACCACCAATTTGCCTGGTTCCACAAACGCCGAGGTTACGCCAATAGCGCTTTCTAACAAACCACCTGGGTCGTTACGCAAATCTAGCACCAGACCACGTGGCGTGGAGCCTTCGCTCAAAGTGCGCAACTGGCGAATCAAGTCAGCTGCAGTACGCTCTTGGAACTGTGCAATACGCACGTACATCAAGTCGTTATCCAGCTTCTTACCACGTACGCTCTGTACTTTGATCAGATCGCGAACAATGGTGATGTCTATAGGCTTATCTTGCCCAGCGCGTTGAATCGTTAATTTCACAGAGCTTTGTGGCTCACCGCGCATTAACTTGATGGCGTCGTTCAGGCTCATGTCTTTGGTAGCTTTACCATCAATTTGCGTGATGATATCACCCGCCATAATGCCGGCCTTCGCAGCTGGGGAATCTTCGATAGGAGAGATCACTTTAGGGCGACCGTCTTCACTACCGATTTCAATACCCAAGCCACCGAAACCACCCTGCGTCATGTTTTCCATTTCTTGGAATGCCTCAGCATCCAAATAAGTGGAGTGAGGGTCTAGTTCAGCGAACATGCCACGGATCGCATCACCAATCAGTGCTTGATCGGAGACGGGCTCTACGTAGCTGCTTTTGATGGCTGAAAACACATTGGCGAACTGTTGCAGTTCACGCAATGGTAGCGGCTCACCTCGTTGGGCCACTGCACTGACAGTTAGACTGATCAGCACCCCACCCAATGCACCTAAGCCTATTAATCCAATTCCGCGAAGCCTGCGATTAGCCATGTATTTCCTGTAATCTCGAATTATTTGGTACTGCCCTATGGGACAGCACTCGCACTATTTTTAAAGGTTGAGCAACAGACACTTCCTGCGTAGAGATAAAGAATACCGCCATCTGCCTAGCCCCGCAACCATAGTTGAGGGTTAACGGGCTGCCCATTTTGACGGATTTCAAAGTACAAACCGGGCTCAACCTGCCCGCCTGTTGCTCCTACTCTCGCCACCTCTTCGCCAACACCTACCACATCACCCACTTGCTTCAACAAGCTTTGATTATGCCCATAAACGGTGAGCAAACCGTTACCGTGATCAATAATTAACAAATTCCCGTAACCGTTCAGCCAGTTGGCATATACCACCTGCCCTGCGCCTACGCTTTTCACTGCACGGCCTTGGTCAGCACGAATCATGATGCCGCGCCACTTACCTCCACCGTCTGGTCTATCTACACCAAAGCGCCCCTGCACAGTACCTTGCACAGGCATAGGCAAGCCCTTAGACAAACCATTAAAACCACCTCTAGGTACTTCACGTATAGGCGTAGAAGGCGCAGGTGTGGGTTCCGGTGGAGCCGCACGCACCACTTCACGTACTGGTGGAGGTGGCGGCGGTGTAGCCACGGGGGGAGTGGATTCCGTAATACGTATACGTTCACGAGGTGTTTCTGCCGCATCTACCGCCACCACACCATCTCTGGGGCGCACTTGCACTACTTGCAATGGCTCTCGAGCCTGCTCAGCACGGCGGCGCTCTTCAGCTAAACGTATCTCTTCCGCACGTCTGGCAGCAACTTCACGTGCCTGGCGATCTGCTGCCTGTTGGCGAGCGGCCGCTTCTGCTGCTTCGCGGCGTTGACGCTCAGCGGCTTCACGACGTCGCTGCTCAGCCTGTCTGGCCAATTCAGCTTGTCTAGCAATTTCAACATCTAAGCCGCTAATCAGCCTGCCCAGACGCTCATCATTATTTTGCAAGCGCGACGCTTGTCCGCGCTGTTGGTTCAACTCTGTCTGTACCCGCGCCAATACTTGGCTGCGTTCAGCTTGCTGAGCCACTAATTCTTCTTTCTTTTTTTCGCTTTCTTCACTGAGCTGTGCCAGCTCACGCTGCGATAACTGTTCGTTCGCTTTCAACTGCTCTAGGTTGCGCAACGTAGCATGCAAGGCTTGAATTTTCTCTGCCTGCGCTTGTGAGACATACGACAAGTAACCAAGTTCACGCTGTATAGCCTGAGGATCATCCCCCGACAATAGCGCGGCCCATGGCGATAAACCACTGGCATACATAGCACGTAGTTGCTCTGCTAGCTCTTGTTGACGCTGGTCACGCAGTTTTTCTTGCTCACTGGTTTGTGCTTGCAGCTCGCCCAAGTGTTTTTGCACCTGTTTGGAGCGCTGCTCTAATTCCAGTAAACGTCTGTCCGTGTCAGAAATAGCACTTTCCGTAGTACGCAACGCTTGGGCTGCATCTTGGCGGGAAGTTTCCGCTTTTTCTATATTTCGCTGCAACGACTGTATGCGTTGGCGTAACTCTTGCTGCTGCTGTCTCGCCTCATTTTGTCGGGACTGTAAGTCTTCTGCCCCCACCGCGAGCGGGGAAGCAGCCAATAATGACCACAGCAAGAGCACGCCACGACGCATATTATTTCGCCTTACCCTGAGCAGCTACGGCTTGCATTTGTGCCGCAATCGCGTCTTCGTCGCCCAGATAGTAGTGACGAATAGGCTTCAGGTTTTCATCCAGCTCGTATACCAGAGGTTGACCTGTAGGGATGTTCAGGTTCACGATTTCTTCTTCGGATACGTTATCCAAGTACTTGATCAACGCACGTAAGCTGTTACCGTGAGCTGTCACCAGTACGCGACGACCAGCACGAATAGCAGGAGCAATAGATTCGTTCCAGAAAGGAACTACACGCTCTACGGTTGTCTCTAAGCATTCTGTAGCAGGCAATTGCTCAGCTTTCAGACGGCTGTAACGTGGATCAAAACGTGGGTGGCGAGGATCGTCTTCAGCGACGGGCTCAGGGCCGATGGAATAAGCACGACGCCAGATATGTACTTGCTCTTCGCCGTACTTTTCTGCAGTTTCTGCTTTATTTAAACCCTGCAACGCGCCATAATGACGCTCGTTCAAGCGCCAACTCATGCCTACGGGCGTGTACATAGCATCCATGGTATCGAGAACGATCCACAGAGTACGGATGGCGCGTTTGAGCACTGAGCAGAATGCGATGTCGAACTCATAGCCATTGGCTTTGAGTAACTCGCCCGCTTGACGGGCCTGTTCACGGCCAGCTTCAGTCAGATCTACATCTGTCCAACCGGTAAAACGGTTCTCCAGATTCCACTGGCTCTCGCCATGACGCATCAATACAAGTTTATACATGGTAAAAATACAGCCTCTAAGTTAAAAATTG
>SRSN01000042.1 GCA_004791645.1 Alcaligenaceae bacterium 429
ATACTGTATAAATAAACAGATATCCAGTATTACACCACACCTAATTACGTAACTATTTTCTGTTGCAGCGTAACGCACCAAAGCCCGCTTGAACGTGCATTACACTATATAAAGCCATGCAAGATTGTACGTATACGTCATGCAATACTGCTACGTAGTCAAGAAATCAGCCATTAAAACACAGGCCTGAACTTTATGCCTATGCATGGACTTTTTCACCTGACAGCCTGACAAATGCGCGTACAATTCATCCATTCTATTCACCAACCTGCACCCATAGCAGGCATCATTTTCAACAAAGACACTTGCACATGTGGTTTAAAAATCTACGAATTTTCCGCCTCTCCCCCGAGTGGGACTACACTGCAGACACGCTAGAAGCAGCACTGCAAGAACATGCTTTTCAACCAGGCACTAGCCAAGACCCTCTAAGCTTGGGTTGGGTTGCGCCACGTGAAGGTGAAGGACTGGTACACGCACTGAACGACCAGTTCCTAATCTGCCTGCGTAGCGAGAAAAAACTACTGCCTAGCACCGTGATTAATCAGGTGGCTCGCGCCAAAGCTCGCGACATGGAAGCCGAACAAGGCTACAAACCAGGTCGCAAGCAAATGAGTGAAATTAAAGAGCAAGTCATCACTGAGTTGATGCCCCGCGCTTTTAGTATTGCGCGCGACACCCGCATCTGGATTGACACTAAAAACCTGTGGTTAGTGGTAGATGCTGCGTCGGCTGCAACCGGCGACGAGGTCATGGGTTTGTTGGCGAAAAGCCTGAACCCTTTCCCTGTTTTGCCGCTCTACACTGAGCTATCTCCTGGCGCGGCGATGACCTCTTGGCTGATCGACGATGAGGCACCGGCCAATTTCAGCATAGACCAAGATACTGAGCTGCGCTCCACTAGTGAGAGTCGTGCCGTAGTGCGCTACGTGCGCCACAGCGCCGAGCCTGATGAACTGCGTCGTCATATTGAATCTGGCAAACAGTGCACACGCTTGGCTCTAACATGGGATGATCGCATTTCTTTCGTTCTGACCGATGGCCTAGAACTAAAACGCGTCGCACCTCTAGATGTACTGAAAGAGCAAAACGAAGTGTTGGCAGGCGATGAAGCAGAATTGTTCAATTCAGACATGACACTCATGACTGCTGAATTAACTAAGCTGTTTGATGACTTGCTGAATGCGCTGGGTGGCGAGAAAAAAGTAGTGTAAGTCGCTACACACCCCGCATATAAAAAGGGCACCGTTTGGTGCCCTTTTGCTATTTAGTACATGCCGTGGAAGACAGCATCGTCTGGACCCACGTGTGAAGGTGGATTCCAAGTCACGTCACGCATAGAGTGCTGTACTAGATTCTCTACCCCCAGCAAGACGGCAAAAATCGCCATACGCACAGGGATACCGTTATCGGCTTGTCTAAAAATACCCAAACGAGGATCGTCGTTCAAATCCACGCTCAAGTCGTGCGCGCCCTCTCGGCTATCACGTGGCAGCGGGTGCATCACAATCACGTTTTCATCGCAGTATTGATCGATCAACGCTTTGGATACTTGGAATTCTGCGGTGTAGCCTTCCAACTGCTCATCCGAGAAACGCTCTTTCTGTACACGAGTAGCGTAGATCACATCAGCGCCTTTCACATCTGCCAAATCATGAGATTGCTCAATCACGTGATTACCCAATTTGGCCACATGCTCAATGATCTCTTCTGGCATTTCCAAACCCAGCGGAGAAATCAGCGTGAATTTCAGCCCACGATACAAAGCCAACAGCTTCAGCAACGAGTGCACAGTACGGCCATATTTCAGGTCGCCCGTCATCACGATGTGAGCGCCATCCAGCAATTTACCCAGACGAGAAAACTCCGTCAAAATGGTGTACAGATCCAGCAATGCTTGGCTGGGGTGTTCGCCCGCGCCATCACCACCGTTTACTACAGGAATATTGGTTGCGCGCGCAAATTCAGCTACTGAACCTTGTTCTGGATGACGGATCACCATGGCATCCACATAACCGCTCATGACACGGCTGGTGTCATAGATAGACTCGCCTTTAGCCATGGAGGAAAACGTAAAACCTGTGGTGTCACACACCGAACCACCCAAACGGCAAAATGCGGCACCGAAGCTCACACGAGTACGCGTGCTGGCTTCAAAGAATAGGTTACCCAACACAGCGCCTTCTAATACACGCGACACTTTCTGGCGTCGTGCTATAGGCTGCATCAAGTCAGCGACTCGGAATAACTCTTCTACTGACTCACGACCAAACTGTTCTACAGACAGCAACTGATGTTTGCCACCCACTGCAATGCGATCACGCAAAGGGCCTGACTGTACGCTCTGCGCATACTTAGTCAGAAGCGAGTCGTTCTCTACAATTTCAGTCACAAAACGCAGTACCACTTCGGGCATAGAGCGAAACTCTTGCGAACCCTCTGGCAGCAACCAGGTATCTAATGCACGACGCTTCACACCCACACGAGCTGCAAACACATCTCTGGTTAAATTCAGACGACGCATTGCATCGCGCAAAAACACTTGTTGGGAAACAGCCATCACTCGCTCCATAGGACTATACGCAATGCGCACATTTTATAATCAAACCACGAAGAAGTATGCGTTTTTTTACATCTCTGCCGCTATTTTGTAGACGGAATCAAACAGCGCGCATACAACAACGCCCCGGAAGTGCTTATGCACATTCCGGGGCGTTATTCATAACACGCTACTTAACGTATTACTTTCTAGCTGGAGCCTGAGTTGGTGCAGGAGCTGTATCACCTGCGATGATGCGTGCAGCTGTTACGGCGTTTTGTTCGCTACCTACCATGAATACCAAACGGCTGCTGGTAATAGGCTCGGAGTAACCAGGAACGGCCAACAACGTACCATCTACCACCAATGCCAGACGTTTGCCTGGGTTAGCAGAAGTCACGCGAGTAACGTTAGCAATAGCTCGCTCGCTCATATCCAACGCTAACAAACCTTCGCCCGATTCACTACGACCAGCTTCTACACCAGTGAAGTCTTCCAAAGCCAAAAAGGCTTCAGGCTCTAGGTACAGACTGCTGTTTTCGCCTACTTTCACTTCTGCCCAACCTGTTTGAGGTTTGGTGTCTGCAAGGAAAACCAATACAGGAGACATCATCTGCTCTGCATTTTGGTTTTGTGCTGCAGCAGGTTGCTGTGCAGGTGCTGTAGCAGTAGTTGGGGCTGCTGTTGTGCTAGCAGCATCCGCATCCGTTTTTTGCGGTACGGTTTGGCACGCAGCCAAAGCCAACAAACCAATTGGAGCAAGGGTACGGCTCATCCAGAGCTTCGCGGACATGGCTTTTCCTCTCAAAGTAAATATATGTCGGGAGTGTAGCAGCATACTACGTTACCTAACATGATTAAATGTTAATTCTAATTAATAGTCGCACGAACCTGCAGCGTTACGCTATCGTGCACTACGCCCTTTTCATCTACTAATTCCACCGTAATTCTACCCGGTTGTACAGCCCACCACGCTTCAGCACCTTCCGCATAGGGCTGCCCATTTACACGCCAATACAATTGACCGCCTCCTGTGGCGCGCAGCGGCAACAATTGATGCTGTCGTGGAATGTCTGGATCAAACGCCAAAATACTACCACTAGCAGGCGACACGATGCGTGCCCGCCCTTGTTGCTGCACCGTACTATTTTTTGTCGCTAAACGTATCAGCTCTTGCTCTGTGCCTGCCAGAAAATATTCGGTACGGTCAGCTTCAGGCACACCCTCGTAATGCACCACACGGGCGACGACGTTATCAGGCATAGCAGGTGGCACTGATAAGGCATTATCGTGCAAGGTACGCATCATCCTATGCCATATAGGAGCCGCCCCCGTTACGCCAGACACATTGCGCATGGGTGACCCATCACTATTTCCTACCCACACCCCTACGGTATAACGATCGCTAAATCCTATAGCCCAGTTATCACGCATATCTTTGCTGGTGCCGGTTTTGACGGCTGCCCAAAATGGCAAACTCAATGCGCTATCCAACCCAAAGGTGTAAGACCTCGCCTGTCTATCTGACAAGATATCTGCCACAATCCAAGACGCATCTGCATCCAGTACTTTTTGGCATGCCACACTACCCTCAGCATCGCTAGGCACAAACTGCACAGGACTGTAGCAACCACCATTTGCCAACGCCCTATAGGCATTGGTTAACGATAACAAATCAATGTCGGCACTGCCTAGCGCCAGACTAAAACCATAGTGTTCAGTTGCCTTATCTAAAGGCAAGCCTAAGGCGCGCAAGTGATTGGCAAAACGATCTACCTGCACCATCTCTAAGGTACGCACGGTAGGAATATTCAAAGATGATGCCAATGCCGTACGTACACTTACCCAACCTGAAAACTGCTGGTCGTAATTTTGCGGCACATACAACCCGCCAGCGGTAGCCAGATTTAAAGGCGAATCATCTAACAGCGATGCTGCGGTTAAGCGTTTTTCACCTATAGCTTGAGCATACAAAAAAGGCTTTAAGGTCGAACCTGCTTGTCGCTTAGCGCGAGCGTGGTCCACTTCAATAGCGGAAGACCCTGAGCTTGCTCCCACGTAAGCCAATACCTCGCCACTGCGGTTATCTAGTACCACCACCGCGGCATCGCTCACACGCGCCACATTTAAGGTTTGCAAAGTGGCATCTACAGCACGGTTGGCCTCGGCTTGTAACGTGGCATCTATACTGCTACGCAAGTTAGCCCCATCGGAGGTTAGCCCTTGATTTTGCAGAAGACGTGCATAGTGTCTGGCAGACTGCGGCTGATCCCACATGGGTGCCTGCATACGCGACAATGCCGTACTCAACACATACCCTAGTGACCCACATTGCCCTGCTCTACCCATGCTCATTAACAATGAACAGGCACGCTGCTGTAATACTGATGCCGAGGCATTGGGCGCACGCAACATCGCTGCTGCCAACGCTGCCTCTTGCATCGTCAACGCATTGGCTTGTTTTTGAAACAACACGCGAGCTACTGCATCAATACCAACCAGCTCTCCTCTAAAGGGGGCCAAATTTAGGTAGGCCTCTAGTATTTCAGCTTTGGTAAATAAGGATTCCAGTTGGTAGGCTGCATAGGCTTGATCCAGCTTACCTTGCCAAGAGCGTCGTTGCATGCTTGGGCGTTCGCTTAAGCCCATCAGATCGGCCAATTGCATGGACAACGTAGATGCCCCACGATGCATACGCTGATCCCATAACTGGTCCCACGCTGCATTGGCCACGGCCAACCAATCCACACCGCCGTGCTCAAAGAAGCGCTGATCTTCAGAGGCCAACACGGCACGCTGCAGTGCTGGCGAGATATGCGACAAGGGTATCCAATCGCCACGTCGCTGCTGGAAATTCACTCGCAAGGCTTGCAGTGGCGAGCCACTACGGTCTTGCACAATAAACTCAGAAGCAGGATTTTCATGCTGTAGAGTGGGTAGGTCTGGGTAGCGCGCTATGCTACTTGTAGTAAGCAGCATAGCGCCCAAACCCACCATCCATAGTGCGCTTTTTTTCACCTTACTTTGCTTCACCAATCACCATAGGCGCGTTAGGTTGCAAAGCGTGCGTTTCAGGCTCGTACAACGCCTCAACTTTGGTGTCAGGCAAGACAAACTCACCTGCCGTATTCAAGCGCACTTGGTACTCCAGCGTATGTTTACCAGCAGGCAAATTCTCGTAGTACGCCTGATATGCATCAAATCGGCGTTCTACGTAATTTGGCCACATGCCAGTTTGCTGGGTGCCTGCAGCTTCGATTGCCGAGTCACGCCCCAAACCACTGCCCAGAATAACTGCACCTGGAGGCACAGGGTCGTTCACTGCTGTCCAACCCGATGCTGCATTCACATCAATAGTCAGACGCACTTTGTACACGTCACCTACAGTCCACTCACCGGCTACCGCTTGCGTGACAGGAATCACTTCACGCTGTACGGAATAACCAGACATAACCGGTCTAGCAGTAGGTACAGCGGCCTGCAAACGTATTAACGCCCACACATCGCCCGCACCCTCTTGCTGTATCTGCAGTGGCACTTGATGCTCTGGCCAATCCAACTGCTGGTTGTAGCTGCGGGAATCAGGCCCTTTGCTGTTCACGGTGGCCCAATTCACCATACGAGTTTTCTCACCCAAACTCAGCAATGCCATACCTTCAGCGGGCTTCACTTGTTTGGCCAGTAACCCAATAGACTGCGATGCTTGTGCGTTATCTGTAGTGCTCAGCCAATGACCTTTGGTTTGCATGTTGATCAGCGCTTGCAACAACAGTGGCACATCATCTTGCCAAGCATCTTGCTGCTGCGCCCACACCAGCAATCTCGCTTGTGCTGTCACAGGGCTACGCATCAACCACCACTGATAATCGCCCTCGTTCACTCGCAAAGAACTACCGCGTGTGACTAATCGGGTACGCAGTATCTCTATAGCTTTGGCTTTATGTTCTGCTGCATTCGCAATATTTGGAACGCGATCCAACACCAACAACCAATCCAAGATACTTTCCACAGGCCAGTTTTGCGGCTCAATGGTGATGCTGTCTAACATATTGGCCGTTGCCGACTGATAACGGGACAAGGTTTCAATGATCATCAACTGACGCAATGCACGCTGCTCGGGTGACAACCATTCTTCTCGTACGGTATGACCCAACACCACGTTACGCAAACCTTGCAACAACTGCGCTTGCATAGTGCTAGGTAGGCTAAAGGCCTCATTGCGCTGTTTGGCGTCGTCTGCCAAGTTCATCACATAAGAAGTCAGCACAGGGCTGCCTTTCAACATAGGACTTGGGAAGTAACGCAGCAATTGGTCTGGCGCAATGTAAGCTGCCGCCCCCAACGTAAGCTGTTGCCACAAGGCGGTGTCATCCAATACCACTGCACGAGACATTTGTTGCTCATAGCATGTGTAGGGGTAACGCTGGAACCACCGACGTACGTCTGGCAGATCCGCCGACAAACCTGACTGCAACTGAATAGCAATGCCACCCAAGAACTGACCTGCGCTATCACGCAATGCCCCTTCTGGTGTGCTCAGTTGCGCATCGTAAGCCTTACCCTCTTTCACCAGCGCCCAGAAACCTTGCTGAGTGATCACAGGCACAGCCGGTTTCACCACCTGTGTCACAGTTAGTGAGTCACGTGCATTAGGCTGCGAAGCATCTTCGGCATCAATACGCCACGTAATTTGCGCATCTCCCTCACCAGCCAATCCTGCAGGCACATCCACTGGCCACTGCACTGTTTGTGCACGCCCTGCTGCCAACGCGACTTCTTGCGCTGGCAATGCCACCGGCTTGTCTTGACCTGCCCACTGCATAGTGGCTTTCAACACTATTGTGCGATCTTGCTCACTACTATTACGCACAGTGAATGTGGCTTGGTAGTTGTCACCATTACGTACCACCTCTGGCAAACCAGAAATTAACTGTACGTCTTGGCTTACTACAATAGAGGCGCTGCCTGTACCAAAGCGCTGCTCGCCGTATTCTGCAATGGCCACCAGTTTAAAGGCAGTTAACGCATCATTCAGAGGCACCTCTATATGTGCAATCCCCTGTTCATCCGTACGTACCTCGCCCTGCCACAACAGTAAGGTATCCAACAACTCACGCGTAGGCGCTTTACCACCGCCACCGCCTGCTGGAATGGCTTTACGGCCATAGTGTCGACGCCCTACCACCTCGGACTGTGCGGTTGCTGTATTCACGCCATAAGCATGTGGCTGCAACATGGCTTTCACCACATCCCAACTACGGTTAGGAGACAGCTCTAACAAGGCTTCGTCCACAGCAGCAAAGCTCAGCAATGCACCCGCCGCAGGCTTGCCATCTGGCAACTTAACTTGTACTTCTACATCTACCTTTTCACGTACAGCGTAACGCGGCTGTTCAGGTTTCACCTCAACTTTTAACTGGTTTTCATCAGTACGTACTTCGATTTCAACCAGGCCTAAGCGGTATGTAGGTTTAGACAAATCGACGGTAGTGGTTGGCGCCTCATATTCGTCATCGCTATTACTCCACGCGTCATACCAATCAAATGGTTGCTTCCATCCCCAGCTAAAGAAAGAGGTCCATGGCACACTACGTAAACGACCGCGCACGACCAACGCAGAGACAAACACATTTGGCCCCCACTCAGCCAGCACTGGCAATTTGATCACCGGATTGTCTGCAGACACTTCCATGATTTCATAACTCAGCACACCCTCACGCTCTACGCTAACCAGAACAGTGGCTTTCTCAAAGGGCATACGAACTTGGAACTCTGCTTCTTCGCCTGGCGCCCACACTTTCTTAGCAGGAATCAGGTCTATACGGTCATCATTTTCACCGCCAAACCAGAGTCTTTCGGAACTGCTCACCCATACATTGGTGGACGCATCTGCTTTGTTGCCCGCTGCATCTTCGGCCTCGGCAATCAAGACGATCTCACCACCTTTTTTGGGATCAATAGAACACTCCAGCTCACCTTTTTCATTAGTAGAGCCTTTGCACAATTGACCTAAGTCTTCTACTTGCTGCTGATTATCGTAACTATAGAAACCACCCACCAAACGTTTACGGGTGGACAAAGTTTTACGCACTTGACCACGCAATGTCATGGCTTGACCAGAGATAGGCTGGCCTTGCGTATCCAACGCCAACAACTTCACAGTGTTCTTGCTGCCTTTGCTCATCCAGCCATCAGACTTGATGCCAGGCACCACAGCCGACGGCCATACCACCGTAGTTTGACTCAATGTTTGGATAGCGCCGTTAGGATCGTGGAAGCTTGCCTCTACCAACCATTGTTGAGGTTTCTCATCCACCGGCACATCGTCTACTTGTACACGAGCACCACCTTCTACATCCAACACCAACGCATGTTTGTTTAAGAACAGTTTCTGTTCGGATGGTGCGGTGTTTTCTTCCTCGTCATAGCTGTAGTTACGTACGTTACCAAAGCTGTATTCTCCGTATTGCGAAAAATTCGGGAAGTACGGACGTGACACGGCAGACACGGTAACGGGCAACGCACTGGCTGCTCCACCATTCACATAACCCAACTGCAAATCGGCTTGTAACTGCTCTGGACGCACCATGCTGGCAGCATCGCTACCATCGCTCAACTTAATACTGCCTTTCAAAAATGGCAGCTTGAATTCCTCAATGCGCAGTGTGCCGGTGGTATGCCAATCACGGGAACCACTGAGCATAATCATGTACTCGCCCAGCGGTGCATTTTTAGGCAGATCAAAACTGGAATAGGCTCGCGAACCGTGCTCGTCGTTAGACCAACGCAGCGGCTGCTCAAAACTTTCACCTGAACCGTAGTGCGTTAGCTCCACGGTTTCAGGCAATGAACCATAACTAGGATTTTCTAAACCATTACGCGTTTGTTCACGCAACAAGTGCTTCATGTGCACGGTTTCGCCCGCTCTGAATAGTGAGCGATCCAAAATGGTATGTGCAATGCGATCTTTGTTCTCGCTATACCCTACCGCGACGTTGAAACGCCATGGTTCAATCCCCCTATCCCAATCAGATAAAACGAAAGAGAAATCTGCTTTGCCATAGGCTTGTGGGTGATCCGCAGGAATACGCGCTGACGCATACAGCGCGCTTGTACCTAGTCGAGGGCAATATTGTTTTTGTACAGTCGCTTCGCGATGAAACACACCGTCAGCATTCGTGGTACCTCGCATCAGTTCGCTGCCATCACAATCCAGCACGCGCACTTCGGCGTTAGCGACGGGTTTTGCATCATCTAACGTTGTCACCCATACCAGCATGTCGTCGCGACCATGCTTCATATGTACGGACAAGTTAGTCACCAAGGCGCTAGTACGCACATACATAGGGGCTGGATTTTCTAAGAAAGCCTCACCCAGTTTTTCGGAACCTGCTTCCAAAACGTGGAAACCCGGCTCAGTCAACGGTACCCCTATAACCTCAAACGGTGTTTCGCCTTGATCAGGCACACCCGGCAAGGTGAGCTCTTTAGTCTCTACCCCCAAACGCTCAAATACAGAAATAGAACGTGTGTCTACCTCAGTACCACCATTGCTGTACGTCCATTCCCTATCGGCCAAAATATTATCGACCTGATGCAGCATCATTCTACCTTCGTACAACCTACGCAAGCGAGATAGCCAACGCAACACTTCTTGGTCGTCTTGAGTGGCGTAGTCTTTGACATTACCAGCGCTACGCTGCAACTCATTCACTTGGAAATCAGCTTCTAAACCACGTATAGTCAGCGGTATCGCAGCAGGATAGTTATCTTCCTCACCCGGCACACCAGCATGAGCAAAACGCTCCACAATACCGAAGTTGCCAGAGGCAAACTTCAAGAGTGGCGGATAAATGGCTAGCGCCACCGTCGCGTCTTTCATGGCTTGTGCATTTTCTAGCGTACGACCACTGTCGTCCACAAAGCCATCAGGAATATTGACCTTAACGCTGATTTCCGGAGGGAATGGCCCTTCAAAACGCACTACACGCGTATTGCCATAGTAGTAGTCGTCGTCTTCAGACTTGGCCTGATCCCAACGTTTACCGCCCCCTTCCAAATACACTTTCTTCAATAGCTCATCTTCCACAACGGAAGAAAACACGACGTGTATAGGCAGCAAAGGATTACACGGCGCATCAGGATTACTACGTTCGCAGGTAATACGTCCCAAAAACGGTTGGCGTACTTGGAAGTTCAATAAAATAGGCTCGGCGTAGCGCACTGGCTCACGCCCTTCAAACGCGCTGCCTAATCCTGCCTCCACCACAAACTTGACATCTGCCCCTGCGGGCAACAATCGCGCGCACTGCACCACCTGATCCGCTGCACTATCGTTCTCAGGATCAAAGTCATACAACACGGCTTTCAACAGTTCAGTTCTGCGCTCGCCATCTATTACTTTCAGAGGAATCATTTCCCCTACACCATCTACCGCGCAGCCACCCAGTTGTTCTAACTCCTTAGGATCCACCGGCGCAGCAAAGCGCATCACCACGGCCTGGTCTTCACTAATATCGGAATAGTAGTAAGGTCTGGAGCTTAATAGCTTAGGCCCGCCTGAGTTGAACGAATACGATACGTTCGGTGACAGCTTTCTATCTTGTGTTGCAACAAAAACCGGATTTGTCTGCGCTGTACAACTCGCCCCAGCTGATATCAGCTCTACAAACTCATATACCCATCGCCTTGCATCTAACCATCTACCCGCGCCTATAGCCTCGGGATCGTCACACTGTACGATAAAGGGAGGCTCTGATTGGCGGCCCAATACAGCGACGTTCTGGCCGAAATCTGCCACAACGGCTCGTAGGCCTAGCCCCCCCTCGCCCAATTCAGGCGTAAAATGAGGAGCTTTCAAAGTTTGTGCTGACGCCACAGCGCCCCCTAGCGCCAAAGCCAAGGACACAGATAACGGAATTATTTTCATAATGTAGGCGGTTGTATTCTATGAAAGTTTTGCCTGAATAGGCAGATGCGCAACACCGCCATAATACTCCACTCATGTCACATTCTCATCCACCTGCTAAACCGCATTCTGTTTTTTCACGACATTTGCATCGCAACCCCTATGCGTGGGTGTGCTACGCCATGTTCGTGGGCGTAATGGGCACGGCATTAGCCAGCCCGCTGTACCCGCTGTACCAAGAACTGTGGGGCTTACGCACCGGAGACATCACGTTGGTCTACGTGATTTATATGTTCTCGGCACTGTGCAGTTTGCTGTTTCTAGGTAAGTTAAGCGACCAATACGGCTACATGCCTATTTTGCGTGGTGGCCTAGTATTAGTGACATTGGGGTTAACTCTTTCAGCTGTAGCAAATAGCTTCAGCATCTTTATTGTGAGCCGTGTCATGATTGGCTTGGCTTCCAGCCTCATTGTGACCTCCGCTTCTATTGGTTTAACGCAGCTTAGTCCATCGCGAGACTTGCAACGCGCCGCCTCTACCACCAGCCTGATGCTGGCCTTTGGTTTTGGTATGGGCCCCGCTATAGGTGGCTTGATTGCGCAGATTTTCCCTGCGCCACTACGTAGCAGCTATATTCCATCTATTTTGATGGGTTGTTTGGCCACCTACGCCTTATTCTCTCTGCGCCACAACACACCAGAATCCGCTAGGCTGAATGTAGCTAAGCGCCTACCGTTGCCCAAGATCGAACTACCTAAAGGTAACTGCCGCCCTCTATTCTTGATTGCAGGTGGCTCCGCTTTTATTGCGTTTTCTATTTTCAGTTTATTTGCCTCACTCGCCCCTAGCTTCATGCAAAGCATGGTGCCTTGGCATGGCCCAGCAGTGAGTGGCTTGTCTATTGGCATTATTTTGTTTTTATCAGCCTCGTTCCAGCTTATGCTGCGTCACCGATCGCCCAAGCAAAATATGCAGCAAGGCATGCTGTTTATTGCCATCAGTGGCTTACTGCTCATGGCAAACTTGTTTAGTGGTTGGTCGTGGTTGTTTATTGTGAGCGTACTAACTACAGCCTTAGGTCATGGCTTGTGTCTAACCTCGGGCACGGCTACGGTCAGTTTGGTGGCCAAGCCTCAGCAACGTGCCGCGCTGATGTCTACCTATCTGATTATGGGTTATTTAGGTGCGATCTTGCCTATGCTAGCCATAGGCTATATTGCTGATCATTTTGGTATGCATGCGGCATTGATTAGTTTCTGTTCGTCGTTGGCTGTGCTGGCGATCACACTGACACTACTGGTCAAACCCTGTTTTATACGCCAGCAACAAGCCGAATCCACCTCAGCTAACACCTAATTTATTGTTCAGGCAGCGGGATAAACGCATCGTTATCCGTAGGGGGCAAAGCAATGCGCCCCGACTGCCAGTCTGCCTTAGCTTGTTCTAGGCGCTCTTTGCTGGACGCCACAAAGTTCCACCACATGAATCGCTCACCCACTGATTCACCACCCAGCAGCATGACTCTTGCATCGCCTACAGCACGTACATCGGGATCTGCTCCCGGTGTAAACACCAGCATGTGGCCAGATTCGTAGCGATGGCCACCGTATTCAATACAGCCTTTAGCCACATATATGGCGCGCTCGGTATAAGGCATAGGCAACGGGATGCGCCCGCCTACTTTTACCTGCAAATCCACATAAAACAATGGTGAAAACACATCGACTGGAGCCTCACAACCAAAGGCTTTACCAGCGATCAAACGACCACGGAACATGGCGTCTTCTAGCAAAGGCAATTGCTGCTCATCAAAGTGCTGAAAACTAGGATCGCTTTCTTCAAACTCTTTAGGCAATGCCACCCACGCTTGGATGCCATCCAAATTGCCGCCCGTTGCACGCATATCGTCAAAGCGTTCGGAATGGCTAATGCCCGAACCTGCACTCATCCAATTTAACTCGCCCGGACGTATTTGCTGCTGCACGCCCAAGCTATCGCGGTGAGTCATGGTGCCTTCAAACAAATACGTGACAGTAGCCAAACCCGTATGCGGGTGTGGTAATACGTCTGCGTCAGTTGTAATAGGTGCAGCAAAATGTTGCGGCCCCATACGGTCAAAGAAAATAAACGGCCCCACCATTCTACGCTTGCGGAAAGGCAATACTCTGCCTACGTCAAATGCCCCTATATTGTGTAACCGAGTTTCAATTACCATCTCAAGCATAAAAACTTCCTCGCGCAATACGCTAAAATCTATTTATAGCAATTTACTGTACTTTAAATGGGATTTCTCATATGTTAGGTGGTTTTTTTGATTTTACTGTCGTTTTAGTCATTCTAGCGGTAGTAGTAATAGGTGCTGGGATCAAAGTTATCCCTCAAGGTAGACAGTGGACACTAGAACGTTTTGGCCGCTACACCCGCACATTAAGCCCCGGCTTAAACTTTATTGTTCCGTTTATTGATCGCATCGGCACTAAACTTTCCGTGATGGAATCCGTACTGGATGTACCTACTCAAAACGTTATTTCTCGCGATAACGTTTCCATTACCGCTGATGGTGTGGTGTTCTATCGTATTGATAATGCTGCCCAAGCCGCTTACCAAGTTGATAATTTGCAGCGCGCTATTATTAATCTGACCACCACAAACTTGCGTTCGGTATTGGGCTCCATGGAACTGGATCACATGCTGTCCAACCGTGAACAAATCAACGAACGTCTGCTGTCTGCTGTAGACTCTGCTACCGCACCGTGGGGTGTGAAGGTAACGCGTATCGAGATTCGCGATTTGGCCATGTCACCCGAACTGCAAGAAGCTATGAATCTGCAAATGACTGCTGAACGTCATCGTCGTGCACTGGTGACTAAAGCTAACGGCCAACGTGAAGCCGAGATTCTGCAAGCTGAAGGTGAAAAACAAGCTGCCGTGTTGCGTGCTCAAGGTGAACGTGAATCCGCCATCCTGATCGCTGAAGCACGTGAGCGCCAAGCCGAAGCTGAAGCGAAAGCAACACGTGATGTGTCCGCTGCGATTGCCGAAGGTAATCTGCACGCCGTGCAATACTTCTTAGGCTTAAAATACGTGGAAGCGCTGGAAAAAATCGGTAGTGCCGATAACAGCAAACTGGTGATGATGCCTCTGGAAGCCACAGGCGTAACTGGCGCGGTTGCCGGTATTGGTGAACTACTGAAAAACCTGTCCACCAACGCTACCACTAAACCCTAAGAGAAGGCTCCAACATGTTCGCTAGCCCATGGTCATGGTTTATTATCGGCTGCTTGCTGATGGCTCTGGAGGCATTGATTCCAGGCGTATTTATCCTCTGGATAGGCGTAGCAGCTATGGTCGTGGGCCTATTCGTGAGCGCGTGGCCAGAGGCTCCTTTAGGCTTACAATTCTTGGTGCTAGCCATAGCCATTGGTCTATCGGTTTGGGTAGGACTGCGATTACACCGCAAACGTAAACTCAGCCCAGAGCAAAGCTCATTAAACAGTGGCCTGCACAGCTATGTAGGGCGTCAGGCTGTGGCTATTACAGCCTTTACTCAAGGCCAAGGCCGTGTACGTCTAGATGACAGCTTTTACACAGCGCTATGCTCCGCCCCTATTGCTGAAGGCGATCCGGTACGTGTAGTCGGTATTGAAGGATCTATGTTGTTGGTAGAACCAGCACAAAGCGCTTAACCTTACGCTGCACCCACAAAAAAGCCCTGCAAAAACAGCAGGGCTTTTTTTACGTTTACTCGCTGATACGTTAATCGCTTATAGCGTGATTTTAGTACCTAGCAACTTCAAGAATTGCGCTAACCATTCGGGGTGTGCCGGCCATGCCGGTGCCGTCACCAAGTTGCCTTCTGTAATCGCCGCATTCACCGCAATATCGGCGTAACGGCCTCCAGCAAGCTCTACATCAGGGCGACACGCCGGGTACGCCGAACATGTACGGCCATTAAGCACTTTAGCCGCCGCAAGCAATTGCGCTCCGTGGCACACAGCCGCCACAGGCTTATCTTCTACAAAGAAATGCTGCACGATTGCAATCACTTGCGGATTTAATCGCAAGTATTCAGGCCCACGCCCACCAGGAATGACTAAAGCATCGTAATCAGAAGCCTGAATGGCATCAAAATCGGCATTCAGTACAAAGTTATGGCCACGTTTTTCCGAATAGGTTTGTTCCCCTTCGAAATCGTGAATCGCCGTTGCGATGCTTTCACCCTTTTTCTTACCCGGACATACGGCATCTACTCTATGCCCCACTGCCTGCAATGTCTGAAACGGGACCATCGTTTCGTAATCTTCGCAATAATCACCGCACAACATCAGTATTTTTTTAGCCATTGCTGCACTCCTTTAGTGAAAAACACGCAAAAGTTCGCTTTTATATACCGCTATATCGTAACAAAAAGCAATTTAATAAATTACGAGAAAAATCCACAAAGCCAGATAAACAGTAGCTTTACAACCATCATATAGCTGTTTCTCGTTACTGACCATTTTCATTTACAAAAACTTAATGGGATTTATTCCTTGACGCTATAACCAATACAACCATAATGAAATCAAGCACTGTAGCTTTCAGGTTTTCTGTGGTGGTCTCCTCCTCTTAACCAGCCTGCGGGCTGGTTTTTTTATTGCGTGCGCCTTTTCCCCTCTCTGCCTTTCACAGGCTAAAATACCCCTACTCTTTGTTTGTGTAGGTTTTAGCATGAGCTTTCAGGGCCTTTCCCGTAACCAGTACCCTTCCATAACATCGCTGCAATGTTTTGAAGCGGCTGCTAGGCACCTAAGTTTCACCCATGCCGCCAAAGAACTACACCTCACACAAAGCGCAGTCAGCAAACAGGTAGCTTTGCTAGAAGACACGCTGCAAACCCCACTATTTAGGCGGCTGCGCAAACGACTAAGCCTATCTCCCGCTGGCCAGCTGTATCTGGAACAAGCCCGCAAAATACTGCTGCATATAGAGCAATCCACACTGCAAATGCTGTCTTACGACCACGAGCGTGAGCTGCTTAGTATTGCCGCACACCCTAGCTTGGGCGCACATTGGCTTATCCCGTTGCTGAAGCATTTCCATGATCTGCATCCGCATATACAGATAGATATGCACGACTCGTTGCAACCTTTTAGCTTGGCGCAAAAAAACATTGATGTCGCTTTTTTGTTTGGGCATGGAAACTGGGAAAATTTGGAATGCATTAAGCTTTTCGAAGAAGGCATGATTCCCGTTTGCCAGCCTAGCCTGTTAGGCAAAAAAACCATACGACAGGCCTCGCAACTAGCCCGTTTCGGATTGATTCAATGCCACTCACGCCCCAATGCGTGGGAACTCTACTTTTCCGATCAAAATGATCCTGTAGAGCACAGCTACCACGGCCCCCGTTTCGCCACATGGTCTGCCTGTATACAAGCAGCCTTAGCCGGATATGGCATCGCCTTAGTACCCAAATTTTTGGCAGCGGACGCACTACAGCAGCAATTATTGGTCTGCCCGTGGGAGCATGAACTGCCTAGTTTGGGGGCCTACTATGTCGCCTACGAAGCACATACCGCAGATGAACCTCGCATACGCCAATTAATTAACTGGCTCACCCAACACTTGAAACTTAAAGATCACGAAAAAAAGGAATAACACACTCCCTTTTTTTCGTTTGCTGCACTGCATGATTTTTGCTGTGATACAGGCTCGCACCCCAAGAAGAATATCGAGACAACATCACAAAGGATTTTCCATGCAAACCAGCGCGCACATCAGCCCTGCTCTGTCTATTGTTCATCCCATCACGCTGACCTCAGGCAAAAATGCCCGTGTGTGGGATAGCGAAGGCCGCGAGTACATTGATTTTATCGGCGGTATTGGCGTGCTTAACTTGGGGCACTGCAACCCTGCTGTAGTTGCAGCCATTATCGATCAAGCACAACGCATGACGCACTCAGCGTTCAATGCCATCCCGCATCAGCCCTACAGCCAACTAATGGATGCCTTGGCTGCGTTTATTCCTAGTAAAGAACCGTACTTGGGCATGCTCACCAACTGCGGCGCCGAAGCCACTGAAAATGCCTTAAAAATTGCACGTTTCAACACCCAACGTAGCGCTGTGGTCGCCTTTGATGGCGCATTTCATGGCCGCACGTTGGCAGCACTCAACCTGAATGGCAAAGTAGCCCCGTACAAAAAAGGTTTAGGTGCATTGCCTGGGCCTGTCTATCACACCCCCTACCCCAGCCACGACAGCAACGTTGACAGCGCAACCGCCATTTCAGCCTTGCAGCGCTTAATCAAAGTAGAGCTAGATGTAAACGACATCGCCTGCATTATTGCGGAGCCGGTACAAGGCGATGGTGGCTTCCAGATGTTAGATCCGGAGTTTGCCCGTTACCTGCGTCAGTTCTGTGATGAGCACGGCATTTTGCTGGTGTGGGATGAAGTGCAATCTGGCTTTGGTCGTACCGGTAAACGCTTTGGATTTGAGCAATTAGGCGTAGAACCCGATCTATTGCTGTTA
Source organism: Alcaligenaceae bacterium 429 (assembly GCA_004791645.1). Lineage (GTDB taxonomy): Bacteria > Pseudomonadota > Gammaproteobacteria > Burkholderiales > Burkholderiaceae_B > Paenalcaligenes. The sequence continues at coordinate 17,961 of SRSN01000042.1, forward strand.
GGTAAAAGCATTGCTGGTGGCTTGCCTTTAGGGGCAGTGATGGGCCGTTCTGTGCTGTTCCAAAGCATGCCCTCGGGCAGCTTGGGCGGCACTTACTCTGGCAACGCTGTTGCTTGTGCCGCTGCATTGCAAATCATTCAGCAACTCAGCGATGAGCAGCAATTGCAGCAGTGGGCTAGCACCTATGAAAACCTCGTGCTCAAACACTATCAGCACTGGGAAGCCCAAAAGTTACCGGTAATCAAACGCCTCACAGGTGTGGGCACTATGCGCGGCATTGAACTGCGTAACCCACAAGGTGGCCCCGGCACACAAGAACTCGCAAAAGTCCTGCAACGCGCTCGCGAACGCGGTCTGCTGTTGATGCCTAGCGGCGACTCACGTCACGTGATTCGTCTGTTGGCTCCTCTGACCATTGAGCCTGAACTGCTGGATAAAGGCCTGAGCATTCTGGGTGAATGCTTGGCTGAATGTCACTAATTTCCTATTGATCTATGCCGTCATCACGCAAAGGAGTAGCTTGTATGACATCCTCTAATTTTGTAAGCCCTAGCCAGATTCGTGCGCAATTTTCTGCTGCCATGTCTGCCATGTACAAAGACGAAGTACCACTCTACGGTACGCTGATGGAACTGGTCGCTGACATCAACCAGAACACCTTACAAGCAGACCAAGACCTGCATAAAAACCTACAACAAGCTAAAGAACTGGAACGCTTGGACGAAGAACGTCATGGCGCGATTCGCGTTGGTACACCTGAAGAGCTGCACACCATTGGCCGTTTGTTTGCCGTCATGGGCATGCACCCTGTAGGCTACTACGACTTAACCCCTGCTGGCGTCCCCGTACACTCTACAGCGTTTCGTGCACTGCACGAAGATGAACTACGTGTTAGTCCTTTCCGCGTATTCACCTCGTTGCTGCGCCTGGAGCTAATTGAAGATGCTGCCTTGCGTGAAGAAGCCCGCGCTATTTTGGCTAATCGTCAGATTTTCAGCCCTGAGGCCTTAAAACTGATTGCCCAGTGCGAACAAGACGGCGGCCTCAACGCTGATGACGCCACTCGCTTTGTGAATGAAGCGATTAAAACATTCAGATGGCATGGCGAGTCCACCGTATCCAGTTCTCAATACAAAGACTTGCATGACCAGCACCGACTGATAGCTGACGTGGTGGCCTTCAAAGGCCCGCATATTAATCACCTGACGCCACGCACCTTAGACATAGACTCTGTACAAGAAAGCATGCCTAAGTACGGTATTACGCCCAAAGCCGTGATTGAAGGCCCACCTACTCGCCAGCATCCTATTTTGCTGCGCCAAACCAGCTTCAAAGCCTTAAATGAGCCCGTGCGTTTTTCTGATCAAGACACTAGTGAGCAAGGCAGCCATACGGCTCGTTTTGGTGAAATAGAACAGCGTGGTGCTGCTGTCACCCATAAAGGCCGAGAGCTCTATGACCGCCTGCTAAACGCGGCACGCGCTGAACTAGGTGAAGCACCCGCCGAACACAACGCAGAGACCTACACCCAGCTGATGCACAAGCACTTTGAAAACTTCCCCGACACGTTGGAACAGATGTTCAACAACGACTTGGTGTATTTCAACTATCTGCCCACTACCCAAGGGTTGGCTAAAGCAGGCAATTACGAAGCCAATACCTCTATTGCTCAACTGATACAAAATGGCGACGTACGTTTGTCCCCCATTGTGTACGAAGACTTTTTACCCGTCAGTGCAGCCGGTATTTTCCAATCCAATTTGGGTGATGGTAGCAACAGCAGCTACGCTCAACTGTCCAATCAAGAAATCTTTGAATCCCAATTGGGTCAAAGCGTGATTGATGAACAGCAGCTCTACGCACAAACCGCACAACGCTCTTTAGAGCAGTGTTTGCACGCATTGGGCGTACAACGCTAATCCCCTACGGGAGGGGCAGCCTCACCCTACCCCTCCCCACAAAACCACCGCCATCACCTAGCTATTTCTGCTAGCATTATTAAGACGTGCAGGCCTTCTGCGCCCTTATATAGTGAACTCTTATGGCCGCCACTTCCCTTGCCGAACTCGAACAAATACGTGCTGACTGCCGTAGGTTGGTGAGTCAACGTGCCTTGATCTCAGCCGCTGCTGCCGTCGTTCCCATACCTGGATTAGACGTTAGTACCGACGTTGCCCTATTGCTGCAAATACTGCCGAAAATTAATGAAAAATTTGGCTTAAGCGCCGAACAAGTAGAAGCCTTAAGTCCTGAATTAAAGAAAATTCTGGTTGTTGGCGGCGCTAACTTCAGCATAGGTTTATTAGGTAAAGTCATCACTCCCAAGCGCGTTATAGGCTTGCTGCAAAGCATGGGCATGAAAAGCCTGGCTACTAAATACGGTGGTAAATATATTCCTGTACTAGGATCGGTAGCAGCGTCTAGCCTAAGCTATATCGTGTTGCGACGAGTCGGTCACAAGCACATAGATGAATGTTTTAATATTGCCAGCCAACTGCTAGCGCACCAGCAAAACCACCCAACCTCGCGCGGCAGCATCATCGATGTGGAAGCTACGATCAAATCTATAGACTAAGATCAAGCCCCTCGTTATTTCCATCTTGACATTTCAAAAACAGTGGATATCTTTCAATTCCCGTGCGGCTAAAAGCTAAAATTTCCTAGTCTTTACTTATGCTTATCATGTCTTTTAGACCTCAAACATCAACACCAAAAACACATTCAGCATAACGTCAGAAAATGATCAAAAAAAGCCAAAAGATCGATATAAGCCATTGATTAAAAAGCTTTATTTATACAGAAACAAAAACATAC
>SRSN01000043.1 GCA_004791645.1 Alcaligenaceae bacterium 429
CAAATACAGAATTACGTTCTGCCTTTATCCACTCGCAAGCCGTAGTCCGTGTGAGCGACGCGCAGTAGTGATAAAAATAGCCAGCAAATTGCTGGCTATTTTTTTGTCTAGAAATTGGCTTGTACCGCCATTTTGACATAAGGGTCTAGGCCGTCTTGGCGCAGCAGCCATGCTTTATAGTCGGGTGGTAGATCAGCAATAGGCATACCGCGGTGTTTACCAAAAGGCATGATGGTTGGTACACGGGCTTGTTCAGAGTAACGCCAGAGTTCTTCCCAACTGTTGACGGGGGTAGGCATCGCGTTTAGCAGGGCGCGCAGTAGGTCTAGGCAGTTGCGTACATCGGCTAATGCGGAGTGCGCATTTTTTAGGCGTTCACGCGCGTTGTCTCTGTCTATGTAATAGATCAGCGCGGATTGGCTATGGCTGTCTAGCTGCGGAAATAGCTGCTTGCTTAACGCCAAGGTGCAGATACGTTTAACGTCAGGTTTGCCAGCGACTTCCCAGTCGTAGTCCACGTTGTGCCCAATGATGTATTGCGTATCAGCAGGTAATTGGAAAGTAGTGTGTGAAGGGCAGGAGGCCAGCTCTTCGTCGTAGATATGGTGCACAGCGAGTGCGCCTAAGGTGATGGCTTCGCTGGGTTTGTAGCGCTGCTCAAACTCTTCCAAGATGGTGAGGTTAGCTGGCGTATCCAGTTTGAGCCAGGCGGCTTCAATGACTTGCGGGGCGCGTGTGCCCGTGGTTTCTGTATCAAATAATAGCGCGCTCATCAGCCTTTTCCTGTGTGGTGATTCATTCAAAAGCACCGCCCCCGTAAGAGGGCGGCCTGATCAGGAATTGTAGACTGCTTATAGGTGCTTTTGCTAGGGCAGGTATTAACCCACTTGGAAGGGGGTTTCTGGGTAGCGGATGCGGCTACGTGTACGTCTAGCAATGGTATAGACCAGTGTGAGCGGGCCTAGCCTACCTACGAACATCAGCACGGCCAACATGGCTTGGCTTGGTCTGGTGAGTTCAGGGGTAATGCCGTGACCCATACCAGTCGTGGTGATGGCGGACATGACTTCAAACAGCACACTGCGGAAGGGTTGATGGCCATCAAAAATGGTGACAAACATCACGCCAAACACAAACCAAACGCTGGTAATGAAAGCCAAGGCCAAGGCTTTTTGTGTAATGGCAGGTGAGATGGTGCGCCCACCAATGACCACCTCTTCGCGGTGACGTATGTACGAGAATACGGCCGCCACTAGAACGATAAAGGTCCCTAACTTAATACCGCTGGCGGTACTGAGCGAACCGCCGCCAATGAACATATACATCATCATCAGCATGGTAGAGCTGTCGTGCATATCGACGACGCTCATGGTACTGAAACCGGCAGTTCGAGTAGCAATGGCTTGGAACCAGGCAGCAGTAGCTTGTTCACCTATAGGCAGAGGTTCAAGGGTGGCGGGGTTATTGGCTTCAAAGGCCCAGATGGCTAAGAAGCCGACGACGTTCAGCGCCAAGGTGCCCAGCAGAATCAAACGGGTGTATAGCTGCAGTTTGGTCCAACGACGTTTTTGCAGTATGTCCAGTAGTACCGGGAAGCCTAAACCGCCCAGAATGATCATCAACGATAAGGTCAGAATGCTGAAGGTGTCGGGCACCATGCTGCGCAAGCTTTGATCGTAGAGCGAGATACCGGCATTGTTAAACGCCATGCTCACGTGAAAGTAGGCTTGGTAGAAAGCTTCTCTCCACGGATCATGACGTGTCCACCAAAGGCCTAGAATCAAAATGGTAATGATCTGTATGGCAGCCGAGATCTTGATTACCGCCAACGCCGTTTGGTGAATTTTCCCCACGTTGGTTTGGTTGAAGGCTTCTAAGGCCAATGCCTGCTGATTGAGGCTAATACGTTTTTGTATGCTTTGTGCGGCAAGCACAGCAAAAGTGATAATCCCTAAGCCGCCCAACTGAACCAAGATAGTCAGGATGACTTGGCCAGTGGTGGTGAACGTGGTGGCAGGCTCAACTACCGCTAGGCCGCTCACGGTCACCGCTGATGTTGCCATGAATAGGGCATCAAACCAGCCTATGGGGCGTTGGGTGGAAACCGGCAGAGACAGTAATACAGAGCCAAGTAAGATCAGCAACAAAAAACCTAATGCCAGTACTGCTGGAGGACTGGCATTCAGGGTGGTGCGACGATCTACCTGAAAGGGAAACCGGTCGCGAGAGGGACGTATTTTCATTAGATCAATTTAGGCGCAATCGTACGCAAGGCCGTTAATGGGCCAAACAATACAATCACGTCTTTGGCTTCTAGTAGAAACTCGTGTTCTGGCCGAATGGTGACTTGGCCACGTCGCTTGATCAGTAACACCTCTACATTCGGCTTGTTTTGCAGAATGGATTTGATGGCTACATCTTCTAAATTATCGCTGGCAATAATTTCAACGATAAATTCTCCATTTCCTAGAGAGATATAATCGTTTACCATTGGGTAGCTGAGCATTTGTGCGACGCGTATACCCATTTCTTCTTCTGGGTGCACAATGCGTTGAACACCTAGCTTGCCCAAGATAAGGTGCTGGGCATGAGATACGGCCTTCACCCAGATGTTTTGCAGCCCCATGGATTTCAAGTGCACTACGCACACCAGACAGGCTTGCACGTCATCGCCAATAGCAATGAGCACGGCATCGTAGTTTTCTAAGCCCAACTCTTCCAGCGCTGCTTTGTCGGTTACATCTACGATAACAGCGCGGGAAATATCGTCGGCATAGCGCTCTACCAATTTGGGGTCATTATCTACGCCAAGGACGGCGTGCCCCATTTTTGTTAGCTCCAGCGATGCGGCGGAGCCAAAACGTCCCAGGCCGATGACGGCGAACTGTGCCATTTTTTGTCCTGAATGTTGCGGTTCTAGAAAAGATTTAGAATAAGAGATTGGTAGTCTACTCCAATTTCTGGTAAAAAAACCTTATACGGGAAACTACGGATATCATGTCTACAGCTGATATTTTTACTCTGTGGGTGGCAGTGTTGTAATGGTAAGTTTGTTTGATGCTTGTAAAGCAGGGGACCTAACGATGTCAAATCGCATCGTTATGGCCCCCATGACGCGTACGCGTGCTACCGATGCTCGCGTACCTAGCGATCTAATGCGCAATTATTATTGCCAACGATCCAGTGCGGGTTTGATTATTTCAGAAGCTACTTCTGTTTCACCTCAAGGCGTGGGCTATTTGCGCACGCCGGGCATTTGGAGCTCCGCCCAAGTAGAAGCGTGGAAAAACATTGTGCAAGCAGTACATGTACGCGAGGGCAAGATCTTCTTGCAACTGTGGCATGTGGGGCGTGTTTCTGACCCTGAACTACTAAACGGGCAAATGCCGGTGGCACCTAGCGCTATAGCGTGCCGAGGTAATGTGAGCTTACTGCGCCCACCTCGTGAATATGTGGTACCACGAGCTCTAAGCGTAGAAGAAATTGCTGGTATCGTTAAGGATTTCAAAAATGCAGCGCAAAATGCCATGGTGGCAGGTTTTGATGGTGTAGAAATCCATGCGGCAAATGGTTATCTGATTGACCAATTCCTTAACGATAGCAGTAATCACAGACAAGACGACTACGGCGGCAGCATCGCAAACCGTAGTCGTTTTCTTTTTGAAGTCGTAGACGCGTGTGCCGAAGTGTGGGGGCATGGCAGAGTGGGTGTGCACTTATCGCCGCGCGGAACAGTGCATTCTATGCATGACTCTGCGCCAGCAAGTTTGTACACGCATGTGGCAGCAGAATTAGAGCGTCGTAAAGTGGCGTTTGTGTGTTGCCGTGAAGCGAACGGCAGCCAAGATATCACGGCTGTAGTGCGTCAAGCATACAGCGGGCTGTTGATCGTGAATGAAAGCTATGACTTAGAGCGCGCAGAACGTACGGTGAGTTCTGGGCGTGCTGATGCGGTTGCTTTTGGTCGCTTGTTTATCGCTAACCCCGATTTGGTTGAGCGCTTTAGACAGCGTGCCACCTTGTCCGAGGCTGACAGCAGTTCGTTCTATTCGGATGGCCCCAGAGGCTATACCGACTACTCCAGCTTAGAGCAGTAGCAAAACACAGCAGCCCTGATTTCTCAGGGCTGCAGCGTTTTAGACGCGAGTGTTGCGGTCTCGTTTACGTACTACTTTGAAGCTGGCAGAGGCAGTGGCCACCAAACGCTGTTTGGCATCACGGGCTTCTGCAGTGCAATACGCAATCTCATCAATGATCTGCAAGCAGGTGGCAGTGAAATCTATGTCGCCTCTGGCCGGGTTCAGAAACTGCGTAGACATTTCAATGGTTGCCATGCCTGATTCAGGAATATGCGCACGAGCGGCAGCGCTTAAGGTGTAGTCCAACGCACTCATTAACGCACCACCGTGTACATCACCACGGCTATTGGTATTGTCTTCACGCCACGGCAGTCTAGTGACGGCGCTTTGGTGATCAGAGGTCAGCGAGAGCAAGCCAATGGCTTCCATAAATGGAATATGCAAGCCAAAGTGCTCACCCGTTAGTGGAGCAGCTACTACTTGGGTCATGCTTGCAAAGACTGTTTTACCTGTGCGGCAACGGCAGCCATGTCTGCGCGACCAGCCAATTTAGTGCGTACACCAGTCATTACAGCGCCCATCAGTGCAGGGCCTTGAATGCCTTTGGCAGTTGCTTCGTCCAATACGGCTTTAATAACCGCTTGGATTTCTTGCTCGTCAGCTTGGGCTGGCAGGTACTCTTGCAGAATCAGCAGTTCGGCCTGTTCTTTCTCGGCGTGTTCAGTGCGGCTGGCTTGTTCAAACGCAACGATGGATTCGCGGCGTTGTTTCACTTGCTTTTCGATAATGCTCTGAACTTCGCTGTCATTTAATTCGCTTTGGCTATCAATTTCACGACTTTTGATCGCGGCCTGCAAAAAGCGCAGGGTGCTTAGGCGCACTTGTTCGCGGGCGCGCATAGCGGATTTGATGTCATCGTTGATTCGTGTTTTAAGCGTTTGGCTCATGATGGTTTTGCTATAGAGGTGTGAAATCGGGATGGCGTTAAGGTTTTGCCGACCAGTTCAGATCAAGTGCTGTGTTTTTATTTTCTTGAATCGTGATCTTACGGGTTTGGGTAACGCCTTCATAGGTGCTGTGCAATGTGTAGCTGCCAGCAGGAAGTTGGATCAGGCAGAAGGGGCCGTCACTGGTGATATTCAGTACGGTGTTGCTGTCATTTTGATCACGCACTACGACTTGTACATCGCTGACAAAGGCAGCACGGCCATCGTTAGTGTGGGCAGAAAAATTCAAGCTTAGCGAGTACTTAGAACGTACGCGTCGGAATGCCGCTGTTTCATCACTACCAATACCACCGGTCACATACACGATAGAACCGTGGTACTGAGGAGGAGGCAGGGCTGTAGGTGTTTCTTGTGCCTGAATAGCTGTGCTGGACAGTGCTGCAGAAAAGAACCAAGCAAATAACAGGGAGAATTTTTTCATGGTCGCAATAACACAGGAGTACAGGCAGGGGATCTGCCTGTGATGCGACTATTGTAGCGTCATCTTAGAGCATCGCTAGCTGTGAACTGCCTTCGACCAAATTGCGTAGTCGCACAGCATCACCAATGCGAGAGTAGCGACCCTGCGCATTCAACAAAACGATAGCCACATCACGACCATCAATTTTGGTGAGCATGACCAAGCATTCGCCAGCTTCATTGATAAAGCCAGTTTTAGAGATTTGGATGTCCCATTTCTCGTTTTGTACCAGTCTATTGGTGTTATTAAACTGCAATTCGCGACCACGACTAGGTTGCACAGAGTAGTGCTCGCTGGTGGTGTAGCGATGAATAATAGGATGTTGGGATGTGGCTTGTAGCAGCTTGACTAAGTCTTGCGGGCTAGACACGTTCTGGCTATTCAAGCCTGTAGGCTCAACAAAATGTGTTTGACGCATACCCAGTGCGCGAGCTTTGTCGTTCATGGCACGCGTAAATGCAGGTAAGCCACCAGGGTAATGACGACCTAGCGAGTTAGCAGCACGGTTCTCGGATGACATGAGAGCCAAGTGCAACATGTCAGTACGACTAAGTTTGCTACCAATAGCCAAACGAGAGCTAGAGTTTTTGAGGGTGTCTACGTCTTCGCGAGAAATTTCCAGCATCTCATCCATATCTTGACCAGACTCAGCCACGATCAATGCGGTCATGAGTTTGGTAATCGAAGCGATGGGGCGAATTTCTTCGCTGTTTTTCTCGTACAGAATCGTAGAGCTTTCCAAGTCTTGTACCAGCGCAATTTCAGAATGCAATGCGGCTGATTTGCTTTGGCTCAAGGGTAAAATAGATGGGAGCTCAGCAGGGGCCATCCCTACTGGGCGTAAATTTTGCTGGAAACTCAAGTAGGGCTGGTTGTAAACCAAGCTGTTCGCTGGGTTCATTGCTGTTTCCGCCAAGACTGCAACAGAGCTTAGGCTTAAACCAATGCATGTAACCAGAGAAGCTGGAAATTTGGTGAGGAAGCGGGCAGATGTTTTTAGTGTCATGGCCAGTCTGTGCGTAGAGCGTATGGTGCAGCAATAATAGCAGAGTTTTTTGATTTAAATTAGGAGCTTACGAGCTAAACTTGAAAAAAACTTCAAGTGACGTAACAAGGTGTTTTATATAATGAAAAAAGCTGATTTTTCATACAGTGGTTTTACGTTAAAAGAGGCTGTGATTAGAAAAATTTTGGTAATCAGTGTTTTAGCGCTGCTGGTTCAGCCTGCAATCAGTTGGGCAAAAGATGCACGTGCGTACTCAGCAGTAAGTCCTGGCATAGAGCGCTTGGATTCTGTCATGGCATACCCCGTTGCGAATGACAACGAGGTAGGGAAAATCGCTAAGGTATACATAGACGTGTCGTATGCGGGTAATGCAGCGGTACACAGCGAGCTATGCCACGCCAGTGGTAGTCCATGTATACAGGTAGGCTCTGTAGGTAGACAAAGCACCGTATTTGAGGGGTTGGATGCCGCCGTGGGCTTTGTCTTAAAGCACAACGTACAACGCTGGGGAAGCAGCCCGCGCCCGTTATTCATCCAAAGTAATCTTGGTGTGTGGACACAGTAACTCGTTGTTTTTGTAGTATTCATTGATACAAATCAGACGGCAAACCTAAACTAAACGTAACAAATGCCGATACCAGAGGGTTGTCTTGTTGCCTGAACATTCTGTTTGGGCTGCTTTGGTGAGTATTATGAATCCCTCCACACTGATAGGAATTGTGGCCAGCGTATTGTTGTTGGCCGTTGTGTTGTTCTTTTCGGCAGAAGATGCATCACTGTTTCTGGATTGGCCAAGCTTAGGCATCGTGCTGATAGGTACGCTGGCAGCAACCTTTATTAGCTATCCATTAAGTGAAGTGGTGCGAATTTTTGGGTTGATTGGCACCGTTTTGCGTAACGAAAAGCTGTACACCCAACACGATATTGATGAGCTAGTGAACATTTCCCGTCTTTGGATAGCGGGTGATATACGCGCTGTAGAAAATGCGTTGGAGAACGTGTCCAACCCATTTCTCAAAACAGGCGTGCAACTGGTCATTGATATGACTCCTGAAGAAGAAATCATCGAATTACTACAGTGGCGCATTTCCCGTATGCGTGCGCGTGAGCATGCCGAGGCACAGCTATTTAGAGTGATGGCAAGCTATGCGCCAGCTTTCGGTATGGTGGGTACGCTCATTGGTTTGGTGAACTTGATGTTCTTGCTGGGCGATGGAGATATGACGGCCATTGGTCAGCAGATGGCATTGGCCTTGATGACCACGTTTTATGGTGTGTTGTTTGCCAACCTGCTATTCAAGCCTGTGGCGGTGAAGCTAGAGCGTCGTACCGAGCAACGTGTGGTGCTGATGAACATGGTGCTGCAAGGCATCTCGCTGATGAGCCAGAAACGAGGCCCTGCTGTGATGCGCGAAACGTTGAATTCATTTATGGCGCAATACCAAGATGAAATTAACGACTCCGATATACGTCATGAGTACGCAGAGTAATGATGAATCGCATAACGAATAGTCAGGAGCGTACCCATGAGTCAAGGTGATTCACTGAGCGTTAATCAACTGGCGGCGCGTGCTAAGGCGCTAGAGGCCGAGCTGCAACAAGCTAGACGCCTACAGGGCCATCATAAAGGTCCACGCAGTACTAAAGATTGGTTGAATGAAACCGCTAATCCCATCAAGGAAGATGAGGATGCATGGTTTGTGACCTATTTAGACATGATGACTCTGCTACTGGTACTGATGCTAGTGATGTTGGCGTTTGCAGGCAATTCCAGCGGTTCTGACGGCAAAGGATCAGGGGCAGGGGGCAGTGCCTCGGTGCAGGCGAATGGAGTGGCCACAGGCGGCGGTGCAGTGGGTGAGGGTGGTGCTGGTACGGGTGGAGCAGGAAGCGGTGGCTTATTGACAGCCGATGGCGAGCACTCCGGTAAACCGGGGCGTAGTTTGGCTGATTTAGGTCTAGATGGGCTTGGTGATGATATTGATGTGCTGCTGAATGACCAATCTGTGAGCTTTAGGATCAACAGTGAAATTCTATTTCCATCCGGTCAGGCCGATTTAAGTTTGGCGGGTATGGGCGTGCTGCGTAAGCTGAGTCATGTGTTGAACCAGAATATCTATCCTATTGCAGTAGAAGGGCATACGGACTCCATTCCTATGCGTAGCTCTCGTTATCCATCTAACTGGGAGTTATCTGGGGCGCGTGCAGGTAGCGTGGTACGTTATTTCGAGGCCAATGGTGTGGCGAAGGATCGGTTACGTGCAGTAGGCTACGCCGATACACGCCCCATCGCCGATAACGCCTCTGCGACAGGGCGTGCAAGCAATAGGCGGGTGGAGTTGGTAATGGATATACCAGCGGCTAAGCCCTAAGGCAGCAGAGAGAAAAAAAGACGTAGGGCGGAGAAGCCCTACGTCTAAAAAGGTGGTGTACTAAAATTCGCATTCGCGCTCTTGAGCAACCACCTTGCCACAACTGGTCAGGTGCAGATCGGTTATGTTAGATCCGCACTGCGATCAATACCTCTGATTTTAAACTTTAAACTGTCTAGATCAAATTGATGGTTGCTACTTATAGACTTTAGTATAAGCCACGTTACTCCAACGGGGACCATAGCAGCAAGCAAAAATGATTCTAAAAGATAGTCCATGGCAGCGCCTGGAGCCGGAAAAACTACGAGTCCAGCAACCAGTCCGCATAGCGTACTAATGGTGGCTGTCTTACCCGATATTTTTCGGCTATAAAGCCCGTAAAACACTGGAAAAGCAGCGGCAGAGCATAACAGATCAGCCAGAAGAAAAAGGTATAAAACGCTATATCCTTGCGCTGACGCAATAAAAACCGGAACCATCAACACAATAACCAGCCAACGTGATAGTTGTCTCAAAGTTTGAGCTTGCGTGTTAGGACGTAACCGTTGCAAATCTACAGCAATGATGCTCGCGATGGCACTAATTGCGGTGTCGGCACTGCTCATTACTAAAGATAAACCTAAAGGAATAAGCACAATAACGAACCATGTGGGTAGCACGGGCATAATCACATTGAACAGGGCTACAGAGCTGTCACCGGTAGGTGTGAAGGCCATGAAAGCCAAGCCAAATAAGCCCATGACGAAAATGAAGGGGGCTACTAATAAGCCGCCCAGCAGAAAACCACGCCGCATGGAGCGTGTGTCTTTCGCGGAATAAACCCGTTGCCAGTTGCCTTGATGGAAGAGTCCAGTCAGCAAAATAGCCACAAAAAAGGTTAAACCAGCTTTAATCCCCATAGGGTCAGTGAATGACAGTAATTGTGGGGCGCTTTGTTGCAATGCATTGACGGTGGGCGTAATGCCGCCAATAGCCTGCCAACCAAAAGCCACCAAAATCACTAACGCTGGAACAATGATCAGCATTTGTACCTTGTCGGTGAAAATGCTGGCACGTAAGCCGCCGTATGAGGTGTAGATCAGAGTAGAGACCAGCACGATCCCTGCTGTGACCCACAACGGTATGGGGGCGATGAGTTGTACTAGCTTTGCCATCGCGGTGAGTTCCGCTGTCAGGGCAATGAAAATGTAGAACAACATAATAAGTAAGGTCAGTGCATACATGGGCTTGCCATAGCGGCTGAGCACGAACTCGCTAAGCGTGTGACCTTCAGGGATCAGTTCACGCATACGTTGACCCAAGGGGATCATTGCTAAACGCGGTGACATAGAGCCAATGGCGTAACCGGTGACAGCGGCTAACCCCCCCCACGTAGCAGCTTGAGCGGGAGAAAATAGAATCCATGCACCTAAAGACGATGCTAGTAAGGTAAGAATGGTGGCCGTTGAGCTTTGGCTATTTCGTGCAACCACGAAATCTTCCAAACTTTCACGGGCATGGCGCGCATAGAGCACACCTGCTAATGCAAAGACGGCTGCAAAAGCGATAAGCCACAAGAGGGTGGCAGTAGAGGGTAACAACACGAAAACAGCTTCCTGTAACAGTGACTCCAGCATCTGGAGGGACCGGCAGGCAAGCGAATAGGAGAGGGCACAGAAAGAGTGCGAGGTGATTATCCTTCCCTTCGCCGGCATTACCCGGATCAGGTTCAAAGGGTTACGGTATAACCGAATCTCAGCCTACAAAAAGGCCCCCCTAGGAACAGCAGCTAGCTTAGTAGATGGTGCTTTATTCGTCAAATAATGCGGGGGTGTATTGTGTAAATACTAGAGTGTGCTAACCTTTCTAGTCTTGACGCGGGGTGCTTCGCTAACAGCGATGCTGAGATCATACCCGTATAACCTGAACCAGATAATGCTGGCGTAGGGATGTCTCTAGCTTTAGTCATAAAGCCTATAGCCTCCTCGCGCCGTAGTGGAGGCTTTTTCATGTCTGCAGTTGTTTCTCTTCCCTTGAATCAACAAGTTGTGCTGGTCACTGGCGGTGCTCGCGGTTTGGGCGCTGAGTTATCTAGAGCCTTCTTGGAGCAAGGTGCCAAAGTGGTGGTGAACTACTTCCAAAGCGCAGAAGCGGCGCGTGCTTTGGTGCAGGAGTACCCAGATAGTGCATTGGCATGGCAAGCAGATGTGTGCGACCCCAAGCAAGTCAAAGCAATGGTAGCGGCTGCCGCACTGCATTTTGGTCAGCCTGTCACCACTATTGTGAACAACGCGTTGCCTCAGTTTTCGTTTAATGGAGATGCTCGTCCCCATGCGGACACCATTAGCTGGGCGCAGATGCAGCAACAGTTGGAAGGCATCGTGGCTGGCGCTTTACATACAGTACAGGCGTGTTTGCCTGGCATGGAAAAACTGCGTTTTGGTCGCGTGGTGAATATTGGTACTAACTTGTTCCAAAACCCTGTGGTGCCGTACCACGATTACACTGCTGCAAAAGCGGCGTTGCTGTCCTTAACGCGTACACTAGCAAACGATCTAGGCCCTAAAGGCGTTACGGTTAACATGATTTCTGGCGGCTTGCTGCGCACTACTGATGCGTCTGCTGCCACGCCCGAAGCAGTGTTTGATTTGATTGCGGCCAATACACCATTGCGCCGCGTGACTACACCGCGCGAATTTGCTGAAACAGCACTGTTCTTTGCGTCACCATGGTCTAGCGCAGTCAGCGGACAGAACCTGATTGTGGATGGCGGGATGGTGAAGAACTAATGAAGCGCCAACTGCATTTAAACCTGTTTATTTATGGCTGCGGGCATCACCGCGCAGCGTGGCGTCATCCTAACTCTAGCGTGGACCAGCTGGGTGATATCCGCTATTACCAGTCGTTAGCGCAATTGGCGGAGCGCGGTAAATTCGATGCGATTTTCTTTGCTGATGGCCAATACACCGATAGCGTGTCAGATGGTCCTCGTTGGTTTGTAGAGCCACTGACTACCTTATCGGCATTGGCGGTAGCGACGGAGCGAGTAGGGCTGATTACGACGGTGTCCAGCACGTTCTATACGCCATTTCATGCGGCTCGTATGCTGTCGTCGTTGGATCATATTTCCAATGGACGCATAGGTTGGAACGTGGTGACCTCAATGTACGATGCCGAGGCACGTAATCATGGTCATGAGTCTATGCCCGATCACGCATGGCGTTATGCGCGAGCAGCCGAGTTCATCGAGGTTACCAAACGCTTATGGGATTCTTGGCCAGATGCGGCGTTGAAAATAGACAAAGCAGGCGTGTATGCCGATGAAAGCTTGGTGCACCAGATTAACCACCATGGCGATCATTTCTTGGTGGATGGCCCATTGACGTTGCCACGTTCCCCGCAAGGTCATCCGGTGCTATTCCAAGCGGGTGCATCTGAACAAGGGCGTAATTTGGCCGCTTTGGAAGCAGAAGCTATTTATGCTGTGGCGTACGACTTAGCCGCCTCGCAAGCCTATTACCGCGACATTAAAAAGCGTGTGAAAGCGGCAGGTAGGACTGTGGATGTGCCCATCATGCCGGGTTTAGTGACATACGTTGCGTCTACCCAAGCGGAAGTGTTGGCCAAGCAGCGTGAGTTGGATGTGTTGTTGCCTGCCGATGCGTCATTACGCCAATTAAGCATGTTCGTAGGGCAAGACTGCATGGACTGGGAGCTGGATGCTCCTGTGCCTGATCTGCCACCCTTAGAAAGCTTTACGGGCCCTAAAGGGCGATACGGCACGATTCTGCGCATTATCGAGAAAGAGCAGCCCACCGTGCGCCAATTATTAGGCCGCTTAGCTGCTGGGGGCGGGCACTGCACCATGGTGGGTACCCCTGATGTGATTGCTGACCAAATGGAGCAATGGTTCCTCAATGAAGGGGCAGATGGCTTTAACTTGATGCCACCTGCATTGCCCAGCAGTATCGAGGATTTCATCGAGCAGGTAGTACCGATTCTGCAGAAGCGAGGATTATTCCGTAAAGAGTATCTAGGTCGCACATTGCGCGATCATTTAGGTCTAAATAGACCTGCTGCCTAAATGATTTGGCCGTCTTTAGGGAAAACCCCTAGGGTGGCCTATCTGCAAACAGGGTTAAGTCTATTTTTTCATTATTTATCAGATGGTTAGTTGAGTATATAACGCTGTAATAGGTGTCTAAAAAATAGCGTTACATGGGTGCTGTGTACCTCGTTAACGTTGATTTGCCCGCGAAACGCGGCAATAATTTCTGCTCGCGAAATTTCAGTTAGGCTTTTTTGCGCAAGCTGCTACTGATGATTTTCGCCTATCGTGTGGAACACTTTGCGCGTGTTTACCCACCGATTTATGTTTGTTTACCTACCGCAGAGTGGCATCTGTGTAGTGTGAGCACTTTCTCCTAGTGATACACGGACAACCTCCGTGCTTGATAGCGATCGGTCTTGATTGGGCTCAATCTGATCGTGAGGGTATGTTATGCAGTCTACAAATGTAGCAACTGCTGCCGAATCGTCGGCGGTAGAGGCAGCTCCTACACGTAAATCCCTAACCTTCTGGGAAGGGGTGGCAATGATCGTAGGTACCAATATTGGTGCTGGCGTTTTGTCTATCGCGTATGCATCGCGTAAATCTGGTTTTATGCCATTGTTGTTTTGGCTGATTCTAGCAGGGTGTTTAACCACCATTACTATGCTGTATGTCGCCGAAACCACCTTGCGCACCAAAGCGCATTTGCAGTTAAGTGGCTTGGCTAAACGTTACGTGGGTAATTTCGGCTCGTGGCTGATTTTTGCATCCGTATGCGTGAACTCGGTGGGTGCCTTGATTGCCTACATGGATGGTAGCGGTAAATTGCTGGCCTCTTTGTTGGGTATTTCTCCCATGTTGGGCAGTGTGCTTTTCTTCATTCCTGCTGCAGGGGTGTTGTACCTGGGCTTGAAAGCCATTGGTAGAGGCGAAAAATACATCAGTATCGGTATGGTAACCATGCTGACAGTACTGATCATTGCCACAGCGTTACACGAGTACACCGACATCGCACGTGCGATGGATGGCGAGTGGAAATACATGATCCCCGTGTTTAACGTCGCGGTATTTTGTTTCTCTGCACAGTACATCGTGCCGGAAATGGCCCGAGGCTTTACGGATAAACCAGCGAAGCTGCCTAAGGCCGTGATGACAGGTATGTTGATTACCTTCATCTTGCTGTCTTTGGTACCGTTTTCGGTCATCACTCTGAACGGTCTGGACAACATCTCTGACGTGGCCACCATTAACTGGGGCCAAGCCTTGGGTGAGTGGGCATTCTTCTCAGCTAACATTTTCGCGCTGTGCGCGATGTTGACCTCGTATTGGGGATTGGGTGGCAGTTTCTTCACAAATATTTTTGACAAGTTCAACTTGGGTGAAGAAGACAGAGCACCTGCTAAGCGTCGTTTTATCGTACTGATGATTGTGACCTTGCCGCCATTTATCATGGCATACAGTGGTTTGGTATCGTTTGTGAATGCGCTGTACATCGCAGGTACATTTAGTGGCGTGGTGCTGTCGATTATGCCTATTTTGATGTTGCGCGGTGCTCGTAAACGCGGTGACATCACTCCTGCATGGCAATGTGGTTGGATTACCCATCCTATTTTGCAAATCAGCATTGTGGTGTTGTACCTATGTAGCGCGGCCTATGCGATTGCGTCACTGTTTGGGTATTTGCCTGCAGGTTGGTAAGTAGTAGCTTGCGCAGATAACAAAAAACCGCCTCATAACGAGGCGGTTTTTTTATGGGACAAAGCCCATTACACCGGGCTGTAAATATGGCTAATGCTTTGGTAGGCGGCTAGCCCCCATGGGCCTAGCTCTCTACCTATGCCGCTACGTTTGTAGCCGCCCCAAGAGCCTGCTGCGGGCACAAACTGATGGCTATTAATCCATGTCACGCCACTGACCAATTGTTGGGCAATGTTGTGTGCGTTTTCTTGATCAGCGGAAATCACCGTTGCAGCCAAACCGAAGTGCTGTTGGTTAGCCAGATCAATAGCTTGATCGACCTCATCAAATTCCTGTACGCACAGAACCGGCCCAAAGATTTCTTTTTGCCATAGATCGTGTTCACTAGGCACGTTTAGAAAGATACTAGGACGTACGTAGAAGCCTTCTTCAGGCACCGTAATAGGTACAGAGGCCAATAAGTCTACGATGCCATCCCGTAAGCCTTGATTCTGAAATGCCTGTACCTGTTTTTGCTGAGTGGCACTAATTAACGGTGCTAATGTACTAGTAGGCACAGCAGGATCACCTAGCACAAAGTCATGGGCACGCTGTTTCAGCGCAGCGTACAAAGCCGGAGCAATACTGCTATGTACCAACAGCCGTGACGTGGCCGAACACATTTGCCCGCTATTGCTGAAAATCCCACTACATACCCAGTCGCAGGCATTTTCAATATCGCTATCTGCCATCACGATAATAGGGGACTTGCCACCCAGTTCTAACGACACGGGACGCGTACCTTGCGCCGCCGCTCGCATCACTTCCTCACCCACTTTATTGCTGCCTGTGAATGAGATCTTATTGACCAGAGGGTGTGCGCAGAGTGGAGCACCTACATGTAGGCCATCGCCATGCACAAGATTCAGGACACCAGCAGGCAAACCGCTAGCCAAGACGCAGGAAGCAATGTGTTGTTCAGGTAAGGGAATCAGCTCTGAAGGCTTCCAAACGACCGTACAACCGGCTGCTAGAGCGGGAGCAAGTTTCCATGCCGCCGTCACCAGAGGGAAATTCCATGGCGTAATCAGGGCAACCACGCCTAAGGGCTGGTGATAACAGTGGGCTTGAAAACCAGGTGCTTGAATGTCACGTAATTGGCCTTGTTGTGCATCCAACTGCGTAGCTAATTCAGCGTAGTATCTAAAGCAGGCCACAGCGTCTTCCACGTCTAGATAGGCTTCGGCTAGTAGTTTGCCAGAGAAACGTACGCTATCGGCTGCCAGAATATCAGCGCGTTCTTCCAGCTGGTCGGCGATTGTCAGCAGGTACTGAGCACGTTTGTTGCCGCTCAAGGCTTTCCACGAGTTAAAGGCAGTAGCAGCAGCTTGCACGGCCTTATCTACATCGCTGGCATCACCACGAGTGAGTACCGCATGCAGTTGTCCCGTTGCCGGGTGATAGAGGTTTAGCGTTTCCGAGGATGCGCTATCTACCCATTGATTTTGAATAAAGTGCTTTTGTAGTGTCAGCATAGCTAAGGTTTACAACGTTGCGATCCACGCGTGAGCGTCGATTTCTATGATGAGCGGAGCAGCCTGCTGCCAGTGTTGTAGTTGTTCAGACAACTGGGCAGGGTTTTGTACATGTTCGTAGGCGGCACCAATGCTTTGGCTAAGTGCTTGGAAATCTGGTGGTGGAATGTTCACGCCTATTCTGGCGACGGAAGCTTTATCCATGGCACGACGAATTTCGTCGTAGCCTGTGTTGTTCCAGATCAGTACCAGAACATTGAGCTGCTCATCCACCATCGTTGCTAACTCGGCGACGGTGAACATGATGCCGCCGTCACCCATCAAGGCAACCACAGGACCATGAGGACGCCCAAGCTTAGCGCCTAAGGCTGCAGGCAGTGCGTAGCCCAACGTGCCATACCCCGTGGAGGCATTAAAGTAATGACGCGCCGCAGGCAAGTTGCAGATATGGTTGCCTGCATAAACAGTAGCCGTTGAGTCGCCTACTAACGTGGCGTTAGGCAAGTGCTGTTCCAGCGTTTTATACAGAGGGTAGAAAGGCGTGAAAGCGGGATCAGACTCTAGTGCTAGCGCAGCCCGTACTTCGGCCACGACACTAGCGCCAGCGTTGGGTAATGATTGAGGGAAATGCGTGAGCAGTGCGCGAGCAAACTCTCCCGCATCAGACACTAAAGCGATATGAGGACGTTGGTTACCCACTAATTGTGACGCATCTATATCAACGCGTATCAGCTTGCCTTGCAGGATAAAGCCGTCATCAAACACCACGTCATAGTCGGTTTCGCCCAACTCTGTGCCCAATGCCAGAATGACATCTGCCTGTGCTGCGAGTTTGCGAACGGCAGGGAAGGCTGCGTTGGCACCTATATCTAAAGGATGTGGCTGATGCAGGCTACCTGGTAATACACCTTTGGCATTGATGGTTGTGACGGTAGGAACGTTCAGCGTTTCTGCCAAACGTTGAATAGTGTCAGCACTGTCCACGCAACCACCACCAACTAACAGTAAAGGCTGTTTGGCCGCTTGCAGCAGTTGTGCGCAGTGGGCTACGGCGTCGGGGTGCGGGCCAGCTTTATAGAAAGTAGGCAAGGCTTGTACCGCTGTGTTGAGTGGCGCGGTGAGTAAGTCTATGGGAATCTCTAGGTGCACCGGGCCAGGTTTGCCCGAGCTAAAGATGGCCATCGCGCGTTCCAATGCATGGGGCAGTTGCTGTGGGTCCAGAATGGTTTGGCTAAAGCGTGCTACTTGGCTTACCAAGGCTTGCTGCGAGCTGAGCTCGTGCAGCCTACCTTGTTGGCTACCTAAGGTATCGCGTCGCCCCACGCTGGAAATCACCAGCATGGGGATGGAGTCTGCCAAGGCTTGTCCCATTGCCGTCAAAATATTGCTCATGCCGGGGCCGGTGATAATAAAACATACCCCCGGTTTGCCTGTGGCCCGGGCGTAGCCGTCTGCCATGAACCCTGCGCCTTGTTCATGGCGTGGGGTGACGTGGCGAACACGGCTACTTTCCAACCCTCTATACAACTCAATGGTATGCACGCCGGGGATGCCAAATACCTGTTCAACTCCCCAATGCTCCAATTGTCGAACCAGATATTCACTACAGCTTTGCATAATCATTATTCTCCAGAAACAGGGCTAGGGGTTGGCACGACGTTGGTACGGCGCGGGTTAGGGTCTGTCAGGCTAAACACAATAAAGGTAATTAGTCCGATGCTCAAACTGAAATAGATAGGGGTATTAGCGAGCAAGCCATCTTTAAGCATAAATACCGAGGCTGTAATTGCACCCGTTGCCATGCTCACAATGGCACCACGTGTCGTGGCACGCTTCCAGAATATCCCACCAATCAGTGGAATCAACATACCGCCAACCAGGAGGTTGTAGGCCATGGTCAGAGCACTAATCACATCACCAATGGTAGGAGCGATTGCCAGCATCAGTAAACCGAAGAGTAGAGTGAATACACGGTTTAAGGTCACAGAATCGCTTTCACGGTGATGTTTGCCGCGTAGCAGTGGCCACAAGTCTTGGGCGACTGTTGTAGAGGCTGCGAGCAGACCAGCACTCGCGGTAGACATCAATGCGGCCAAACTGGCAGCAATCACTAGGCCTCGCAAGCCTACAGGCAAGACTTCGTTAATCATGGCGGCAAAGGCAGTGTCTGGGGCATCTAGTTCAGGCAATACCAGTCTGGCTGCCATACCAATTACCGCCATGGCGATACCGTACAAAATGCAGTACAACCCGCTAAGCATACCTGCACGTTTGGCAACGTTTTCGCTGCGTGCAGTAAACACACGCTGCCAAATATCTTGACCAATAAACACACCTAAAAAGTAGATGAGGAAATAGGTCAGAATAGTGTCGTAACCGATGTTGCTGAACGAGAAAAAAGCATCTGGCAATTGCTGTGTCATGGCAGACCAGCCGCCAGCGTTGTACACCGATGCAGGTAGCAAGATGAATACCAAGCCTACCGTCATGATGATGAACTGAATCATGTCAGTCAGCGTGAGTGACCACATGCCGCCGATGGTGGCGTACAGCACGACCAAACCACCGCCCAGAATAATGCCGGTGATAAAAGGCAAATCAAAGATCACGGCCAAAATGGTGCCTGTAGCAATGGTGGAGGTCACACCAATCATCAAGGCATAGACCAGCATGATTACGGCGCTGGCATTACGGGTAGCAGGGCTGTAGTAGCGTTCTAGTACCTGAGTCACGGTGTACACACGCAAACGCAGCAACGGTTTAGCTAACAACCAGCTCAAGCCCATAATGCCTAAGCCTAGCGTGGCACAGAGCCAAAGCCCTGAGATACCATACAGGTAGCCTAAGCGTACCGAGCCTATGGTGGCGGCTCCACCTAATACGGTGGCCGCCATGGTGCCGGTATAGAAGCCTGAACCCAAGTTTCTACCCGCCACTAAAAAGTCGTCTTTATTTTGTATACGACGCATGCCTATCCAGCCAAACGACAGGATAAGCAGCGCATAAAGAATGACGACACCCAGATCTATACTGACTTCCATAGTTGTCTCCTTGTTATAGCTCTATTGATGCAGGAGTAAAGATTATTTGGTGGCGTAATGCACACCGGGGAACACGCACAGCATTTCGTAGGCCAAGTTAGCACCCAGCAACGCTGTAGTACCGCTTTGGTCGTAAGGTGGGCTAACTTCTACTACGTCAGCACCGATTAGGTTGACGCCACGTAGACCACGCACAATCTCCAACGCTTGAGGAACCGTTAAACCGCCAATTTCTGGTGTGCCAGTGCCTGGGGCGTAAGCAGGGTCAATGCCGTCAATATCAAAGGAGAAGTACACGGGGCCATCACCTAAGCGGGCGCGTACTTCGGCCATGATGGGTTCCATAGTGCGGTGCCAGCATTCATGTGCTTGGTAAATGGTGAAACCTTGTTTGGTGCACCAGTCGAAGTCTTCTGCGGCGTAACCTGTGCCTCGCAAACCAATTTGCACCACGCGATCGCAATCCAACAGATCTTCTTCAGCAGCGCGTCTAAACGGTGTGCCGTGAGCAATCTTTTCACCATTCATGGTGTCGTTTACATCAGCGTGTGCATCGATGTGTACCAAGCCTACTTTGCCGTATTTCTTTTTAATGGCGCGCAAGATAGGCAATGTCATGGTGTGATCGCCGCCCAAGGCGATCAGCTTACAGCCCGATTCAATCAGTTTGCTGTAGCCTTCTTCGATCAAACGTACAGAGTCTTTCAGGTCGTAAGGGTTGATAGCGATATCGCCTACGTCAGCCACTTGCAGACTATCAAAAGGGGCGGCACGCGTAGCCATGTTATAGGGGCGCAGCAATGAGGACTCAAAGCGAATGGCTTTGGCACCAAAACGTGTGCCAGAACGGTTTGACGTACCAATATCCAGCGGAATGCCAGTGAAGGCTACATCCAGACCTTCTGTACTTTGCACATAGGGCAGACGCATCATGGTGGCGATGCCGCCAGAGCGTGGCATATCGTTACCGCTAAGAGGCTGATTGAAGGTAGTCATAACCGGGTACTCCTAAAAATTAAAACAAATGTGATGGCTACCAGAGTAAATCGTAGAGCAGGGGGCTACCATGAGAAGCTGTGAATTGATACATTGATGTTTATCAATGTAAAGATTTCAATGTTAGGGTTTCTACTATGTTGGTCAATGTAAGAGATTTGGATTTACGACTGATACGGGTGTTCTTGGCTATTGTTGATGCCAATGGTATTTCAGCGGCGCAGGAGCGTTTGGGTATTAGTCAGTCCACCATCAGTACGCAGTTAGCGACCTTAGAGGTGCGATTGGGCTTTAAGCTCTGTGAACGGGGTCGTACCGGCTTTAGGCTTACCGCCAAAGGTGAGCGTTTTACCAATTTAGCGCGTCGTTTGCTGTCTAATCTGAGCGAGTTTGCAGTAGAAACCCAGCATCTAGAGAAGAAGCTTATTGGTCAATTAAACGTGGGGTTGATCGGTCACTTGTCTCGCAG
>SRSN01000044.1 GCA_004791645.1 Alcaligenaceae bacterium 429
GCCTTAGCAGCCTGCCAAGACACCGAGGACTGCTGCATTATTGGTGGCGAACAGATTTTCACTCAAGGCCTGGACGTTGCCGATGACATCTACGCCACCGAAGTACAAGCAGAAGTACCGGGTGATACCTTCTTCCCCGAGTTAGACCCTGCTGTATGGCAAGAGGTTTCGCGTAGCCCACAGCCAGAAGAAAACGGCTACCGCTACGATTTTGTGCATTACACCCGCAAGCGTTAACACACTCGTTACGCCCTACTTTGTAGCGTGTACCTACGTTAGCTGCCGCACGCTGTGCCAAAGCTACTGTCATAAAAAACCCCTACGTGGCAATAACGCACGTAGGGATTTTTATTGGTAGTGTGACTAACCGCTGGCTATACCGTTAGCACCACCGGCATTTTGTGTTGAGCCTTCTACTGGCTCAACAAACACAATCGCACAACTTAGTTATCATCTTTCACGGCATCGTACTCATCCGCATTCAGCAGACTCTGCACATCAGCCACATTTTGTGGACGCAGTTTAAAGATCCAGCTTTGGTATGGCTCGGTATTCAACAGTTCAGGCTGATCAGACAGCGCGGTATTGAATTCCACCACTTCACCCGCTACGGGTGCATAAATATCTGATGCTGCTTTAACCGACTCCACCACACCCGCTGTCTCACCAGCTGACAAGGTTTTACCCGTAGCAAAATCACCCACAAACACCAAATCACCCAACTGCTCTTGGGCATGATCGGTAATACCTACCTGCAATAGGCCGTTGTCTTCCAATACCCATTCGTGGGTAGGCGCATACTTGCGATCTCCAGGCAGATTCATGCTGTTCCTTTTTCTCTATAGTAGTGTTTATGCGGCATGCTTTAGGTCATGCTGCTGGCTGTAGTGCTCGCCCACACGCCACGCCTGATGCCCAAGCCCATTGAAAATTATAGCCGCCTAACCAACCCGTGACATCCACGGCTTCACCGATAAAATACAACCCCGGCACAGAACGTACCTGCAGACTGCGCTGATCCAACATGGCAGTGTCTACACCACCGCGCATCACTTCTGCTTTTTTGTAGCCAGCAGTACCTGAAGGCTGTAGTTCCCAACGATGTATAGACGCGGCTAGCTGCCTTAATACCTTATCAGGCACATCGGCCACGCGCTGCTGCAACAACCCCTCAGGCAACTGAGGATGTGCAGGTAACCAATGCTCTACCAATCGCTTGGGCCAATGTTGGCTTAATAAATTACCTACCTGCTGCTTACCGCCAGATTTGGCTTCCAACAACAGCGCTTCCATATCCGTATCAGGTGCCAAATCAATGGCTAAGGCTTCGCCCGGTTCCCAGTAGCTGGAGATTTGCAAAATACCTGGGCCTGATAAGCCTCTGTGGGTAAACAGCAGATCTTCGTCAAACTTCATTCTAGGCTTAGCCACAGCAGGCACACTCAGGCGCACAGGCGACGACATGCCGCTCAGCGTCACAAAGGGCTGCCACTCACCACCATCGAACTGTAGCGGCACCAACGCAGGCCTAGGCTCTATAACTTTCAGGTCAAATTGGCGGGCCAGTTTTAAAGCGAAGTCGGTCGCGCCCAACTGCGGAATTGCCATACCACCCGTAGCAATCACCACTTGCTTAGCCGCAATTGTGCCGTGACTGGAACGTATAGCAAACCCATTGTCTTGTTGATCTATGGCATCCACTGCACACGGCATGCGCCAAGATACCTGCCCTTTCTCGCACTCTTGGCGCAGCATCTGAATGATGTCTTCCGCCGAGTCGTCGCAAAAAAGCTGGCCCTTATGCTTCTCATGCCAAGCAATACCGTACTCTTTGAGCAACCGCAGAAAGTCCTGAGGGGTATACGCCGATAGCGCCGACCTACAGAAATGCGGATTCTTAGAAATATAGTTGGCTGGTGTAGTGCCCAAGTTGGTGAAGTTACAGCGCCCACCACCCGAGATACGGATTTTTTCACCCAGCTTGGTAGCATGATCAATTAAAACCACACGCAACCCACGCTGACCAGCCACACTGGCCGCCATCATGCCGGCAGCACCGGCACCGATGACGGCTACATCATAAACAGGAGCAGCCATTAATACTCGCGAATGCAATCCACGTAATAACGGGAGTTGCCATCCGCATCCGTATCTTGTGCCAACCCGTGTACGTAGGTTTCAAAGCCAGGGAACTGGGCATTGAACTCACGCGCGAACTTCAAGTAATCCACAATCATGCGGTTAAAGCGTTCGCCAGGAATCAACAGAGGAATACCGGGTGGGTACGGTGTTAACAGCACACCTGTTACGCGGCCTTCCAGCTCGTCAATGCCTACACGCTCTACTTCGCGGTGCGCCATTTTGGCGTAAGCGTCTGATGGCTTCATGGCTGGAACCATGTCGCTCAAGTACACCTCGGTAGTCAAACGTGCCAAGTCGTACTTGCGGTACACCTCGTGAATGTGCTGACACAAATCACGCAGACCAAAACGCTCGTAGCGTGGATGCTCTTTGCAGAAGTCAGGCAGTATGCGCCACAACGGTTGGTTGCGATCGTAGTCGTCTTTGAACTGCTGCAAGGCGGTCAACAACGTGTTCCAACGGCCTTTAGTAATACCGATAGTGAACAAGATGAAGAAGGAGTACAAGCCGGTTTTCTCGACCACCACGCCGTGCTCAGCCAAGTATTTAGATACCAATGCTGCCGGAATACCTGTGTCTGCAAACGTACCGGAAATATCCAAGCCCGGAGTCACCACAGTGGCTTTGATTGGATCCAGCATGTTGAAGCCATCAGCCAAATCACCAAAACCGTGCCATTCGTCGTCGGACTCCAGCAACCAGTCTTCGCGTGTACCAATGTCTTCGCTAACCAAGTGATCGGGGCCCCAAACCTTGAACCACCACTCATCATCGCCGTACTCGGCATCCACTTTACGCATGGCGCGGCGGAAGTCCAGAGCCTCTTTGATGCTTTCCTCAACCAAGGCAGTACCACCCGGAGGCTCCATCATCGCAGCAGCCACATCACACGACGCAATAATGGCGTACTGCGGTGATGTGGATGTGTGCATCAGGTACGCTTCGTTAAACACGTTGCGATCCAATGGACGGTCTTCTGCATCTTGTACCGTAATTTGTGATGCTTGCGACAAACCAGCCAACAGCTTGTGCGTGGAGTGCGTCGCGTAAATCATGGTGTCTTTGCTACGTGGACGACCTGGGCCAATCGCGTGCATATCCCTATAGAACTCGTGGAATGCTGCGTGTGGCAACCATGCTTCGTCAAAGTGCAAGGTATCTAGCGTAGAGCCTAAGGTCTCTTTGATCATCTCTACGTTGTAGATCACGCCATCATACGTACTTTGCGTCAAAGTCAAAATACGTGGGCGTTTGTCAGCAACGAGGCTTGCAAAAGGATTAGCTTCGATTTTGCGCTGAATGCTCTCTGGGTGGAACTCTTCCAGAGGAATAGGACCAATAATCCCCAAGTGGTTACGCGTTGGGCGCAAGAACACAGGGATAGCACCCGTCATGGTGATCGCGTGCAAAATGGATTTGTGACAGTTACGGTCAACCACCACGATGTCATTGTTGGCCACGTTCGCGTGCCACACAATTTTGTTAGACGTAGACGTACCGTTGGTCACGAAAAAGCAGTGATCCGCATGGAAAATACGCGCCGCATTACGCTCGGCTTCGGCCACAGGGCCTGTGTGATCCAACAACTGCCCCAATTCGTCTACCGCGTTACACACGTCGGCACGCAGCATGTTTTCACCAAAGAATTGGTGGAACATTTGACCTACAGGGCTTTTCAAGAACGCTACACCGCCGGAGTGACCGGGGCAGTGCCACGAGTACGAACCGTCAGAAGCGTACTTCACCAGCTCACGGAAAAACGGTGGTGCCAAGCTATCCAGGTACGCACGTGCCTCACGGATAATGTGGCGCGCTACGAACTCTGGCGTATCTTCGAACATGTGGATGAAACCATGTAGTTCGCGCAAGATATCATTAGGGATATGCTGCGAAGTACGTGTTTCACCGTACAAATAAATAGGGATATCCTCATTGCGAAAACGCAATTCGCCAATGAATTCCCGCAAATTCTGAATGACTGCAGCGACGTCTTCCCGCGAGTCCACACTGAACTCTTCGTCATCAATGGAGAGAATAAATGCGCTAGCACGACTCTGCTGCTGCGCAAAAGAACTAAGGTCACCATAACTGGTGACCCCTAACACTTCCACCCCTTCGGCCTCTATGGCATCGGCTAATGCTCGAATGCCCAGGCCGGAGGCGTTTTCGGAACGATAATCTTCGTCAATGATGACGATAGGAAAACGAAATTTCATGCCACAGCTCCTAAGTGCGAGGCAGGGTTACACCACGCTGACCTTGGTATTTACCACCACGGTCTTTGTACGACACTTCACAAATTTGATCGCCACCAATAAAGAGCATCTGTGCACAACCTTCGCCAGCGTAGATTTTCGCAGGCAGCGGTGTGGTGTTAGAAAACTCTAAAGTGACGTGACCTTCCCACTCGGGCTCCAGTGGTGTGACGTTAACGATAATACCGCAACGCGCATAAGTGCTTTTACCCAAGCAGATGGTCAATACATCACGAGGAATACGGAAATACTCCACGGTACGAGCTAATGCAAAAGAGTTCGGTGGAATAATGCATACATCACCCACGAAATCCACAAACGAACCCTCGTCAAAGTTTTTAGGGTCCACAATGGTGGAGTTAATGTTGGTGAAAATCTTGAACTCGTTGGCACAACGCACATCGTAACCGTAACTACTAGTACCGTAGCTTACGATTTTCTCGCCATTTATCGCACGCACTTGGCCTGCTTCAAACGGCTCAATCATGCCATGTTGTTCAGCTTGTTCACGAATCCAACGATCACTTTTAATACTCATATTTCCCTCTATGATGTAAGGCGCTATTTTATGCTGTTACAGCACAAATGCAGCATCACAACATGAATAACCTTTAATCCGTGGAAGAGAACCAACGGTACACCAACGCCAAGCCGTTCACCGTACCCACATTCAGTTCTGCAGTCAGTCTGCGTGTGAGCTGATAACTGGCTCTACCTACCGTTCCAGTGTCGGACAGTGCTTGCTGCAAACTTAAGGTAATGTTAGACCCTATCTGTTTGCTGATCTGCAAGAATTGGCGTTCCATATCGGTGGTACCACTATCAATGCCACCAATGGTGCTCTCTACCGGCAAGATACTACCCGCACTGCCTAACTCACCGGACTTCATGGTGACTTCATCAACACCGAACTTACGGTAGAACGGTTCACCCGTATCATCACCACCAATAAATGAAGCCCCTACCGAGAATAACAGCGCCAAATCGCTACCGTTATCATCGGTACCGTGACCGAACAACAGCCACGACAGTTTCTCTACGTTATCAACATCTGGGTACGATACCAAGTCAATACGTGGTTTACGCGCTGTACCCACCACCTTCACACCCGCCTGCACAGCCAACCCTGTACGCAAGGCTTCTATATCCAAAATGGGATTGGTGATGTCGCCTTGGAAGGTGATAGAACCTCGGCGCAGTTGCAAGCGCTGGCCGTATTGTTCGATTGCACCACCACGCGTACGCAACGCACCAAAACCATTCAACTGACCATCAAACATGCTGACTCGCAGTTGCCCCACCAAACCTGAGTTCACCCCATAGCCGGTTAAGTAGAAACGTGGACCCAAATCGACTTCCACGTTCATGCTGAGGTCTGTCGTACTTGGTGGTGGCTGATCCTCTATAGTTTGGCCAGCTCGCAACACCACGATATCGCTATCAATAGTAGGAATGCCGCCCAGCATATCTAGGTTAAACCAACCCGCATCTACCATGACCTTACCAGTAAGCGCAATTTGCGGCATCACCAGATTGGCCTCGATATTACCACTCACCATCGCATATCTATCAGCACGCTGCAAGATGGGGTAACGGAATAGCTCTGTCAGGAATTTACCCGTAGAGTTTTCCAGATCCCACTCGCCAGAGACCTTCAAGAAACCTCCCTTCGCTTCTGGATTTTCACTAATCCAAGTCGCAGTACGCCACTCTTTAGGCTCTACACGCAGTACCGCCGGGAAATACAACTGATCCAGAATAAAACGTTGGTCATCAATGCGTGCGTCTAAACTGCCATCCATCAGACGAATACCATCATCCAAACGAGTCACGCGCAATTCTCGACCTTGGATCTGCCCCTGACTGGAGAAATACCCAGATGGACGCATTTCCATGTCTAACTTCGCATTTAAGCGGCCACGCAACTCCATGGCATCGCCCAAAATCAAGTTCGTCCACCCCAAGTCTGCCACATTGGCTTCTACCGATGCTTTGACCAAATCGGAGTCACGCAGATGAAAACCTTGTTCTGGTGTGAAGCGCAATAACGCATTCACATCCCCCAGCACTTCGCCCATCTTGTTGGTTTTAATTGCTAACCTAGCCTGCACACGACTGTCGCTGCCTGTAGGCACCAAATTCACTTGCAGACCTAATTCTGTCAGTCCCAAGGGGAAGGAGGGCTCAGCAGGGATCATGATATCGCCTGCCAAATGACGCACTGAAATTTGACCGCCCAATGCACCTTGGAAACGAATGTTCCAATCTGCCTCCATGCGCAAGTCTTCCAAACGATTAGTTTGGCTGCTGGCTCGCATGTCTTTCACACCACCTCGCTGCTCTGACTCTTTATCCAAACCCAGTTTGGTCTGCAACACTTTTAAGCGCGCTGGGGAAATAGAAAACGGCTCTAAACCACCTGCGGTTTGCCAGTTCTCGCCGTCTAAAGCAGACAACTGGTGCACCAACGTCACCCACGGTTGGTCATTAAGGAAGCTTTGTATGCGAGTAGCTTCTGCCTTGAATTGCAACGGCTGCTCGCCCTCTGGCAATTGCAAGAACAAGGGCCATTTGCTCAGCGTTTGAATACCAAACCCCGAGTGATTTACCTTCAAACGCTCTACCGCAGCACGCCACTGTATGGGTTGGTCTGCAACGTAGTTCAAGTTGCCATCCAGCGCCACATCTACGTCTACAGGCCCTTGGCCTAACTCTTGCCCAGAAGCATCACCACCTAAGTCATACTTCGCTTTCAAGGCCAAATTGTGCTGAACAATACCGCCTTTAATCTGACCTTTGACAGTAGCCGCCCCTACGCTGCTTAAGCTGGCCAATATCTGTTCTGCTGCAGGCAAAGCCACATCCAGATTTAAGACATCGGTAGCCTTACCAAAACCACCAGCCAAGGTGACGGTATTGCGGCCCAAGTTCAGTTGTATATCGCTATTTACCAGTTGGTAGCCTGCCCACTCAGGCATGCCGCTAGGCGCTGTACCCGCTTGCGCCTCAACAGCCACCTTGCCACGTAACGGCTGACCATTCCAACGTGACCCATCATGCACGGCTAAATTTAACTTGGCATTATCTAACTGCATTTCTGGCTTGAAACGCACATCGTAATCAGCATCCAAGCTCAATAAAGCAGGCAATGATGCATCTGCCAACAAAGCGGCTACATCTAGATTTTTACTGTGCACCGTGCCTTGTATGCGATCTGTACCATTGTCATCAGACCAATCTAACTTGGCTTGCAACTCAGTCTCACTGCCTATTTGCAAATTGACTAGCGCTTGACGTAATGGCATGGCTGCTTCGGGCAGCAAATCGGCAGCGGCCTCAAGGCTTACGCCCTGACCTTTACCATCCACATTCACTTTCATACCTTGCAACGAGCCTTCTAGCCCTGCTTGCAACTCAAACTCGCACGCGGCCGCGTCTGCAGACTCTGTTGTAGGCGTTTTACCCGCCAAACCTGGCAGGTACTGCTGCGCACAAATCACGGCATCATGCTGTTCTGTGCTGGCGTTCACACTCAAAGCGGCCTGTATTGGCCACGGCGCTGCTAATTGTTCGCTACGTGCTTGCAACTGAATAGCAGCATGAATCTGCTCATAAATCACATCCAGACTACGCACCGATACGCTGGCCCGCCCATCTTCTAAACTGGCAGCCGCGGTCAAACCACCCACTGTAATGGGCAGATCAATACCATCTTGTTTGAAATCTAGCGTGCCTAACGCCAACTGATCCACCTGAATATTCACAGGCAAACTGGGCATTTCAAACGGCGTGTCAGACGGCGGTTCTGGCTCTTCGTCGGGTAGCGTTTCTAGCGCTACCGCCAAATCGCCCACAGACAACTCGCGCACATGCACTTTGCGTTGTAGCAACGCAGGCCATAACACCTGCAGCTTGGCATCTCGCGCAGCAACTTTAGTGCCCGGAATATTGATGTCCAAACTGTCTATTTGCACACCTTCCCACAACGAACCACGTACTCCACGCACTTCACCATCAACAAAAGACACTGCTGTACGTAAAAGCCATTGTGTTCCCGGTTGTGATGCCACGGCCCAATACAGGAACCCGCAAATCATCAACAGCAACATCACTACGATGGGGCCTACCCAAAAAACCAAACGCCACCAGAAGGATTTTTTGCTTCGCTTGCTCAAAACGCGATCCCCAGCGCAAAGTGTAGACGTAGTTTGTGGTCACGCTGACCATAGGCCAGATCCACATAAATAGGGCCTGCCGGTGTACGGACCGCAGCACCCAAACCGTAGCCCAAGTAGGCTTTCATATCACCAAAGGACTCTGCTGCATCACCCACATCCACAAATGCAGTCATACCAAACATGCTGGTGAAATAATGTGTGTACTCAACACTGGCCAATGCTAATGCAGGCGCCCCTACAGTGGCATCACCTTGCTGACGACCAATGCTTTGATAGCTATAACCGCGGATGCTGCGCGCGCCCCCCGTACGGAAGCCAAAATCAGGCGGCACATACTCAGTATCTTTCCAGACCTTGCCTACCTCTCCCCGTATGGTTAGCACGTCATTATTACCAACTGGCCACCATTGTTGAGCGCGCAAACTGGTGCGATAAAACGGTTTTTTATTCTTTAAACTCACACCACTCGCTAGGTTCAGATCTAGCAAGTTGCCGGATGTGGGGTCATACAAGCTATCCACATCGCGACGCAACCACTGCCATGTTCCGATTACTGAAGGCGTTTTAAAACGGCCCACACCATCAATACGGTTTTCATCCCACGATCCGATCAGGCTCCACTGCACTTTATAGTCCACACCTGCGCGGCTTTTATGCTCATGACTAAGCTTCCAGCCACCCGCCAAACGTGTAGTTTCCAGACCTTGAATGTCTTCATGCTGTACCAGAACCCCAAGACTGTTCTGGTAACCGCCAATGGTAGGTGGCAGGTAAACGTCAGTAAAGAAACGCTGACGGTCTTTATCCACCCCAATCCCCGTTTCGGTCCACACAGGCAAACCAAACACCACGTTTTGTCGGTACAACCCTTCCGCGCGTACACCGTGATCGCTGTCTGCACCTAATGAGCCCGTAAAACGGCGCGCTGGCGCTTCGGTCACACGAATACTCACCGGAATTTCCACTTCACCATCAGCACGTACCCGCTGGTTAGGCGAGGTATCGTCCATGGTGACAAAAGCCCCCATAAAGAAACTGGTGTTTTGCAGTGCTTGCTGCCATTCGTCTAGCTTATCTTGATCGTAAGGATCGCCGGGGGTGTACCGCACATAACGTTGGATTAGGCTTTCAGGTACACGTTTCAAGCCTGATGTGTAGAGCTGCCCCATACGCACTCTAGGGCCACTACGTATAGCTAGCTCTAGATCAGCCTTGCCCTCTTCGGCATGTACCACGGCACGTGTTTGTTCATAACGTGCGAAATAGAAATCTTTACTTTTCACGCCCAGCAGCAAGTCTTGCTTCGCGCTGGACCATTTGTTGTTGAGGAATACATCCCCTACTTTCAGCGGCAAGTCGGCACGCAAGCCTTCTACCCGCACCGCAAATTCGGGCTGGTTAATTTGTCCGCTTAGCTTGATGTCTACCTTGTCCACCACGGTACGCACACCTGGTTGGATCAAGATATCCCACGTTTCTTGTTCGCCGATCTCACCAATTTCCACCGTCACGATGGAGTCGTAATAGCCTTGCGTTTGCAAAGCGGACACTGTGGCGTCATGCGCTCTACGGCGCAGACGTGAAATCTCAGATAAATCCTGGTCTTCTGCCAGGCGGGTGATGGCCTCCACAGCACCATGGATAACGCGTAACGCTTCGGGGCCTACACCACCAGGATCAATCACTACCTCAGGCACCATTGCGGCGCTTACGCTCTGACTACATGCCAGAGCGAGCATCCATCCCGCCGTGCGTACACCCATAAAAACCCGCCTGTACCAGAATTATCTTATAAAGCTCGGGGCACAACCTTAGGACGTTGCGCCGACATATCCACGGGTAGTACCGCGACATTAGCAGCCACGCGGCTGGCGATTTCATGATAAATCGCCGCTTCTCTACTTTGTGGCGCCGCCAAAACGGTAGGTAAACCCGAGTCAGTTTGCTCCCGAATACTCATTGCCAAAGGCAGCGCCCCCAGCCAGGGTACATTGTACTGACTTGCCATATCACGGCCACCATGTTTACCAAAAATTGCTTCTTCGTGACCGCATTGGCTACACACGTGCACCGACATGTTTTCGACCACACCAAGCACTGGTACATCTACCTTTTGAAACATCTTCAACCCTTTACGGGCATCGATCAACGCCATGTCTTGTGGCGTGGTCACGACGACTGCTGCCGTCAGTGGCACCTTCTGCGACAAGGTCAGTGCGATATCACCTGTACCCGGAGGCATATCGATGATCAGGTAATCCAAATCCTCCCATGCTGTTTGCGTCAACAACTGCAGCAACGCTTGGGTGACCATAGGACCACGCCAGATTGCCGGCGCATCGTCATCGATCAAAAAGCCAATAGAATTTGCCTGCAACCCATGGCCAATCATGGGCTTCATTAGGTTTTCTGGTGTCATTTGCGGCTTGCCACTTAGGCCCAACATGGTCGGTACGCTAGGGCCGTAAATATCCGCATCCAGCAACCCTACGCGTGCGCCTTGCATATGTAGTGCCAACGCCAAGTTCACCGAAGTCGTACTTTTACCCACGCCGCCTTTACCCGAGGCCACCGCAATAATATTGCGCACGTTACCCATAGGACGTAAGTCAGGTTGTACTGCGTGTGTCAGCACTTTTAGCCCCAGAGTAAGTTTGCCCAACGTTACTCCTACGCTTTGCAATGCTGGAACCAAGCGTTCCTTGAACTGTTCCTGACCACTACTGTCGGTGGTGTAACCCAAGTTCAATGCAATATCTGCCACCTGCCCATTCAGCGTGACACAGCAACTTTCAGGGCTAACTTCCAGTTTTTTACGTGTATAGGGATCCGTTACGTTACGTAACGCATTCACCACATCAACTGTGTTTACATTCATTTAATCATCTTCCTGCACAGATACGTGCTAACACTACAACAACCGCCACTGTAAAAATAGCGGAACGAGGGAATTTTTTGCATCAAAAGCTGTCATACTTAATGCTATGAATACATTTACTCAAATACTCCGAGCTGTACTATTCGCAATGCTGACTGTCATAGGCATGATTATGGCGGTTATTTTCATGGCGTCTACAGCCTTAGCCATTGCCATCCTATATATAGTTGCGCGTATTAGTGGCCGTCCATTTGGTATTCGCTCTTACTGGCAAAACCGCCGCCGTCCAAACCCTGCTCAAGCTTTCCAAGAGCGTCAGCAAAACAAGGCGCGACCACCCAAGCCACAAAACGTCAGCGACATAGAGATGCGCGAACTCAACTAGCAGATTTTTACCACAGCATCTGCTATCCTTTCTGGGCTTCCCTCATCAGCATGAGGGTATACCCTTCTTTAACCCTAGATAAAGCATATGTCACGCACGATTTTCGTTACAACGGCCCTACCCTACGCCAATGGTTCTTTTCACATCGGCCATATCATGGAATACATCCAAGCCGATATCTGGGTCCGGTCAATGCGAATGTCGGGCCACACAGTGCACTTCGTAGGGGCGGATGATGCGCACGGCGCACCCATCATGCTTAAAGCAGAGGCCGAAGGCATTACGCCTGACCAACTGGTTGAGCGTATTGCGTCCGAGCGTCCTCACTACCTAAACGGGTTTCATATCAAATTTGATCACTGGCATCGTACCAACTCGCCAGAGAACAAAGAGCTGTCACAAAGCATCTATAAAGAGCTAAAGGCTGCAGGTTTCATTGAAACCCGCACTATTGAACAGTTCTATGACCCAGTTAAAGGTATGTTCCTGCCTGATCGCTACATCAAAGGCGAATGCCCTTCCTGTAAAGCTAAAGATCAGTACGGTGACTCCTGTGAAGTATGTAGCTCGGTATACTCCCCTACCGACCTGATCAACCCATACTCCACTCTGACTAATGCTACGCCTGTAATGCGTAGTTCAGAACACTTCTTCTTCCGTCTGTCTGACCCTAAATGTGTGGCCTTCTTGAAAGAATGGACCACCGGTGTAGACCGTCACGGCAATCCACGCCTGCAATCCGAAGTGCTGGGTAAAACCCGTGAGTGGTTAGGTAAAGATGACGACGGTGAAAGCAATCTGAATGACTGGGACATCTCGCGTGATGAGCCCTACTTCGGCACACCTATTCCTGATGCTCCCGGCAAATACTTCTACGTATGGCTGGATGCGCCAGTAGGCTACTTGGCCTCGCTGAAATCCTACTGCGAAGTCAAAGGCATGGACTTTGATGCCTTGATGGATCCCAATGGCGACACCGAACAGGTGCACTTCATTGGTAAAGACATTGTGTACTTCCACGCATTGTTCTGGCCTGCTATGTTGAAATTCTCTGGTCGTAAAACACCAGATTCCTTGAACGTACACGGCTTCATTACCGTTAGCGGCGAGAAAATGTCCAAGAGCCGTGGCACAGGTATTTCGCCACTGCGTTACTTGGATATAGGCATGGACGCCGAGTGGATGCGTTATTACATCGCCGCCAAACTGAACTCTCACGTTGAAGACATGGATTTCAACCCAGATGACTTCATCGCGCGTGTAAACAGCGACTTGGTGGGCAAATACGTCAACATTGCTAGCCGTGCTGCAAGCTTCATTAGTAAGCATTTTGATGGCCAATTGGCTTACGTGGGTGACACCACTGAAATGCAAGCCAACTTCGCCGCTGTGGCCGACACCATTCGCGCCGACCTAGAGCGTCGTGAATACGGCCGTGCTGTGCGTCAAATCATGGCCTTGGCTGACCAAATCAACCAAGCCTTTGATAACGCCAAGCCATGGTTGTTGGCCAAAGGTATTGCTGAAGCGTCTGTAGAGCAGAAAGCTGAATTGCAAGACATCTGCTCGCGCGCCTTGGCTGGTTTCAAAGCTTTGTCTGTGATGCTGTCCCCAATCTTGCCGCAGCTAAGCCAAAAAGTGGCCCGCGAACTGCTGGAAATGGACCGCGACTTTGTATGGACCGATGCAGCAGAACTGCCTACACGTATTGCCGCATTCAAACACTTGCTGCAACGCGTAGAACCCACCAAACTGGACGAACTGTTGGCCCCTCCTGAGGCGCCAATCGTAGAACCTGGTGGCGAAGTCATTGCTGACACTATTGATATCAAAGATTTCGGCAAAATCGATCTGCGTGTAGCCAAGATTGTGAACTGCACCGAAGTAGAAGGCTCTGACAAACTACTGTGTCTAACTCTAGACTTAGACGAAGGCCGCCACCGTCAGATTTTCTCCGGCATTAAATCTGCCTACAAACCCGAAGATCTGATTGGCAAGCTAACCGTGGTAGTGGCTAACTTAGCCCCTAGAAAAATGCGTTTTGGCGTGTCCGAAGGCATGGTATTAGCAGCCAGCCACAATGACAGCAACGTGAACAACGGTCTGTTTATTCTGGAACCACACAGTGGCGCCACACCAGGTATGCGCATCAGCTAATTTCTGCTGATAGCTACACCGCATAAGGGGGGAAAGCTCACACAGCTTTCCCCCTTATTTTTTAACCGCTCACCACCGTGCTCGCTACGTAAAGAAACCCCTGTAACACCTACAACTTCGTACAATAGAACTTTATCTATTACTTCAGTGCCGCACCACCATGAATCTACGTTTTCTAGAAACGTTTATCTGGATCGCCAAGCTAGGCAGCTTTAAAGCCGCCGCCAATAAGCTACACCTCACCCAAGCGGCTATTTCCAGCCGCATAGCCTCGTTAGAAAGCGATCTAGAGCAACAACTCTTTGAGCGTGGCAAACGCGGTTTACTGTTAACGTCTGCGGGGCAGAAGCTACTGGGCTATTCCAAACAGATGCTGCATTTGGAACAAGAGTTGCTTAAAGAGCTTAAAGCGCCAGTTACTGTGCGTGGTCGTGTCAGACTAGGCATTATTGATTCTGTGGTGCACACCTGGTTTACCTCATTTATCAGCACCCTGCACGAACACCACCCCGAAATTGAAATCGAGCTAACGGTAGAGTCCAGTATGCGTTTGCATGACCTGCTCAAGCGCGGACTAATAGATGTAGCCTTGCAGACTGACCCTATTCTCGCCGAGGGAGTACATAACGCCCCCGTAGGGACCATGAAAATGGGCTGGATTATTGCTTGTACGCAGTTGCCCCAGCAACCAGTCAAACTGGCTGATATCCTGCAAAATAGTTCTATAGTTACCTTCCCCAGACACTCTCAGCCACATTTGCTGCTGTTGAATATTCTGGAACAAGAAGGCTTACAGCACACCAAAATTCACCACGTATCTTCTATTGCAGCAAGCATGTACTTATTGGAAGCGGGAATTGGTGTAGGGGCTGTACCGCTGGCGGCGTATCGTAGCGGCTTTTTGGAAGGACGTTTTTGTGAGCTGAAGTGCGATATCAGCTTGCCCGATATGAGCTTAGTCGCCAGTTGGCGCCCGGATGTGATTGCATCGCTCACCACTACTATTGTGAACGCTGCCATGCAGGAAATGCGCCGCTTTGCGGAGCTAAATCCTGCAGACTCTAAAGCCAGTTTAGATGCTAGCGTGTGGCTAAGCAGTTAAGACGTATCGGGTACGTCTTACTCTAGACGTACGCCTTCGTGCAGCGCAGCGATGCCGGCTGTCAGATTGAAATACTGCACACGCTCCAAACCCACCGAACGCATCATTTCAGCCAAGGTATCTTGGTCGGGGTGCATACGAATAGATTCTGCCAAGTAGCGGTAGCTTTCTGCATCGTTCGCCACAACCTGACCTACTTTAGGCAGGATATTAAACGAGTACCAGTCGTAAGCTTTTTCTAGCGGCTTAGCAATACGCGAGAACTCCAACACCAGCAGCTTGCCACCGGGTTTCAACACGCGACGCATTTCAGCCAAAGCTTTGTCTTTGTGTGTCATATTACGTAGGCCAAAAGCCACCGTCACACGATCAAAGTAGCCCGATGGGAAAGGCAGGAACTCGGCATCACAGACCGCAACGGGTAACACCAACCCGTTATCCAACATGCGATCGCGGCCAACCCCCAGCATAGAACTGTTGATATCCGTTAACCACACTTCGCCAGAAGGGCCTGCTTTTTTGGCCAATGCTTTAGCAATATCACCTGTACCCCCAGCGATATCCAGTACTTTCATCCCCGGGCGCACATCGGCTCTGCCCACCGTGAAATGCTTCCATATACGGTGCAAGCCGCCAGACATCAAATCGTTCATGACGTCGTATTTAGTGGCTACGGAGTGAAATACCTCGGCAACGCGTGAAGCCTTTTCAGCTTCGCGTACCGTCTGAAATCCGAAATGCGTAGTGCTTTCGTTTGGAGGGGTTTGGTGATTTTTTTCCATGATGCGTATCGTACCTCAAAAAGCGCTTTTGGCGTTACTTCGCTACCAAGAAAAGCCGTAAAAGCCCATTCAGTTCATAGACTCTGGTTTTCGTCACAAACCTGAAATATAGACGCCATATCATATGGGCTATGATTCACGTTATATGCGTGCAAACCACTGTTTGGAATGAAGAGTATGAGTACGACTATTCTTGTTGTTGAAGACGAGCCGGCGATCCAAGAACTGATTGCTGTTAACTTGAGTTTTGCAGGCCACAAAGTGCTACGCGCAGCCGATGCAGAGCAAGCACAAACTCTGATTAATGCCGAATTGCCTGATCTAATTCTACTAGATTGGATGCTACCTGGTGCTTCTGGTATTAGTCTGGCTCGTAAGCTACGCACAGATGAACGCACCCGTGAAATTCCTGTTATTATGCTCACCGCAAAAGGCGCTGAGCTGGATAAGGTAGAAGGTCTAGAAGCCGGTGCGGATGACTACATCACCAAACCCTTCTCTCCCAAAGAACTCTTGGCCCGCATCAAAGCTGTACTGCGCCGTCGCGCACCTCAGCTTACTGATGACCTGATCCAGATAGGCTCTCTGCAACTGGACCCTGCCACACACCGCGTAACAGGTAGTGAGCAGGTACTGAATATCGGACCTACAGAGTTTAGACTGCTGCACTTCTTCATGACTCACACTG
Organism: Alcaligenaceae bacterium 429; assembly: GCA_004791645.1. Classification (GTDB taxonomy): domain Bacteria; phylum Pseudomonadota; class Gammaproteobacteria; order Burkholderiales; family Burkholderiaceae_B; genus Paenalcaligenes. Next base: position 16,568 of record SRSN01000044.1, read on the forward strand.
AACGCGTTTTCTCTCGCACCCAGTTGCTGGATCAAGTATGGGGTGACCACGTATTTGTGGAAGAACGCACCGTAGACGTACATATACGTCGCCTGCGTAAAGCACTGGAACCTAGCGGTCACGATGCGCACATTGAAACCGTACGTGGTGCTGGCTACCGCTTTTCTGCCGTGCTTTCTGCCAGCTCCGGCAAATCATGAACAAAACCCTTTATTCCATTGCTGCTTGGGCCATCTTGGCCGTGTTATTAGGTTCTTGGCTAGGCAGCACCATAGGCTGGGCCGTTTTTGCCCTAGGTCTGCTGTTGATGGTGTTAATCAGCGGCATGCAATTACAAAAAATACGAGGTTGGGTGCGTGACTTGCATCAACCTCCACCAGTCTCTATTGGGCCATGGGATGAGATTCTCGCTCCGGTCTACAGACAGCTCAAAGCTGACCGTGAGCAAATCGCGTCGCTAAATCGTGGCATCGAAGCCATTATGCTTGCGGCAGAAGCCCTACCTGATGGTGCGATCACTTTAGATGAAAGCATGGGGCTACAGTGGTGCAACCAAACTGCCGCAGAGCATCTAGGTTTGAACCTAGATACCGACATGCACCACAGCATTTTCAATATTCTGCGTGCACCGGAATTCACACAATACGTGAGTCAGAATAAGTGGGATAGCCCGCTGCTGCTGCATACCGAGCAAGCCGGTTTGGATAAATCTCTGCTTATACAGCTTAGCCCGTATGGATTTGGCCAATTCTTGATGGTGACCCGTGATGTCACCCAAGTAGAAAAACTGGAAACCACCCGCAAAGACTTCGTCGCTAATGTGTCGCATGAATTGCGTACCCCGCTGACGGTGCTATTTGGTTTCTTAGAAACCTTACGCGAACACCCTGCGGACAGTTTCAGCGTAGAACAACGAGAGCGCTACGAACAAATGATGTTCGAACAAGCGCAGCATATGCAGGCTATTGTGGCCGACTTGCTTACTCTATCGACGCTGGAATCCTCGCCCCCTACAGAAGGTAGACCCGTACGCGTTAGCTTGATTATTCAACACGCCTTGGAACAAGCCAAAGCGCTTTCCAACGGGCAACACCAGTTCGTCGAAAACATAGACCCAGCCTTGTGCATTGTGGGCTCTGAAAACGAATTAACCTCTGCCATTTCCAACCTGCTGACTAACGCCATACGCTACACCCCTAAAGATGGCACGATCACCGTCAGTTGGTACAGCACTGAAGATGGTGGCGCCTGTTATTCAGTGCAAGACACTGGCATAGGCATTGCACCACAAGACATTCCCCGCCTAACCGAGCGCTTCTACCGCGCCGACAAAGGCCGCTCCAGAGCCACTGGTGGCACAGGCCTAGGCTTAGCCATCACTCGCCATGTAGCCATGCGCCACAACGCCGAACTTTTGATTCAAAGCCAGTTCGGTACGGGAAGCATGTTTACACTGCGGTTTGCTCCGCTACGTGTACGCACCCTATAAAAAAAATGCACCCTAGTGGGTGCATTTTTCGTTGTGCCGTATAGACGAAATTCTTACAAGAACATCTTATACACAGGGTTGTGCGTCTCACGCCAGTGTGGGTAACCCAACGCGTTCACAAACTCTTTGAATGCTTGTTTATCGGCTGGCGGCACCTGCAAGCCCACCAAAATACGACCATAGTCATCACCTTGGTTACGGTAGTGGAACAAGCTGATGTTCCAGTCAGGGTTCATGCTGCTTAGGAAGCGACGCAACGCACCTGGACGCTCAGGGAACTCAAAGCGATACAGTTCTTCGTGCTCAGCCAATGGCGATCTACCACCCACCATATAACGAATGTGAGTTTTAGCCATTTCGTTATCGGTCAGATTTAACGTTGGGAAACCTTTGCGCACAAAGTGGTTTTCCAGCTTGGTAATATCGGCTTCTGATTGAATCTGCAAACCCACAAACACATGGGCTTCCTTAGCATCAGAGATACGGTAGTTGAATTCGGTCACGGAGCGATCCCCCAATGACTCGGTCAAACGACGGAAACTACCCTGCTCTTCAGGCAAACTCAATACAAATACCGCTTCACGCGCCAAACCAACATCTGCACGTTCTGCCACAAAGCGCAAACGGTCGAAGTTCATATTCGCGCCAGAGGTAATGGCAATCAGCGTTTTATTTTTCAGCTTATGCTCTTGTGCATAGCGTTTCAAACCGGCTAAGCCCAACGCACCGGCGGGCTCCAACACGCTGCGTGTTTCTTGGAACACATCTTTGATACTCGCACAGATGGCATCAGTATCCACCAACACGAAATCATCCACATATTCACGCGCGATACGGAAGGTCTCCTGACCTACTTGTTTCACCGCGGTACCGTCTGAGAACAAACCCACATCTGTCAGGTTCAGTCTGCGGTTAGCTTTGACGCTACGCGCCATTGCAGCGGAGTCTTCTGTCTGTACACCAATAATTTTGATTTCAGGACGCAATTGCTTGATGTAAGCCGCCACACCCGAAATCAAACCACCACCACCAATAGGCACAAATACGGCATCTATAGGGCCTGGATGTTGATGCAGAATTTCCATACCAATAGTGCCCTGCCCCGCGATCACATAAGGATCATCAAAGGGGTGCACAAAGGTGAGCTTTTCTTTCTTTTCCAGCTCTTGTGCATGCGCGTAAGCATCGGAATAGCTTTCGCCTGCCAGCACAACTTCACCACCGAAACGTCGCACGCCATCGATTTTTAATTGTGGGGTGGTCTCAGGCATCACAATCACAGCACGCGTGCCCAAGCGCTTGGCAGAGTATGCAACGCCTTGAGCATGATTACCCGCTGAGGCCGCAATCACGCCGCGCTTCAACTCTGCAGGGGTAAGGTGAGCCATTTTGTTGTACGCACCGCGCAGCTTGAAGCTGAACACATCCAGCTGGTCTTCTCGCTTGAGCAAAATTCGGTTGTTCAACCGCGCCGATGCCAAAGGGGCATGCTCAAGTGGTGTTTCTCGCACCACGTCATAGACTCTAGAAGTTAGAATGCGTTTAAGATAGTCGTTGGACATAATACTGACTGCCGAAACCCCGCGACAGATATAAAAATAGACAAGAAGAAAAAAAGGATAACATAGAGTGCCATAAAATCAGCGCCCGTGGCACGCTATACACAAGGTACTCATTCCCCTATGGAAGCATGGCTTCAAACATCCATCAACTGGTTGCTACAAACTTTGGCGTTACCCGAGATAGGACTGACAGCCATTTTCATGGTCAGTTTTATTTCGGCCACACTTTTGCCACTGGGCTCTGAGCCCGCCGTTTTTGCTTACGTCACCGTTTCACCCCATATGTTTTGGCCTGCGGTAGTCATCGCTACCATCGGTAATACCTTGGGCGGCGTAGTCAGCTACTGGATGGGGGCCGGCGCACACCGTGCCTACGAGGCCTGGAAAGAGAACCACCCACAAGCCAATGGCGACGAAGAGCAGAAAAATGCACGCACAGGCCGCTGGCATCAAACCGTACAACGCTGGTTAGATAAACTGGGGCCTCCCGCATTATTGCTGTCATGGTTACCCGTGGTTGGTGATCCCTTATGTAGCGTCGCAGGTTGGCTACGTTTACCGTTAGGCCCATGTATAGCGTACATGGCTGTAGGTAAATGTTTACGCTACATCATCATGACCACCTTCTTGCTGTGGGTGTTTCCGATGCTGGGCTGGGGCGATCTATCGTTACCTCAGTCGTAATAAAGGCCGCAATAACCGCCGCATCTTTGCCCTATACGCACAAGCTACTCATCCTGCATGCCTTTTCACGACGCAGGCTGAACTGACAGTAAAAATGGTAAAGCAGCCACAGTTTGACCCGTTTTAACCCCTAGAACGGCCAATCCGCGCACTTAGCCAAGCCGAACACCAGCGAATGAATTAAACTAAGACGTTCAGTCAATCCTTGTTCGCCTTGTAGGCCACACCAGATTTTATGAACGCCCCCATCGCCAGCCAGTAT
>SRSN01000045.1 GCA_004791645.1 Alcaligenaceae bacterium 429
GCCTCTGACCAACGACAGCCAGAGAAATCCGAAAACCAAGCAACTCAGTTCATTGATTTTGAAATAAACAAGACAGATTATTGTCGAGATTAACAAGGCACCTGCCTTTCAAACCGATTAGCCGCGGGAATCAGACTGAGATCGAGAACGACGCACTCGTGACTGCTCCACTATAGAGAGAGCGTTTCTGACTTTGGGAAGCTCGCGTTGCGGCAGTGAGATCTGAAGTGCTTTGAGTCGGTTACACGCCTTAAGAGCGCACAACAGAACCCTCACTGATCCAACTCCCGCTGTCTCCAGCCTCCGATAGGTCCGAACTGGTAGCAAAGCTTTATCAGCCATGTCAGCTTGTGTTAGCCCCATTCGAATCCGTTCCGCACGCAGACGAACCCCAATCTCGTTAGAAAGCTCCGAAATAGTCATCTCCTCAAACCCCATCGCCGGATGAGCCATACCCCCTCCAATTACACTAAATGGCCAAAAATAGACAATTTAGTGTAACTAACTTGAGCGTTTGTGGATATCCCTCTATCTTTTCCATATCTTATCCACAGAAAAAGGTTTCAATGCCCAAAATTTCAGCAAACAAGCTCGGCGAGTTTCTTGTGACGGCCAATCCAATACGTCGACTACGAATTCTCAGCGCTCAGAAATACCCAAGTAATGCGGTAGTCCCACTGTATAGAATGGCTCAGGCTCCTTTGGCCGCCTATTTGCAAAGCAACGGCCAGCATGCCGAACCTCTTCTCGCAGCAATTGACCGTATGCGCTCAGATGTATCTGGAAGTCGATGGGCAGTTACAGACCGTCAGAATACAGCAGACGCACTTGAACGGATTCTTCAGCTTGCTGGACGTCTCCCGCTAGAGCAGCCGACCTATGAGTATCGGAAGGTGCCAGCGAAGGCAATCAAACTATTTTTTAGCGGCGTTGATGTAAGCGTCCGCCCGGATTTCTTGCTTCACGTCTCACGACGCGGGAAGCAATATTGCGGCGCGGTGAAGTTTCACTACGCCAAGACACCGGAAAGAGCGCTCAAGGAACAGGGTGCACAATACGTGGCTAGCTTATTGTATCGCTGGCTTCAAGAAAGCGCGGCAAGCGAGCATGAACCACGGCCCGACCTATGCCTATCTATTGATGTATTCCGAGGCGCAATCATCCCAGCCCCTCGAGCAGTAACAACAAGGCTATCCGAAATTGAAACTGCCTGCCAAGAGATTGCCATTCGCTGGGACCACCTCTGAGCACCAGCCCAGAGGCGTTATAAACAACAGAGCATTTCAGCCCCTATGTACTGTCGCAATACTGAAAATGAAAAACAAATGATCCGAAGTAGAACTAAGCCACTGAAGAGGTTCGTTGGCAGTAAGCGGCAGATCCTTGACACATACCAACTCAGCCATGGTCCAACGATCAGGTCTAGGCACAAGGGGCTTACCCAAACCATGCTTCTCAAGACTGTTTCTGAACCTCACGGTCTCCTTCTTAGCGGAATCAATAGCTGTAGGGGCTGCTTAACGGCTCACGGCAGGTACCGATCTACGAGCAAAGAATCTGCCTCGCCACGTCTGAGCAATAAACACCCCTAGCAAGGCTATACCACCACCCATCACGTGATATGCCTTTAAGTGCTCATCCAGCAGCACAATCGCCAGACCAGCCGTCATCACAGGCAGTAAATTCATAAAAACGCTGCAACGGTTAGGGCCTAAATACTCTATACCCTTGATCCAGAAAAATGGCAGCACCACAGACGCCAAAATACCGGCATACAAAATCAACGGAATCGTCGCGGTATCCAACATAGCTTGGCCTTTGGGCACCCATAAAAACATGGGCGACATAAACACCAACGCCGAGATCGCCTGCATATAGGTGGACTGCCATGCTGGCAACGCTATCTGCCATTTACGCAATAACACACTGTAAAACGCATAGCTGATAGCAGCCGTAAGCATCAACACATCGCCTATACGGTAATTTCCCTTGATGAGTTCTAGCGGTGCGCCACCACTAATAAGGTAAGCCGTGCCCCACAAGGCAATAGCCCCACCCAGCACCATCCCCACCGTAGGATACTCACGTAACACTAACGAGCTCACCAACATGGTGAGCAATGGGGTTAATGCTGTAATAATCGCCATGTTAGTCGCTGTAGAGGTATCCGCCGCCCAGTACGACAAGCATTGGTAAAACGCCATGCTCAGAAAACCTAAGAACATCAGCTTTGGCCAATACCGTTTCACTTGCACCCGGTTTTTCCATACCGGCCCAGCAATGAATAAGCTCATGATGCTGATGGCCAACGCCAATCTATAAAAGGTAATTGCCAAAGGGGATATGGCCCCCGATGCCATCTTAGAAACCACCACATTACCGGCCCAAATGGCGATGGCCAGAAAGGGAAACAACCAGAATCTCATGCTCATCCTCTACACACATAAAAAGGCTATGTTGATTCAAAGCCCAAAGACTGTATTAAGATAATGAGTCATCTATTATCGCAAAAGGGACATAGTGAGCGTAGACCCTCTAGTACACTTGCCTTCTGAAACAGCGGCTCGTCCCGTTACTGGTTTGGCAGTGGAATACCCACACGCCCATCTCATAGCATCCCATACTCATACTCGAGCACAGTTTCTCTATGCCACCCAAGGCGTAATGGTGATAGAAACCAGTCGTGGCCGTTGGGTGGTGCCACCCACTAGGGGCGTGTGGTTACTGGCAGACGTGAAACACACAGTACGCATGAGCGGTGCTGTCAGTATGCGTACGCTGTTTATAGATCCTGATGCCGCCCCCAACCTACCTAATACCGATTGCGTGTTAAATGTCTCACCCTTATTGCGTGAGCTAATGCTAGAGGCCTCGAAAATTCCACTGGATTACGAACTAGACAGCCGTGATGGGCGATTAATGCGCCTGATTCTGGATGAGCTACAAACCCTGCCTATTCTGCCCTTTTACCTGCCGTGGCCTGAAGACAAGCGGCTAAAACGGGTGTGCACACAACTAGCTAAACAGCCCGACACACCTACCACTGCCGACCAATGGGCAACGCAACTGGCCATGAGCACCAAAACCTTCCATCGGCAATTTAGACACCACACCGGCATTACCTTTGGACAATGGCGTCAGTTAGCCCGCTTACTACTGTCGCTGGAAAGCTTGGCGCAAGGCACTCCCATCGTTCAGGTAGCGTTAGAACACGGCTATAACAGCCAAAGCGCCTATACCGCCATGTTTAAACGCCACTTCGGCATGACGCCCTCGGCCTTCTATCAATAGCTATATATTTGACACGCCACCCAATACACAGGCAGAACAAAACCATACGCCGTTGATGGTCACAAAAAAACCCAGCAGGCCTATTACCTACTGGGCTTGTGATGCGTAGCCAAGGCAAACCACCTTAGCTAGCTAAACTACTTTATTGCACAGCCGTTTTTCTACCATAGGCATCGCGTACCAAGCGTTCAAACGCTTCATACATCATTTGCAAACGCGTGAAACTACCCGCATCACGGGTAATGGGGTCCGCACTATTGGCAATTTCTACCAGCAGCAACGACACTGTTTCTACGGGGGTGTCTTTGCATAACTCACCACGCGCCACAGCTTGATGCATGCCAGAGAACACAGAGGCCTGCAGCTCTTTGGTATAGCGAGTCACCGCCTCACGTGCCAGCGGCGTAATTTGATCGCGCTCAGAGCGCATGCGCGCAATCAAACTCCACGGATGGCCTGTGCTGCCTGAAGGATTGAAGATCAAATAGCGCGAGCGATTAAATTGCATACTTTGCTGTATCTTTTCGCTTAAATCATTCTCGGACAACCAAATTTGATCAAAATGCCCTATCGTACGTTGGCAGTACTCTACGGTAACTTCCTCTATAAGCTGATGCTTATGTCGGTAGTGGTAGTGCACATTACCCCGCGTACAATCAAGCTCTTCGGCGATCTGCTGAAATCTAAACCCCGCACTTCCGTGCGCGATCAACATACGCGTAGCCTCTTGCTTGATGCGCTCTTTCATTGAGAGCATTTCATTCAATTCTTTTTTCATGCCTATAAATTAACTAATTCCTACCAAATTAAATTACGCGGCGCTTAAACCACCATCCGTCACCAATACTGAACCTACGCTAAATGACGAATCCGCCGAGGCCAAAAACAAAATTGCTTTAGCAATCTCTTCCGGTTGCCCTAAACGCATCACAGGCTGCCTTGCTGAAAGCTGCTGTAATAAGGCTTGTGGGTCCTCGGCTTTTGCCAGCATGTCGGTAAAGTACGGCGATTGTACCGTTCCTGGTGCTACGCAATTCACCCGAATATTTTCGGCAGCATGATCCAAAGCCATCGCCCGTGTCAGTGCAATCACGGCACCTTTAGACGCACAATATGCAGCCCGTTCACGCAAGCCTACTAGACCCGCTACCGAAGCGGTATTCACAATAACCCCGCCCCCTTGTTGACGCATCATAGGGATAACGTACTTACAACCGTAAAACACGCCATCTACGTTCACACGCATCAATCGCGTCCAATCGTCTTCCGAGGTGTTTTCTACCGTACTAGCCAGACCAAAACCGGCATTGTTCACCAGTACATCAACACGTCCGAAATGATCCTGCGTACGCTGCAGCATTTGCTGTACAGAAATAGAATCAGCCACATCCACCTGCACAGCCAGCGCCGATGCCCCAACCGTCATCACCAAGCTTTGTACCAGCGTTTGTGCAGCAACCAAATCTTTGTCTGCCACGACAACGCTTGCGCCTTCGGCCGCAAATAACTGCGCTGTTGCAGCCCCAATACCTGAGGCTGCTCCAGTAATGACAGCCACTTTATGCTGTAGTTTCATTACTGGCTCCTAGCGCACTTTCAAGATAGAAAACTCACGCTGTACGACGCTCGCAATACTTTGCGCCACCACCCACGACGACTTAGGGTTAGACGGCGACGGCGTATTACTCAACACCAAACGCATACTGCCAAACTGACTAGTGATGTGTATAACGTGCTGGTTTTGCGTAAGCGTTGGGTCCACCACGACTTTGACCCTAGTTTTCTGCATCCCCACACCCGCAAGCGCCAAGGTGGCTGCCACGTTCAGATTTTTGGGATAGCGCTGTGCTGCTTCTGCTGCATTACCTTCAAACAGCAGCATTTCCATAGAAACTGACGCTGGCTCTATGTTGAGCTCGGCCAATTCAGGCAACCAGGCCGCCACAGGTTTACGAGACTCATACACCACCTGCAAATCAGGCGCATGACGTACTGACTGCAGGTAGTCCAATCCACCTATAGCACCCGAAGGCAATAGGATTTGCGACCCGTTTTCTCCTGCAATACGGACCAGATCATCTACTAGCGCCGCATCAGTTAGCGCACCAATAGACGTGATCACCACCGAAATACCTAACTCTAAACATGCAGGTAAGTATTCCCGTACAGCAGCTTGTGCCGCTGCTTCAATCACGAGTTGCGGCTTAAACGCTAAAAGCTCTTCTAGCGACGCACATTCAATCACGCCTTCAGGCAATTCCGCTTGAAGAGGGTCTGGTCGTCTGAGTACCAGCAACTTCGTTTGTTGTGCGCTAAACATAGGCTGCAATGTTTTAAAAACATCTAGGCCTATGGCACCGAAGCCGATAAACGCTACGCTATTTATCATGTTCAAACCTCGAAAACCAATTCAATAAAGTATCGTTATAGATATGTGACAAGGTGACGGGAAAGAAATGTCCACCCGTTGGCCAACTGGTCAAGGTGGCACCTGCAACTAGAGTCTGTAGCTCTTTTTGTAATGCATGCGGAACCACAGCATCGTCCTCAGCGCTCAAAATCAAACTAGGAATACTCAAGGCTACAGCCTGACCTCTACAGTCAAACTGCAACAATGCCTCTATACGTTCCTGCACTGTCTGGACCTGCTCTGGCCCCCATTTTTTTCCTGTTGCTACAAAGGCGTTGTGTTTCCATATCCATTCTGCGGGATACGATAAATACACGCCTTGCTGCTCATAGCATTGCGGGTCCAAGCGCAATAATTGCGCTCGTAATGCAAACAGGTTTTGCATGTATGCATTAGGCCCTGCCCAGGTTGCTCCTAATACCAAAGAGCGCACTTTTTCTGGATGGGCATAGGCCAACTGCTGTGCAATACACCCGCCTGTTGAGTGGCCTACAACATGCGCCAGCTCAACCCCGCAATGCATTAAAAGTTGATTAAAGTCTTCCGCCAACTGGGCAATGCTTACTTTGGCTGTGCCACGCTCTGAACCACCAATCCCTCGTTGATCCATACAAATCACGTGATAGTGCTGCGCCGCTAGTGCGGCACTCACACCTTTCCAGAAGGCAGCGCTTCCGCCCAAACCACTGATAAGCAATACAGCAGGACCTTCCCCTGTACGTTCTACCGCAAAGGTTGCGCCATCCACACCAGACTCAAAGTAAGACGTCATTGCCCTAGCCCCTACTACTGTTTACGAGCATCTTCGATTTGACGCAGGAAGTCTTCACCGCCAGGAGAGTCTTGCATAATGCGTGGCCAGCCAGCACGTGCTTTCTCTTTGAACGGTGTCAGGTCAGGACGCACAATAGTGATGCCTTTAGTTTCCATAGTGGTAAACGCATCTGCCATTTTTTGATCCTGATACTGCAACGCTACTTCCATTGCTGATTGCGAGGCTTCTTTAATGGCTTGCTGTACATCCTCTGGGTAGCTGGCGTATTTAGCCTTAGACATAATGAACAAGCTAGGCAACTGGTGTACTTCACTCACGGTGTAGTACTTGATGGTCTCAGAGAAACCGTCGCCCACCGTTTGATCAGGACTCAACTCAGCCGCATCTACCACACCGTTTTGCAATGCCAAGAACAACTCACCGTAGGCGGTAGGTGTAGGCTGAGAACCCAAAGAGCGGTACGCCTCTACATAACCTGGCGACTGAATCACACGCACTTTCAGGTGGCTCATGTCTTCCACATTGTTGATGGGTTTCATGGATGCCATACTGCGCGCATAAATCGCTCCCCAACCCAGACCTACCATGCCGTATTTATCCAGCTCTTCCAGCAAACGATCGCCTACCGGGCCTTGCATGATGGTGTTGGCTTCTTCGTAGTTGTCGAACAAATACGGCAGCGACAATACACGGTACTCACGCACGGTGTTTTCCAACGAAGGTTGACCCATGATGGACGCATCCACCACACCAGTACGCAAGCCTTGTACCAGTTTCAACTCACCACCCAATGTGCCGGACGGGAAAATCTTTACGGTTACTTCGCCATTGGTTTTTTCACTCATCAGCTTGGCGAAATGCTCGGCTGCTGCTTGATACGAACTGTTTTCGCTCAGCGCATGACCAATATTGATTTCGATTGGTTTTGCGCTTACACCCAATGCCACCGCTAACAGCGACATACCAGCCATAAATTTGACTACTTTTTTCATGCTACGGTCTCCCAACGTTATTTTTAATTGAACCAAGTTTTTAACAACAATGGCCCATAGGTAATCAGCATTAAATTAATAAACAAGATGCCAAGAAATACAGACAGTGGTCGCATCAATTTTTCCATTGATACTTTGGCAATACCACAAACCAAGAACAAGTTCACACCAACCGGAGGAGTCACCATCCCTACTGCCAAGTTGACAATCACAATCAAACCGAAGTGCACGGGATCAATGCCCAAGCTCACTGCTACTGGTGCGAGTACTGGTGCCAGAATCAAAATGGCAGCAAAGGTTTCCATAAACAAACCAATCACCAGCAACGCTACGTTCACTATCAGCAAGAACACATAAGGATTATCGGAAACCGACAAAATGGCCGATGCAATGTACTGAGGAACTTGATACAGCGATAAGGCATACGCAAACACTGCAGCAAAGCCCACAATCAACATCACAATGGCTGACGTAATCGCGGATTCCCATAAAATTGCCGGCAATTCTTTAAGGCTGATTTCCTTATAAATAAAGGTACCCACTACAAACGCATACGCTACTGCCATCACAGCCGCTTCTGTAGCCGTGAACATCCCGCCGTAAATCCCACCTAAAATCAGAACAGGCAGCATCAGGGACAAGAACGCCGAACGCAACGCACGCATTACGCCTACAAACCACTCTTTGAAAGACACACGTTTGGTATCGCCGTAGCCTTTAATGGATGACCAAATAATGATGGTCAGCATTAAAGAGAAACCGATCATCAAACCAGGGATGATCCCTGCAAAGAACATTTGCGCAACCGACGTACCCGTCAACATGGCATACACAATCATCGGTACAGATGGTGGCAAAATCACACCCAACTCACCTGATGCCGCCACTACCGACGCCGAAAAAGCACGTGGGTAACGGTTACGCTCCATCTCCGGAATCATCACCCCACCAATAGCCGCCGTAGTCGCCGACGACGAACCACTAATGGTAGAAAAGAACATGGTGGTCAACACAGTCGCTGCGCCCAGACCGCCTTTAACCCAACCTATCAGTGCCATCCCCAGCTCGATCAAGCGCTTCGCAATACCACCGCTTTGCATCAATCTACCGGCCAACACGAAGTATGGAATCGCCATCAAGGCAAATGAATCCATCGCTTCGAAAATGGTTTGCGGCAACACGATCAGCGGCAAACCTTTTTCTAATACCGCAGGAATAGGAGCGATACCCAAGCTGAGCGAAACTGGCACACTCAGTAAAAACAACCCCAACAGCAGAATAATTCCAAATCCCATCATGATCGTCTCCTACTCTATATTTTCGCCATTGGTAAACCGTATATCTTCACCACGGGAAATGGTTTCGATAATGAGGGCTACTGTGTTCACGATCATGAGGCTAAAACCCAAGGGCATTGCTACGTACACCCATGTTTTAGGCATGGACAGCACCGGACTAGACTCAATCGCACCAAACTCCAAGAACTCCATGCCTAACTGCACCATCAGCACAAAGAACCCCAAACACACCACTAACGAGACGTAGCGTAAGAACACGCCGATTTTCTTGGGCAAACTAAACACCACCACGTCTAATGAAATAAGCTGCGCTTTTCGGCACGCAATAGACGCACCCAAAAAGATCACCCAAATCATCAAGTAACGTGCCACTTCTTCTGTCCACGGCGCAGCAATGTTCAGGCTGAACGTCCCCAATAGAAAACGTACCGCCACCTGCCATAAAGTGCACAACGTCATGCCCAACAAGCACACCGCCAACACCCACCGAATAGCGCAGTTCAAACTATCAACCAACTTAACTAGACGTATCATGCGCGCTCCTCTATTTCTCTGAGTTGTAACTGCACCGCTGCCATAGCTTGATCACGCCACGCACGCTTGGCATCTAGGCTCTCTAAGCCCAATGAGGCCCGCATAGCGTGATGCAAGGTTTGAATTAATGGCGTATCTACCGGGGGGCGTAACCCCTTGGCTTCTGCCATCTCATTAAAAATATGTCCGTAACGTTCCAAGTAGCCCTGTATACCTGTAGGTGCATTTAAATCAATGCCCTCCAACGGGCCTACCACCGACCACCGCAATCCCAACCCCTGACTAATGATCAAGTCAGCATCGGCTGGGCGTATCACCCCATCAGCGATCAACTCAAACATTTCCATCAACAACGCGCCCTGCAAACGATTCAATACAAAGCCGGACACCTCTTTTTCCAAAACCACCGGCCTTTGCCTCAACTGCTGCATAAAGGTGCAGGCTGTTTTAATCACCTCGGGGCTAGTCCACTCTGCCCCTACCACTTCCACAATAGGCATCAGATGAGGAGGCGTCATAGGATGCACAACCAAACAACGCTCACGCTGTGCCAAATCACGCGTAAACAAACTCGCGCCATACGTAGAAGTAGAGCTTGCCAAAATAGCTGTATTTTTTGCCTGAGCGGCCATGTCGGCAAAGAGCTGCTGCTTCAATGCCAGATTTTCCGATGCTGCTTCCTGTATGTAATCGGCATCGCATAGCGCTTCTGCCAAACTAGTGTGTATAGTGATGCGCGACATCACGGCGTCAACGCTATCGCCCTGCGTCAATAACGAGTTGGAGTTCTCTACACTCTCTCGGATAACCGACTTGATACGCTCAACGCTGTTCACATCGTGATCGTAAACGCTGGTTTGTATCCCAGCACGAGCAAACACGACGGCCCATGAACTACCGATAATCCCACCACCTATTACAGCTACTTTTTTCATACTGCTCACCACTAGCCTATAGGCGAAAACGATACCGGTTTCAAAATACGTGTCTGCTGCGTATCGATCAAATCAATGACTTTTGCCAAATACGCTTGCCACTTTTCATCAGCCAGCATTTGACTACGCGCTCTGTCACGTTCATCTAAGCTCTCGTAAGACCACAATGCCACCACATGATTAAGCTCACCAATCTCAGAGATAAAGTACCCCAGAAATTTACCCAAATACTGTTTCTGTAATGCCAACCCATGCTCTTCATAGGTACGTACAAACTGGTTTACCAAGCCTGGTTTAATACGGTAATCACGCTCTTCTATATACACAGCCCTCTCCTTTTACGACTTAGTCCAACCAAATACGGTGTTGGCTTCTATTTCCTCAATATTGTCAGGACGAGGAAATGGCTCAGGAGGCACATCACCCGCCTGACGCTCTCTACCGATTTGTTTGAAAAAGTCATCCAAACCACCAGGCATCAACATCCAGAAGAACGACAACGGCCCTGACCCCGTATTCACAAATTTATGCGTGCTCTTAGAAGCCAAATACAACGATGCTCCTGGCGCTAACGCATGTTCCACACCATCCAACACCACGAAGCCTTCACCTTCGTAGATATAAATCACTTCCTCATGCGTATCGTGCATGTGTTCACGTACATAGCAGCCTGGATCAATGGTTTGCGTACCTGCCGAAAATGCTGCTTTCGCTTCTAGCGCCTTGCTATTAAACAAGCAACGTACAAAACCATTCGCAGGCACAGGCTGCCAGTAACTCTCGCTGCCCGTGGGTTGCACTAGACACGAGCCTGATGCAAAAACTTGCTTTCCCATCAATCCACCCCTATTAACTTACATGTTTGTCAGTTTTGTTAGATGTAAGTATCTGGATTTTTGTTTGCCTCTTAAACTAGGGAAATCCCGAAATATAAAAAAATGCTGTCAAAAACTAACAAACATGTAAGTAAAGAGATAGAGGGCTAGGGTTTTCATGCATAAACCAAAACTCAAAACATGTCCCGCTGCAAATAAGTCATATCTTCTTCACAAGGGGCTTGTGTTATTTTTTGAAACTATGCTATAGTTCTTTCTTTACCGATTCCCCGATAGCTCAGTCGGTAGAGCGACGGACTGTTAATCCGCAGGTCGCAGGTTCGAGCCCTGCTCGGGGAGCCAGATTCAAAAAAGCGCTTATGTTCACACATAAGCGCTTTTTGCTTTTCTCTCCCTTATATTCTGGGCAGAAACACCTTATACACCCCACAAAAAACGCCACCTAAGGGTGGCGTTTTCGGTTTATGTTTATGTTGCCACTTAGGGATTGGCGTTATAGCTGCTGTAACCCATCATTTCAGACAGCTCTTTAGCATAGCTATCTACAATCTTTTTTAGCTCATCGACTGAAGGCTGCACACCCAAGTCCACACGCTCTAGGTACGGCACATTCAAACACGCCACCACAGATTGATTAGATCCAAACACTGGGTATGCAATATTCACAATGCCTTTTACCTGCTGGCTAGGGGTTTCGGCGTAACCACTGACCCGTACTTGCTTTAAGACCTTATCCAATTGCGCTTTGGTTAATGTACTTTCACCGTCTACTGGCCCGTGCAAGGCCAAAATACGCTCGCGTTCAGACTCTTCTCGGTACGCCAACAGCACATGCCCAGATGCCGTGTCACGCAACCCAACTAAGGCCCCCACTTTTAAACCAAAAGACCACCGTTCCGGGCTATCTATCTGGGCAATCACCACCACTTTCGCATCTTGCAACACAGTAAGGTGGCACGATTGCCTTGCTTGATTAACCAGTTTTCGCATTAACGGTGTAGCAATACTAACCAACGAACGCAAAGGCCTATGTTGATGTGCTAACTTGAACATGCGCAATGTAAGGCTGTATCTGCCGTTTTCATCTACCTGCACCCAATCGCACCGCTCTAGCGTCATCACCATTCTAAAAATCTCATTCATGCTGCGATCCAGCTTTTTGGAGATTTCGTTTAAGGTGTAGCCCTCATAAGAATCGGATAACACCTCAAGGATATTCAACCCTTTCTCAAGCGCAGGAGCCGCATAGCGCGGTGCTGTCGTTGTATCGGCTGTTTTTTTAGCAGTAACCATTCAGGACGCTTAGCTTCGTATTCGCACACAGTAATCAAAATGGGCAACGCCTATCTAGTTCAGCGCGCCCACCCTCTTTGCACGGATCACGTTAGTAATAACGAGATTGCAGGTACGTATGTTACCAAAGCCAAAGCCACTAACAAGGCTAATAACAATGCCATAGACTCTTTAAGGAACTCATTCATGGTTACGCGAGTGATGTTGCAGACTAATAACATCACTGTACCCACTGGTGGTGTGAGCGTACCAATAGACAAATTCAGAATCATGATTAGCCCGAAATGTATAGGATCTATACCCATCTGCATCATGACAGGCTTAAGCAACGGCACCAGCACAATAATCAACGCAGTACCCTCAATAAACATGCCAAGCAGCAACAGTAAGATATTCACCGCTGCCAAAAACACATATTTATTATCAGTAAGACTACTAATCCAACTCGCCATCGCTACTCCGGCATGCTCTAACGAGAATATCCATGCCAAAGCCGAACTTGCCATAATGACCAACATGATAGAGGCCGTTGATTTTGCGGTTGTGGTTAGCGCATGCCCCACATGGCCCAAGGTCATTTTTTTATAGATCACAAAACCTATAAACGCCACAATGACCACACCCGCAGCACCCGCTTCTGTAGGTGTAAAAATGTTGGCACGTATACCACCCACCACACCCACCAGCACCAACAACGCTGGCCAGGCACTTAAGCCTGCACGCCCTAGCTCTCGTGGCTTGGGCCACTCTTTAAGCATGGGTTTATAACCGCGCTTCACTGACACCAACCACACTGCCACCATCAACAGTACTGCACACAACAAGCCGGGCAAAATACCCGCCATAAACATACGACCAATGGACACGTCGGCCACCATGCCGTAAATAATGAGCGCAATACCAGGAGGAATAATAGGTGTCACCAATGACCCCGAGGCCGTAACCGCTGCAGCAAAAGCGCGGCTATACCCTTGACGCTCCATTTCTGGAACCATCATTTTAGACAACATGGCCGCATCCGCTAGGTTAGAAGCACTAACCCCGCCCATCAAGGTGCTCATGGTGATATTGGCCATTGCCATCCCGCCTCTAAACTTCCCCACCAGCAGGTTAGCCAAATGCAAGATACGCTCGGCTACGCCAGTGTGCGACAGCAAGGTTCCCAACAAAATAAAAAAGGGAATAGCCAACAAGGTACTATTTTGTGCTGGCGCAACCAAACGCTGCACAGCCACACCGAACGGCAGGCTATTAAAGAACAAAAAGTAAACGACAATCGCCGTAAACATGGCCAGATAAATGCGCATGTTCAGCAGCATCAATCCAAACATTATGGGTAATATCCACATCCAGCTCATACGTTGTCTCCACTACTGCTTGCCGATTCCCGTACAAATAAGCGCCTAAACATCAGCACCGCTGTGGCGGTAAAACCAATAGTCACTGGCACATAAATCCAGAACAGCGAAATACCCAAAATACGTGTCATGCGTGCCTGTACTGTCCCCGCCAGATTCCAGCTCCACCATGCCGCGATTAACAATACCGCTACCGACAACACCCCCATGAGCACATACACAATCTGGCGTACACGCGGACGCATGGCATCCGTCAAAAAGCTGATGGTTAAATTTTCATGATCGCGTTCAGCAAAAAACACGCCCATAAAAATAATCCACACCATCAACAGCCCCGACATTTCTTCCACCCAATGCCACGGCATGTGCATCACGTAACGCATGAATACACCACCGACCGTGATGCATACCAGTGCCCCCAGAATCAAACCAAGTAATGCATTTCCCAGCTTATTCAACACTTGTTTCATCATTCACCCTCAGCCCTCGTGCCCATCACTCTTCAGTCTCAACAAGCCTAATCCTGCTCACAACACCTCTAGAGCGATGGGCCGTGAAGCACAAAATTTCGTTTTATTTCAGCTGATCTTGCAGGGTTTGATACAAGTTGGGAGACCACTCTGGGAACTGCTCATACACTTTTAACGCTTTAGCTTTGAAGGCCTCACGGTCGGGCTCAATAACCTCCACCCCTTGGGCGCGCATCAGCTCTAACACTTTGGCATCACTTTCTTTGGCCAATTGCTGGCTATACAAACCAGCCTCGCGCCCTGTCTCGTGAATCAATGCCAACTGCTCCTCAGGTAACGTACTAAAGAAGGCTTCCCCCCCTACCCATACAGCTGCCGTGGTGAGGTAATTCACCAGCGACAAGTACTTAGCAGGCTCATGCAGTTTTTGTCCGTACAGCACACTAAGCGGGTTTTCTGCACCATCAATCACACCTTGCGTTAGCGCTGGGTACACATCCGCTAATGGCATAGGTGTAGGTGTAGCTCCCATTGCTTCAAAGGTTTTGATTTGAATGACATTATTGGGCACACGAATTTTCATGCCTGCCAAATCTTCCGGTGTACGAATAGGTTTTTTGGCAATGATATGGCGGTCACCATAGTTGTAGTTAGTGATGACCAGATGCACACCTTGCTCACGCAAGGATTTGTTTTTCTCTGCAAACCATGGGCTGTCATACAGCTCAAACAGTTTCTCGGTGTTTTCTGTTAAGAATGGACCATACAGTGCTGCCAAGTCTGGCTCGTAATCAGCCATAAAACCCACATCGCTGATCGTCACTACGTTCATCCCCATCAGCGCCTGATCCATCACATCGCTTTTAGAGCCCAACTGTGAACTGGGATACAGCTCTAATAAAATCTCCCCATTGCTGCGCTCTTTGAGCAAATCAGCCCAGTAGTTCATCACTAGATCAGCGGGCTCACCGGGGTGATTCTCATAGGCGACTTTGATGGTAGTTGGGGCAGCAAATACGGCTATAGGTGCTGCCAGTGCGAACGTAGACAAAGCTGCTACGGCATAAGATTTCAGTGCTTTCATTACTTGTCTCCAGAGTCATTGCTCTTATCTTCTGTACATTACTTAAACTAACCGACTGCCTCGTTTTGCGAACCAAAACACGATGACAAAACACCCCAGCGGTAACCAAAACGCTTGCTCAATTGAACTGTTGTCCGCGATCCATCCCATCAGTGATGGCGCAATTGCACCACCCACAATGGCCATAATCAAATACGATGATCCCCGCTTAGTACGGCTACCCAGTCGCTCTAAACTCAGTGCAAAAATCGTGGGGAACATAATGGACATAAATAAAAATGCCAACACTAGCGCGATGACTGACCACACGGGAATGCCGCTCACTACAACCCCCATCAAGACCACATTCACGAGGGCATACCATGCCAGCAACACTCGTGGCGCTATTACTTTCATCAGAGCGGTGCTAACAAAGCGCCCAACCATATAGCAAAGCATGGCCACCGATAACCAATACGATGCTTTAGACGCCGTCATACTGCCCCAATGATCCATAGCGTAATTGATGAAAAACGCCCCTAAACCCACTTGCGCTGCCACATAGAAAAACAAGGTGATCACGCCATTTACATAATGGCGCTGTTGGCTCAGCGGCAAGGATTGCGTCTGCGCATCGGCATCAGACTCCCGTATATCCGGTAAAGGAATACGCGCAATTAATAGCGCAAGAATCACTACTACAGCAGCAATCGCAATATAAGTAATACGCACCCCATCAAACCCTGCTACTTCTGTTACTGCACCTGTTGCCTCGTTTGCGGCCGTACTGAAAAAAAATGTGCCACCAATCAATGGGCCAACAAAACTTCCCAAACCATTAAATGATTGCGCCAAATTCAACCTACGTGCTGCGCCTTCCTCACTACCCAAAATCGTGGCATACGGGTTGGCCGCTGTTTCCAAACACCCCAGCCCTGACGCCAACACAAACAAAGCAAATAAAAACAAGGCAAAACTCGCCGCACTAGAAGCGGGAATAAAGAGCAAGGCACCTACTGCGAACAGCCCTAAACCCAATAAAATCCCTGGCTTATAGCCGAAGCGCTCCATAAAAATCGCGGCCGGTACAGCAACAATAAAATAAGCACCGAAATACGCCGCCTGCAATAACCCTGACTGTGCCTTACTTAGCTCTAGTGCTTCTTGAAAATGCTTATTCAGCACATCGAGTAAGCCATACGACAAGCCCCACATAAAAAACAGGCTAGTAATTAAAATCAGAGCTACTCTGTACGAGCCGCCTTGCACGTGGTTTACACCTTGTCCTGCTTGATCACTACTCACTGTCCACCTCTACGATAATTTTTTGGTTAGTACCTAGTACTCAGCGCTGAACTGATAAATGCAGTGCGCTTCCACCCACTTTTCACCCTCTGGAGTCCACGGCGTAGGAGCCTGAAAACACCACATCAAACGCTCCCACTCCTGTACTCGACTGTTGCTAAGCTGTGCTTGCTTAAATGCTGCCGCATCAAAACACGTATCGTCGGTCTCCATCACCATGCACAAACGAGTGCCCAAACGATAAATATCAATGCTTAACACGCCATACTCAGAAAACTGAGCCTGTACTTCTGGCCATACCTGCCGGTGCCAACACTCGTACTCTTGTATGAGTTGCTCGTCGTCTTTCAAGTCCAGCATCATGCAGGTTTTCATACGCACCTCGATTAGGTAAGCGAACGGTCTAAATGCACATAGCCGCCATCTGGAACCAACCACTGCCCCGTAGTGTGTGACGCTCTAGACGACAATAAAAATACGGCAGTATCTGCAATTTCTTCTGCTGTAGTCATACGCTGCCCCAAGGGAATATGACGTGTGATATTGGCCTTGGCAGCCTCTGGATCATCAAAGCTTTGCAACCATCGTTCATACAGAGGCGTCATCACCTCAGCTGGCAAAATTGCATTTACCCGTACACCATACGGTGCCAACGCAGCAGCCCATTCACGCGTCAACGCCAACTGCGCTCCTTTAGAGGCACAATACCCACTTGTATTACCCTGTCCCGTCACCGCAGTTTTAGAGGAAATATTTAAGATGGCACCCTTATTGCGCTTTAATTCTTCTACACACAGATGGGCCATCACATAGCAGTGGATTAAGTTGTTTTCCAGTGAAGCCAGAAAGGCCTCACGACCTGCATCCAATCCAACCCCATCATTGATACCGGCGTTATTCACCAAGGCGTCAATACGTCCTTGCGTAGCAATCACCTCACTTACCGCCTTAGCGCAAGCATCCTCATCACGCAAATCAAGCTGATACAACACAGGTGATGCACCAGTTTCAGCAAATACTTGCTGCATCTCGGCACTGATTGGTGAACGCGCAAAAATCACCACCTTTGCCCCTTCTCGCAATAACTGAGCGGAAATCGCACCACCGATTCCCGAGGCGCCACCAGTCACAATCACTACTTTGTTTGTTAGCTGTAAATCCATCGTTTTGCCCTACCTTGAATAAAGACGCTGCGCATTGCCGCCAAACAACTGTTCAGCTTCCGTTATAGACAGCCGCGCTTTCGCCCAGCGTTCAATCACACCCAGCCCCACGTCATAACCACCGCATAAATGCGCTACAGGCCAATCACTACCAAACACCAATCGCTGTGCCCCAAAACACTCCAGTGCCACATCCAAAAACGGATGAAAAAGCGCATCAATGTGCTCTGTACGTTCAAGCGTCGATGCATCCACCTCCGTCAACAGGCCTGAGACCTTCACATAAACATGCGGCAAGTCACCTAACTGGTGAAAATATTGCTGCCACCGAAGGCCTGGCGCTGACGCTAAGCCAGCTTGATAATCTGGTTTAGCCAAATGATCTACCACCAACACATGGCGGTCATTTCTTTGGCTAAAAGCAACCGATCCTTCTAGCTGATCGTGACGCAATAACAGCTCATAAACCTGCTCGTGCTGTTGAATCTGCTTAACGTAATCATTAAAAATACTGCTCTGAAGCACTAAGGCAGGGTCAGCCATGTCTTGCAACATGGCTCTTACTCCCACACTCTCAGGCTGACTTAAGAATTCGTCCAACTTGGCATGTGCGGCGTCATGGCACAAATCAGCCCATCCCACCACACCTGCGATACGCGAAGACTGCTTGGCCACTGCAAGCAACCACTCATTCTCCTTCCAGTCAGCGCGAGCCTGCACGGCAACCACACTGTCAAAACCATGTGCATCCAGTAGTGCAACAGCCTGAGCAACGTGATAGTCGCGCCTTAACACTGCCATTTCCGCACTAATCCACGGGAACTGAGCAGGATCAAAAGACCAAAAATGCTGATGCGCATCTATTCTCACGTTGCTACTCCTACTTAGCCTTTGAACTCATACTGATCAATAGAAGTACGTTTCATTTCAATGGAATACCCCGGCATGGTTGGTGCCACATAGGCAGCATTCTTAATACGACAAGGGTCCACAAAATGCTCGTGCAGATGATCTACGAACTCGATTACTCGCCCCTCTTTGGTACCGGCAATGCACACGTAGTCGATCATGGACAAGTGCTGCACGTACTCGCACAACCCTACACCACCAGCATGAGGACATACTTTCAGGTTGTATTTGGCCGCCATCAACATCACGGCTAACACCTCATTAACACCTCCCAAACGGCAGGCATCAATTTGCACCACATCAATCGCACCTTCCATAATTAACTGCTTGAACATGATGCGGTTCTGGCACATTTCACCCGTGGCCACCTGCATTTTTCCTTTCATGGCTTCACGAATTTTTCGGTGACCTGCAATGTCATCTGGACTAGTGGGCTCTTCAATGAACCACGGCTTAGCAAAGGCCAACTGATCCAGCCAATCAATAGCTTGGTTCACTTCCCACACCTGATTGGCATCAATCATTAAGTTGCGCTTACCCAGCACCTCACGAGCAATACGCAGACGACGTTTATCGTCCTCTAGATCGCGCCCTACTTTTAATTTCACATAGTCGAAACCGGCATCCACTGCCTCTTGCGCCAAGCG
This sequence comes from Alcaligenaceae bacterium 429, assembly GCA_004791645.1. Taxonomy (GTDB): domain Bacteria; phylum Pseudomonadota; class Gammaproteobacteria; order Burkholderiales; family Burkholderiaceae_B; genus Paenalcaligenes. The sequence continues at coordinate 19,280 of SRSN01000045.1, forward strand.
ACGCAACTTTTCATCGTCATAGCCTAACCACCCCGCTGACGTGGTGTAGCAGGGGTAACCATTTTGCTCCAAGTCGGCAATGCGCTCTGCTTTGCCTTGACCACGACTACGCAGCAGATCTAGTGCTTCTTCTGGCGTAATGCAGTCGGTGATATAGCGGAAATCAATGAGCTTGACGATTTCTTCGGGGCTCATATCAGCTACTAAGCGCCATACAGGCTTGCCTTCAGATTTCGCCCATAGATCCCACATAGCATTGACCACAGCCCCCGTCGCCAAATGAATAGCCCCTTTATCTGGGCCAATCCAACGCAATTGGCTGTCGCTGGTGATATGACGCCAAAAGCGTCCCATATCCTCTGCCACCCATGCCAAATCCAGCCCCACTACCAGATGCTCCATAGCCCTGATTGCGGCACAACAAATATCGTTACCGCGGCCAATAGTAAAGGTCAGCCCATGACCTTCTAGTCCAGCCGTATCGGTATGTAGTACCACATAGGCCGCCGAGTAATCTGGATCTAAGTTCATGGCATCAGAGCCATCCAGATTGTCTGACGTAGGGAAGCGGATATCCCGCACTTCCATTGAGGTAATTTTTGTCATTACTTACTTCATCCTGACGATTAATACGAACTACAGCGGCTACTGCTTAGAGTCTGTTTGAACCACCATTTCACTCTTCTAAGCGCTCTGCAAATTTCATTTACCCTCAAACAAGGATTTATAAATGAAAATTACTT
>SRSN01000046.1 GCA_004791645.1 Alcaligenaceae bacterium 429
TCAGTTCACCTGCCTCTGTTTTGGTCAGTCGCCCATTACCCGCTATCACGCCATTAAAAGTAGCATCCGTGGTTTGAGCGAACTCTACCGTTGCGTTAGCTACGGTTTTTACGTTCCCTTTGATGGTTTCTGCCGTACCTTTAACCGTACCTGCGCGTACATCAGTATTTTCATACGCATTCGCTGTATTTTGCAGCTCTAGTACGCCAGCACCCGTTTTAACTAGGTCGGTTGTACCACTGACCTTACCGGACAGGGCCAATGTATCAGCACTGTTGATAACTTCTATGCCACTACCTTGACTAACGTTGATATCTCTAGCGGTAGCAAAGGATGCGGACGCCGCCAACGTGCCGCCACTGAGTGTGATGGCATCAGTACCGGTGCCTAGATTGGCATCGCTACTAACCTGCAACTTACCTTCAGCAATGTTGTGAGTGATCGCACCGTTTGTGCCACCCAGCACCAAGGTACCCTCGCCTTTTTTATTCAAGGTAGTGCCAGTGCCTTTGACATTACCTTTCCAGTCCACAGACGTCGCTGCAGCTACCGATACGGTGGCATCTTCTTGCAGATCTAGCTCACGCTGCGTTGCAAAACTGCCTGTAGTAGAAAGCGTTGTGCCTTGGCCTGCAATTTGTACTGCACCGTTGGCATCACCTAGATTTTCATCTTTAGCGATTTCCAGCTCACCGCCTTCAAGTACAGTGTCGCCAGCGTAGGTATTTGTACCGCCTAGTACCAATTTACCGGTACCAGCTTTGGTCAAACCACCTGTCCCTTCTATAGTGCCGTTCAACCCCAAGGTTTTATTTGCGGCCACATCCACAGCACCCGCTTGCTGTAGATCCACCTTGCGAGCGGACGTGAAGGAATCCGTAACTGCCAAGCCACCACCGTTCAATACGAGGTTGCTAGCTGTTGCACCCAAATTATCATCGCGGGAAACAGAGACCGTACCACCTTCTACAATGGTGTTACCGGTGTAGCTATTCGTGCCGCTGAGTGTCAGCGTACCGTCGCCTTTTTTGGTTAAGATTTTACCGTCCCAACCTTTGGCAGCGTTCGCGGCTTCATCTGCCAGATTTTCGGTTACGTTGTACGTATCAGATGCATCCGCCAGCGTGAACGTACCATGCGCATTGGTACCTTTAGCCAACCAGCTCAAGCCATACTTAGCCAAATATTGTTTGGCATCTAGCGACTTGTATGCACCAATACTCAGGTAATCCACCGAACTTGAGGCATCTGCTGTTACCGATGAAAAGTCACCCAGAATGCCATCTGTGGTGTCAATAATGACGACTTCCTGGTTCATGGCCAACGAAGAAAGGCCGCTGAGGTTCAAACTAACATCACTGGCCATGAGTATTTCATTGGCCGTCAACGCTACGCCATTACCACCCAAGCTAATGTCCAGCTTGGTATCATCCGCAAACATTGCAGTACCATTTACTTTGAGCTTTGCAGGTCCATAAATAGCCAGCGTACTACCTGCATCATTCACGCTCAGTTGGCTAGCCACCGTGCTGAGTCCGCCTTGCGTACCATCGCCATACTGCAAGGTAGAACCAGCATAAACCTGCGCCTCATCTGCGGTGGCTTCCAGTACAACCAACTTACCGCTTAACACATCCATAACGCCCGAGAAGCCATTGTTCTGTGCGCCCAGAGTCAACTCGCCTGTCCCTGACTTAGTCAGTCGGCCGTTACCCGATATCACCCCATTAAAGGTAGCATTAGAAACTTGAGCAAACTCTACCGTTGCGTTAGCTACGGTTTTTACGTTCCCTTTGATAGTTTCTGCCGTACCTTTCACCCCACCTGCACGTACATCAGTATTTGCATACGCATTCGCTGCATTTTGCAGTTCTAGTACGCCAGCACCCGTTTTGACTAAGTCCCCTGTACCACTGACTTGACCGGATAGGGCCAAAGTGTCAGTACGGGTGGTGACTTCGATAGCACTACCTTGGCTAACACTAATATCTCTAGCGGTAGCAAAGGATGCTGACGCCGCCAATGTACCGCCACTGAGTGTGATGGCATCGGTACCTGTGCCTAGGTTGGCATCACTACTAATTTGTAGCTTACCTTCAGCGATGTTGTGAGAGATTGCACCGTTATTGGTGCCACTTAGCACCAAGGTACCTGCACCGGTTTTATTCAGTGTGGTACCTGTACTTTTTAGATCGCCTTCCCAATCAACCGTCGTACCACTAGCCACCGACAAGGTAGCATCTTGCTGTAAATCTACTTCACGACGACTTGTGAAGTTAGCTGTAGTCGCCAAGGTGGTGCTCTGCCCCTTCAGTCGTAGCACACTGTTAGCATCACCCAGATTACTATCGCTAGAAATCTGCAGCACACCGCCTTCTACAATGGTGTCGCCGGTATAGCTGTTATTGCCGCTTAAAGTCAGCGTGCCCTCGCCTTTCTTGGTTAGAGTCTTGCCATCCCAACCCGTAGCAGCATTTGCTTTCTCATCTTTAAGATCCTCATCCGCATCAAAGCTTGCCCCCGCATTAAGTGTGAACACACCATTCGCTAGGTTGTTATTAGCGGTCCAGCTTAGGCCTTTCTTGGCCACATATTGTTTGCCATCTACTGACTTGCGTGTATTTAACGCCAAATAATCTTCTGCTTGAGGCTGATAGCCGTGCACGATGACTGATGCAAAATCATTCTGAATACCTGATGTTGTATTGAATAACACCAAATCAGTACCCAACTGCTGCACGTTGGTAATACCACTGATGTCTAACACGGTACCTGCACCAATAGTAAAGCCATCCGCCTGCACCACTGTAGCTGCACTAGGCACCACATCCATTTCTAATTTAGCACCATCACTGATCGCTACCTGACCAGCAACGTCAAGCCCTGCCGTTCCTTTGATCAATAACGCACTATTAGCGCCGCTTACGGTCAATGAGCTTAGGTTGCTCGTTGCCCCAACACCTGCAGCACCGTATTGCAACGTACCGCTAATGACCTCAGCCGCACCGCCCAACTTATTCTCTACGATCAGCGTACCGCCAGAAACTGTGGTTTTGCCTTGGAAAGCTGAGCTGTCCTCGGTCAAGGTAGTGTGACCTGCAATCTGATTAACTTGATGGTCACCCATCCCGCTACTGGCCAACTTGGCCGCTAAGGTGTAATCCGTATTAGTATGGTTTAGGTTTAATTGGCCCTGTTTGATAACGTTAAAATCAATAGTACCTACTGCCAATTCACCTGCAGCTGCAGCATCGGCCGCATTCAAGGACTCCCCGCCCACGTAAATGATGGCTGTGTGATTCGAGTTTGGGGAGGTCCCCATCTTAATGGTGGTACCTTGTACCTTGGCTCCATCCTGAACCAACAGTACGGCTGCTGCAGCTGGACTAGCCCTACCCTCCATACTGAGCTCGTTATCCACCTCTAACAGAGAGTCAGCGCCCGTCACCACAATCCTAGCCTGCTGGTCTACGCCGATTATTCGGATGCCCTTGGCTCTAAAATGACCACCATTTTCTATACGTATCTCAGAGGCATCTGTAGTGCTTTCTAGGGAACCCAGCATCCTTACATCGTTCATCACCCGTACCGATGAATTTGCCCCTGATACTCTCACCAACGAACCAGTACCCGCTTCATTAATCAACATCCTATCCGCGGTAAGGGAGCCACCATTCGTAACCTGTACTGTCCCCTTACCTTTAGGTGCTGATGAATCTAAGCTAGTACCTATACTCATGGTGTCGGTCGTCATAAAGCTGGAACCAGCCCCATCGATTACCAACTCACCTCTGCTTGATATACCTACATCTACTGTGTCGCCTACTCGAACGTTCGCCCCGTCTCTGAGCTCTAAGCGCCCATATGCCGAACCACCTATCACCAACGCATTATTCAGGGTCCATTGGGAACCAACAGGCTCCGGTGTAACACTTCCCGTCACAACAATGACTCCCTGCGCCAACGCATTCACACTCACGAAAGCAGCCGCTGCAGTTGCCGCGACCAGAGTTGCTTTACGCCCTCCCGATTTTTTGCGTGCTTTGCAGCTCTCGCTGGCTACTTGCCACAACCCCAGCTTGGCATTAAAAACGACTCGATAAATACGGTTCATAGGTGCGCTCTCTGATAAGAAACTCGACGGTTTTTGATGCCTCGAATTATAAGAAGCAGCCTGTCAACCATGATTTCCGAACCTGCGTACTATGTGCCTAGTTGTTACGTCGCATGCCATTTCAACTATCAGTACAGACTCACTTTCCATGTGATCCGTTGTGTACAAAAACTGCTTTTCATACGGTTTTATGCTGATAGAGTTTTCACTCATAAGCCATAATATAAAAAACAGCAAAATTCATGTACTCATGCACTCCAATATTCGGTTGCAAAAGACACAGATATAATTACCTCCTTTCACTCTTCCACTACGCCATATTTTCCATAAAGCCACACATTTATCTCTAATACTTTCAGCCAAAGAAACCTACGCGAGGTAAGTCCCAATTCTTAACTCTTCGACTTATCCTGAGAGATATTGCTTCACACAGCGTAATAAATAAAAGTATTTCAATTTGCTACTGAAAAACCATTCCAACCATCTAGCAAAAATAACAAAAAAAACCTCCGAGTCATCATTCTCACACAATCATCAAAGGCAAAATCAAGTGCACTGCCCTACAAATCAGCTAAAATGTCCGCCTAACCTCTAAAGCTCGCCCAACTACCGGCCCAAACACCTTCAGGACAAGAGTTTTTTTATCGAGATGGTCAAAAAAGTTGCAGTTATAGGATTTTCTTTTCGCCTTCCCAGTCACACAAACAAACAAAACTACTGGGAAAAGTTGCAAAGCGGGCTCAATTTAGTAACAAAAGTTGACTCAAAAAGATGGGGTTTTGATACTTTCTTACACCCAAATAAACAAAACCCTGGCACTACATACACCTTTGCTGCTGGTTCTTTAGGCGACATCAGTCAATTTGATGCGCAGTTTTTTGGTATCTCGCCACGCGAAGCGCAAGTCATGGACCCACAGCAACGTCAACTGCTGCACCTTGCTTGGGAAGCCATTGAGGACGCTGGTATTCCTCCGTCAACACTGCGTGGAGAAAACGTTGGCGTCTATGTCGGTATATCCAGTAGCGATTACTCATATCGCATGTCAGATGACTTAGGCGTCATTGACTCCTCCTCTGCATTAGGGAATACCGCCAGTATTGCAGCGAATCGTCTGTCCTATGCTTTAGACCTACGTGGTCCTAGCATGTCGCTAGACACAGCCTGCTCCTCTTCCCTCGTTGCCTTTCACCAAGCATGCTTATCCATACGCTCAGGTGAAACAAGTATGGCACTGGCTGGTGGCATCAGCCTGCACTTACACCCACTGGGCTTTATTAGCTTTGCAAAAGCAACCATGCTGTCACCTACCGGACGCTGCCAGGTATTTGATGCCGCTGGCGATGGGTACGTTCGTTCTGAAGGTGGCGGCCTATTTCTTTTGAAAGACTATGATCAAGCTGTAGCTGATAACGATCGTATTCTCGCTGTGGTATTAAATAGTGGTGTCAACACGGACGGCCATAAACAAGGCATCACTGTACCTAACCCAAAAGCACAATCCCAGCTCATTCAACAAACTATGTTTGCGTGCGGCCTTACCGCCGATGATCTGGATTATGTAGAAGCTCATGGTACTGGTACGGCTATTGGTGACCCTATTGAAACTCGCGCTATAGGCATTGCTCTAGGACAAAACCGCGAACGCCCACTGCCTATTGGCTCTGTAAAAAGCAACATGGGGCATTTAGAAACTGCCTCTGGCGCTGCTGGCCTGATCAAACTGCTCTATGCATTCAAGCATCGCCAAGTTCCGCCTACGATTGGCATTCAAACGCTGAATCCACAGATTGATTTCAACGGACTCAATTTGCAGGTCAACCAAGAACTCTTGGCCTTGCCTACTGATAAGCCACTACACCTAAGCATTAACTCTTTTGGCTTTGGTGGCTCTAATGCGCATATTGTTCTGGAAAGCCCTCCGGTGCAGCCTGCTGTATCGTCTAGAGCGGCAACCACACTTCCTTTGCTGCTGAGTGCTCGTTCAGAATCCAGCCTAAAAGCCTACGCTCAGGACTTAGCCAACTACCTGCAAGCAAATCCGCAGGTCAGTTTGTACGATGTTGCCTACCACCTCTATAAACGTCGTGATATACACTCGTACCGCACCCTGATCTATACAGATTCAGTCACTGACGCTGCCGCTCAACTCGGACACTATTCTAACAACACGCTAGAACCTAAACCTGCTTCGGTTCAACGTACCAACAACGGTAAGACCGGGCCTGTTTTTGTATTCTCAGGGAATGGTTCGCAGTGGGATGGTATGGGGCGAAGCCTACTAACTATTCCTAGCTTTCTTGCCGCAATTCAAGAAGTAGATCAGTTATTCATCCCTTACAGTGGCTGGTCTTTAGAAGCCCTGATACGAGATGAAGAACGTAAAGATCGTTACACACACACTGACGTTGCCCAACCAGCCTTATTTGCTATACAGGTAGCCTTAGTTAAACTTTTTGCCCACTATGGCGTGCAGCCAGCAGCCGTGATTGGGCATAGCGTTGGCGAAGTTGCTGCAGCATGGGCTTGTGGTGCGCTAACTCTGCCACAAGCTGTGCAAGTTATTTACGAACGCAGTCGGCACCAAGAAACCACTAAAGGTCACGGGCAAATGACAGCTGTTAGCCTGAACGCTAACAGTATGCTATCGCTACTTGAAGAGCATGACCTCAATAACAGAGTGTCTATAGCAGGTGACAACAGCAGCACTGGATGCACGATCGCAGGACAGGTAGAGGCTCTAGATCAAACCGAGCAATTGCTAAAAAGTCGTTCCATACGCTTTAAACGTCTGAACCTAGATTACGCTTTCCATAGCCCCTTTATGGACAGCATCAAAGAAAACCTACTCTCTAGTTTAGAGGCGCTACAACCATCCAATGGTCATATTCCGTTGTACTCTGTGGTGTACGGTCATACTATTGCTGGTAGAAATCTGGATGCGCAATACTGGTGGCAGAATATTCGCCAACCCGTTTTGTTTGAGCCTGCCATCCAAGAAGCACTTGCTGATAAACATGACCTGTTTGTGGAAATAGGCCCTCACCCTGTTTTACGCAGCTATATACAGCAAGCAGCTCGGGATGCTGACAAGCAAGTGCAGGTGAATATACTGGGACAACGCCATGCGGAAGACCCCAACAAAGTCATCCAGCGTGTCAATAAAACCCTACTCCACGCGCAGCAGCCAAACCTGAATGCTTACTTCCCTACTGTAGGTGAGTTTGTAGAGCTACCCCATTACGCGTGGGACTTAGAGTCTTACTGGCATCCCACAACGCCAGAAGCCTATGATCTATTGCACCGCACGAAAATACATCATTTGCTAGGTTATGCACTACCTCAGCAATCCATGGCATGGGAAAACTCGCTAGACACACTGCTGTACCCCTATTTGGGTGAGCATATTGTTGGCGATAGCATACTGCTGCCGGGTTCAGCCTTCCTTGATATTGCACTAGCCGCTGCCAGAGAATTTCACGATGGCACTACTCTAGCTTTTGAAAACCTAACGATTAGCACGCCGTTAGTGCTACAAGAATTTCCTTCCAAGAAAATTCGTACCTTCATTGATAAGAGTGATGGTCGTCTGCACATTTGCAGCAGAACACTAAATCAAGACGAGTCGTGGGCAAATCATGCTCAAGCTAGAGTGATTGAAGCCGCTAATAATCACTGGCAAAGCAGCGAGATTCTACATGTTCCTACTACAGCACCAGACTTTGACACACAAAGCCACCATGCTTTAACAGAACAGGTAGGTTTGGCATACGGCCCTAGCTTTACCGCTATACGTAGTGGTTGGATGCTGGACGACAAAAACATTCTGGTCGCACTAGAAATCCCTGAAAACATTGCCACTACCGTAGATGACAGTATTTTGCATCCGGCATTGGTAGATAGCTGCTTCCAATCCATTATTCACTTACTGTTAAAGCACCCCCTATTCGGCAAGGGCATTGCTTTTGTTCCAGTACAAATTGAATCCGCTTATGCCCGCACAGACATGGGCCCTGTTTGCTATGGAAAAACACGTTTCCTACAGCTAAACCCCCACTCTCTATGCGCAAGCTTTGATTTCTATAACGCTGATGGCCAACACATTGCCCATTTGCAGCAAGTACGTTTCCGTAGCGCTCGACTACAAAAAACCGAGCCGCTGAAACTTAGCTATCTAGACTACCAACTCACGCCACGCCCGTTGAAGGACGACACAGCAACTGAACTAGTGTCTGTTGCGAGCCTGCAGCCTCGTATTGCCGATATATTTGTCAATATAGAGCAGTCCGCAGAATATCAATATTTCCATCAAGAAATTGATCCTCTACTCGATAGCCTAGCCGACCTTTATACACACGAGGCTGTGTGGCAATACCAGTTGAGTCTGGGTACCGCATTATCTCAGGAACACCTGCAAGACTTGCATATACAGCAACCCGCTGTACAGCAACTACTAGAACAGTTGGTAAACAGGCTAGTACAAACAGGCGAAGCAGAATGGCAAGATGAACTGCTAGTGATGACTGCGCCTGAACCTTCTGCCAATACACTCTGGTACAGCTTATCCAAAGATTACAGTGAAGCCTTTAACCTATTCCTACTGGTTGCTCGCGTAGGGATGAACCTACCACGTGCACTGGCGGGAGAGGTCTCGCTCTCCAGCCTACGCCCAGCCACTGTGAGCCTTTCTAACTTACTGTCTGCACCACTAGGCTTGCATAATCATGCTCGCCTTCTACAGCAAGTAACGGATCAACTCGTACAGCTACAACACGCGCTACCTGCTGGACAACGTCTACGCATTTTAGAGATCAGTGAGCAACGCCCCTGGTTTGCTGGATACTGTTTAAGCAGCCTTAATCACGACTTCAGTGATTTCAGCTACGGCAGCACAAATAGTGAAGCGCTAGACAAAGCCGCCATTTTGCAAGAAAGTCACCCTCAACTGGAAAGCCTGCTTATTGAAAGCGGCCTGTCTCCAGAAGCTGACTACGATCTCATTCTGATTGCTGGCGACTTTGCTACACCACAGCAAGCAGAAGTTGCTCTAGGCTACGCGCAAAAAGCACTACGCTCTGGTGGAACATGCTTGCTTTATGGTATTGAGCCAGGCTATTGGCACCATTTCAGTCATGCTGACCTACCCGCCTACGGTGTGCTTCCACAAGAGTTCTGGACACAGCAATTAGAACAACGCCTAGGCCAAACCAGCGGCGTTGTTATGGGCGATACCGAAAATTCTGCCTACGCACTGTTTGCGACGGCAGCACCAGAAAAAAGAACGACAACAGCAACACCGACTTCTGCCAGCACTCATACTGAGCAGAAATGGCAGATTATTGCGGACACCCCTATTGCTCAAGCTTTTGCAGAGCAACTGGTACAGCAATTAGGGACTGACCGTGCAAGTACTGGTACATGGCCTGATATGCCTCTGCAGCAGGGGCAACATATTGTTTATCTGGGCGGTTTGCAAAACACAGATATACCGCTGTTAGATGCTCAGCATCAACGTTGCTCTGAACTCATGCAGTTGGTGCAGCAATATCCATACGGCGACGCCAAACTTTGGATAGTCTGCAACCAAGCAACCAGCTACACCATGACGCCTACCGCGAGCGATGCTCAAACAGGGATTGAAACCCTGAATGATGCCAGCACATGGGGCTTTAGCCGTAGCTTAATGAATGAGTCAGACCGACTGCAGGTTAGACTGATTGACTTCCCGTGGTTCAGCTCAGCAGATGACATTAGCCGTTTTGCTCAGCTCTTTGCTGCCGAACTGCAATCACGCAGTCCCGAACAAGAAATCATTTACCAAGAAAATGGCCAGCGCTACGCACCACGCTTACAAGTAGTAGAAGCCTTTGACAAAGCCTCGACAGAAGAACAGCCAAGCGTACGCTTGCAGTTCAGTCTGCCCGGACAACTACGCAACCTATACTGGCAGCAACTGCGCTTGCCTGAGCTACAGCCGAGCGACATCAAAATCCGTATCCACGCTACTGGCCTAAACTTCCGTGACGTGATGTACACATTGGGCATGCTGTCTGATGAAGCCGTAGAGAACGGTTTCGCTGGTGCATCATTAGGCTTAGAGTTTTCTGGTGTAGTAGAGTCTACAGGCAATGCCGTCACCGACTATAAAGTGGGTGATCATGTCGTGGGCTTTGGGTCTCACAGCTTTGGTACTCATACCATTAGCGCCAGCAGTGCGTTGGCACATATTCCCGATAACATCAGCTATGAAGCTGCTGCCACGATTCCCAGCACTTTTTTCACGGTTTACTATGCCTTACAGCATCTAGCACGTTTAGAAAAAGGCGAGCGCATCCTTATTCATGGTGCCGCAGGTGGTGTAGGGATTGCAGCCATACAGTTGGCTACCCACTTAGGGGCAGAGATTTATGCTACCGCCAGTTCTGACGAGAAGCGCGACTTCTTACGTCTGATGGGTGTTAAGCATATTTATGACTCTCGCTCCTTGACCTTCGCTGACGACATTCTGGCTGATACAAATCAAGAAGGCATTGATGTAGTCCTCAACTCGCTAGCCGGTGAAGCCATTAACCGTAACTTGCGGATACTGCGTCCTTTCGGCCGCTTCCTAGAGTTAGGCAAACGTGACTTCTACCAAGATTCTCGCATTGGTCTACGCCCCTTCCGCAATAACATCAGCTATTTTGGCATTGATGCCGACCAGTTGATGCAAGCTAAACCAGCCCTGACCCAGCGTTTATTCGGTGAGGTCATGCAATTAATTGCACATGGCAAGCTCACTCCACTGCCTTTCCAAGTGTTTGATGCCAATAATATTGTGGATGCTTTCCGCTATATGCAGCAAGCGCGCCAGATCGGTAAGATTGTGGTGACCTACCAGCAACCTATACGTCACGTACACAAACCAACTCTGCCGGCTAACCTACAGCTAAATCCTGATGCCACTTATATGGTTACAGGTGGTTTAGGTGGTTTCGGATTGCGTACAGCACAATGGCTGGCTGAAAAAGGGGCCAAACATCTACTGTTACTGAGCCGTAGGGGCCCTAATAGTGAAGAAGCCACACTAACTATTGCGCAGTTAACCTCGCAAGGCGTTAATGTAGCCGCTCTGGCCTGTGATGTTAGCAAGGCAGAAGATGTACAAGCAGCATTCCTATACGCCGCCGAAAAGATGCCACCCGTCAAAGGTATTGTTCATGCCGCCACTGTCATTGATGATGCGTTAATCATGAACATGCAGCCTGAACAAATCCGCCGTGTGCTGGGGCCAAAAGTACTAGGAGCTCTACATCTGCATCAACAAAGCTTGTTACTAGATAGCCCTCTGGATATGTTTGTTGTGTACTCGTCCGCAACTACCTTATTCGGTAACCTAGGACAAAGTAACTATGTTGCTGCCAACCTGTGGTTAGAAGCTCTGACTGGGCTGCGCCTGCAAGCTGGCTTGGCTGCAACCTGCGTTCGCTGGGGCGCAATTGATGACGTAGGCTTCTTAGCTCGCAACACACAAATCAAAAATGCCCTGCAAGATCGTATGGGTGGAGCCGCCCTACCAGCCGCTATTGCACTAGGCGCTCTGGAATCCATGCTGGTACACAAACGTAGCCATCTGGGTGTAATGGAGCTGGACTGGTCTGCATTAGACAGATTTTTACCTACAGCCAACAGCCCTAAATTTAGTGATCTTGCTCATATGGCAGCCGAAGCTGAACACGACGGTAACCATGATAACTGGGCTGAGCTAATCGCTACACTCGGCCCCGAAGACCTATACAGTTATGCTGAGCAAATCGTAAAAAGCGAGATCAGCGATATTCTACGACTACCGCTACAACGTATAGACTCTCAACAGTCTATCTACGATATGGGATTGGATTCATTGCTTGGCGTAGAACTGGTCTTAGCACTGGAAAATCGTTTCGATATACGCATACCGGTTATGTCGCTTAACGAAAGCCCTACTATTGAAAAACTCACAGCTAAACTTATCAGTTTGCTGCAAGGCGCTCAAAGTGATGACGGTGTAGAAGCTGAAATTCTACATATTGCTGCCCAACACCATGTAGACCTAGATCCTAGTGCGCTAGAGGAAACGGCAAGAGGCTTAGAGCAGCCTACGACACGGATACTGCATTAACCTATGAGTTCTCCAAGTAACAAACCAAGCCTAGGCGGCCAGTTGAAAAACAAGCTAATCCAGCAAGCACTGGAAAGAAAGCTGAAAAAAACCAATCAGATGCCTGTACGCGACCGTATCTTGCAGCAATTGGGTCAGCACATTCCAGAGAAGCACTATCGCTTTCATCTACTACCGGCCTACCAACAGTTACGCATCATTAATCAGGGTGCACAGCAAATGTCTGTGCCTAGCCCTTTCTTCCGTGTGCATGATGGCAGTGCTGGGGCCACTAGCTCTATAGATGATCAAACCTACATCAACTTTTCTAGCTACGACTACCTTGGTATGTCAGCAGACTCGGATGTACGTGAGGCCGCTAAAGCTGCAATAGATCACTACGGCACATCCGTATCGGCAAGCCGTATTGTTTCGGGTGAACGCCCTATTCACCGTGAGCTTGAACAACGTATTGCCACCACCTATGGCTGTGATGATGCTCTGGTTTTTGTGAGTGGCCACGCCACAAACGTATCCACTATTGGGCATTTGTTTACTCCACATGACCTAGTCTTGCATGACGAGCTAATACACAACAGCGTACTGCAAGGTATACAGTTATCCGGCGCTAAACGCCTACCTTTTGCACATAATGACTGGGCGCAGTTAGAGCAAATTCTGCAAGAGCAGCGCCATCAGTTTGAAAAAGTGCTAATCGTGGTGGAAGGCCTCTACAGCATGGATGGAGACTACCCCAACCTTGCTGAATTCATCCGCATCAAAAAAGAGCATTATTGCTTCTTGATGGTGGATGAAGCCCATTCCTTTGGCGTATTAGGCCAAACAGGCAAGGGCATACATGAATTTCAGAATTTCGATGCCAAAGATGTGGATATCTGGATGGGCACCTGTAGTAAAGCCATGGCCAGCTGTGGCGGCTTTATTGCCGGTGAAACCGCATTGATCGAGCATTTAAAATGCTTGGCACCTGGCTTCTTATACAGTGTGGGCATGGCTCCTACATTAGCAGCCACTGCACTTGCATCCTTAGATAAAATGCAAAGCAACCCAGAACGCATTCATGCACTACAGCACAATAGCCAATATTTCTTACAGCAAGCCAAAGCAGCAGGTTTGGACACCGGCCTAAGCCTAGGCTATGCCATTGTCCCCATTATTGTGGGTAGCTCTATACGTGCGGCACAGTTGTCTGATCAACTGTTTCAAGAAGGCATCAACGTACAGCCTATTCTGTACCCTGCGGTGCCAGAAGCACAGGCACGCCTACGCTTCTTTATCAGTTGCCACCACACAGAGGCACAAATAGATCAAACCATTCAGGCATTAACTAAATACCTGAAGGCTTAAACCCCATTGCCTGTAAAAACGCAGGCCCCACACCAGCGGCTGTAAGCTCTGTCGATAGCCGCTGGGTATTCATACCCGCTGTGCCCCACATTACATAATCGGTTGCTCTATCTGGCATACCTAATTGGTTATACACCGTGGACATAATAGGCACATGATCCCCGTACATACATAACCCTGTTGGTCTTGCTAAGGCCTGTAGGCCCTCTGTTACCAAGGTCAGCATTTCGTCTACGTGCTGAATATGGCGTGCATACACAGCCAGATCACTACATCCTTTAGGCAAAGGGGCTAACAACAGTTGCTCACGCTCTGCATCTGAAACGGTTTCCCAATGCAAAGGGCCATGATTTTCCATGGTAATCACAAAGACAAATACAGGCTGCTCGTACTGTTGTTGCAAGGTTTTTAACACCTGCTGCCCTAGCGCCTTATCTGACACATAAGCACCAAAACGCTCTGCCCCCTCAAAGGCTGTGATGTCAACAAACTCATCAAATCCTAAAATAGGCATAGCATGGTTACGGCGATAAAAGCCTGCTGCATAAGGGTGCACGCACACGGTCCTATAACCCAGGCTACGTAAATAAAGCGCCATTGTGGTCACACTATGCTTAGCTAAACGCCGGTAAGGGTTAAAGCGATGCACACCCAATAAGTGTGGCTCTACCCCCGACAATACCGCATACTCTGTGCGCACCGTGTTAGCCCCCCATGAAGGCACCTGCACCACACCGCGCTTCCCTTCCGCTGCCAACTGATCAAAGTGGGATAACACTGTTTCCTGCACTAGCTCAGGATAATAACGCCTAGGATCAAAAAATGACTCACTTTGAATCACCAATAAGTTGGGTAATATAGCGGGAGCCTCCCAGTGCACCGCAAAGGGTTGGTTCTCCAAGGGGATAATGGGCCGCTCTTTTTCAGCTTGTGCATAGCGCCACAATGCCGGTACAAACCCCAATCGTTGTATGTCGTCAGAAGGATCAAAACTTAATGCAGCATGTTTGACGGATCCCGCCACATATAATGCGATCACCCCAATGACAACCAGAGCTAACGCTGCCCATCCCCAATTGCTGTAGGCAGCTTCATATCTATAGGCCAAGAACAAAGACACGCCATACAGCGAAAAACCCAACACCGTATTCCATACACCAAAGAAAGGAATATACAGGCGCGGGTACCGTATCGCATCCCAAAAATACTCTGTATCTGTGTAGAAAAAAGGCTCTCGCAGATAACGACATTTCAGATTACTAACGATGATCAGCAGCAGCTGCAACCCTAGTACATTGAACAAGCCGAACCAAGGACGCTGAAAAAGCAACAACTCCAAGGCCATACTCACACACCATACGCCAGCATAAATACTGTAGTTACGCCAGTTTCTACGCCATGCAGGTGCAGGGTACGCTGCTCTATCTAGGCTTACAAACACCAAAAAGCCTACAACCAACTGTACGACGAACAAAAGATCAGCCTTCATAATGCAAACGGCGCAGTATCCATGCTGATACCGATGGGTGAATCACACTTAATCCCCACGTACCAAAATTCAAGGGAAAGGGAAAACTAATACGTGGCGCATTAGCGGCCAAACGTTTACGAATATGCGCCGCTGCTTTAGGTGCTGCCCACAGGAAAGGCTTAGGCCCTGGCATGTCATCACACATAGGAGAACTAACATATCCCGGCATGATCACATTGACTTGAACCCCTTGAGGCGCCAACCAATCACGTAACCCTTCCCCATATACTTTGATGGCAGCTTTGCTGGCACTGTAGCTAGGGGTCACCGGTAAGCCACGGTAGGCAGCTAACGAACTTAGCAAAGCAATCTGCCCCTTTCCCCGTGCCCTCATTGCTGGCAACACCGCTTGCACCGTTGCAAATACAGCTTGCACATTCACTGCCAACAACCGCTGTATATCGGGCCATGTTTCACCTGCATTATCGGGGCCATGATTGATGTTTACTCCTGCATTGGCAATCACCAAATCAAAAGCAGGCTGCTCCTGACAAAATGCTAGCAACCATTCGTACCACGCCTGCCATTCTTGCAGATCAAATGGCACCACAGTTACTGTGGCACCTTGTGCTTCGCACTGCTGTTGAATCTGCGTTAAGGCATCTTGATTACGCCCCTGTAGTACCAAGTGATTACCCAGTGCCGCGTATTGCAATGCCAACGCTTGCCCTATAGAGCCCGTCGCACCGGTAATCAGCACGGATAACGGCTTATTTTCCATAATGCTGCTCGATAAAATTTTGAGGAGCTAACAACTGCGGCACAGTATTTTTCAACGCCATTTTTATACCTGATGCCGTATAAAAACCGCCATTAATCTGGGTTGCATGGATAACCACATTACGGAAATCCTGAAAAAGCGCCATATCAGGTGGTGTTAACTCTAGCCAGAAATCGTCCAGACTACCCTCATAGCAAAGATCGGGCAAATTATAAATTGCCTGCCCCATCACCATTGTTGGTACCTTATGCAGCAATGATGACGCGCCTACGGTGCTGTTCACTGTCACCACACCTCTAACATGATGCAACAATACGGGCATGGAGCCAGTCTGCAAAAATACCATGCGATCAGCCATATCGTACTGCGTCGCTAACTGCAGAGCCTGTTGCTCATGATTAACCAGCCCCATGTCCAAAGGGTGGTTCTTTACTACTAACACCGCATCAGCAGGCGCATGTGTAACAAACGAGGCCATGACGTGACCCATGACCTCGCGCATACAGGAAAAGCTAGAATGTGAACGGATTTGCGCATCGCTATCTAACTGCAATGGCAGCAGATAGAAAGGCTGCTTACACTCTATAAGTTGCTCTATTTTTTGAGTATCGGCTTTTTCTCGCTGTTGCATCCACTGCTTAGTCTGCTTAGCCAAATAAGGCCCGTACTCTTGCCATGCCCCCACAGGGGAATGATAGCGATACTGTGGGAACAGCCACCGATTTGCCAAACTGCAAAAATGAAAAGCTGAATCGAACCACGCTCGCATAAAAAAAGAAGACGAAAATGCTTGGCCATTATCGTAGTTTGGCACGCTACGCCCCATCTCCCTGTACCACGAAGGATCCTTGGGTAAGGCACTGTTCGCATTCACGCCACCACGCTCCAAGGTAACCCAATAAGGTCGAAAATACCCTTCTTCAAAAACGTGTATGCGTATGCCTAATTGCTTGGCTATCTGTACAGCTGCCTTATGCACAGGCCGCTCATCCCCAAACAACACCACATCACTAATAGCATTAGCAGTGAAATGCGACGCAAAAAATTCAGGTAAATCCTGCGCCGCTAACTTACAACGCACGGCATTGCCATTTCGTCGCCAGAACACGCAATCACCTGCCGTAAAATTAATACGTTGCACTGACTGCCCGCTTACTTTTAACGCTTGCGCCAGATCTGCAAAGAAAGGGGAATTTACACCCTGCAAGAACAGAAAATTATGTTTCAAGAGACGGTACTTAAGACTGAAAAAACAATTGCCATAATGCGATAAGTTTGCGGCGCTTCTTAGAAAGCCAACTTTGCTTACCTGCTACCTGTTGTTTCTGACGCTGCAAGGCTAACCATTGCATTACAGACTCCGGTGCTGCAAACCCCGGTACGCCCAAACTAGGCGGCATTATGTAACTGGGATATTGGAAAATCGTGGCATACACCAGTTGCGACACGGTCAACTGACGAGAACGGTGAGCTAACGCTAGGTAATCAGTCGTCAGCCCCCAGCCTGCATAAAAGGGACCTCCATAACAATGCACAGCTTTACCATGCAGTAGCGCCTCAAACCCTGTTAATGACGTCATGGTGTGCACCTGATCTGCCGCACGGATACAATCCACAATATTGGCATCAGCCACAACCTGATTTACATACTTAGCAATGATTTCAGGTGCCACATGCCCTTGGCGATTACCCGCCACCACATCAGGGTGAGGCTTATACAAAATATATGCATCAGGACAACGCTGACGTACCGCTTGAATCAGTGCTGCATTCGTCGTAATAACAGGCGAACCATATTTCACCGAAGCATCGTCCTCTACCTGCCCCGGCACCAACACCACCGTACGACCTGCACTGTGTACCTCTAAGGTCTGTCCGCCCAAGTTATATTTACTAAAACCTTGCTGCGTAAAGGCCTGAATATAGCTCTGCGCTTGAGCAAGCTGCGCTTCCTCCCATTCTTGGGTTTGCAGCAACTGCTCTAAATCGCTACCAGAAGCGGGGTCATAGTACATGCCCGACGTATCAAGCACTAATGACAAAGGCCGAAATAAATCAGACCCCAACCCCACTGAACGCACGAAACCATCCTCCATTCGCCATAAAGGAATAGATTTTTGCTTTGCGAACTGTGTTGAGGCAACGATATCTCGACTACCCCAAATTAATAATTTTGCATCGGAAGGCAGCGTTTTTGTATTTAGTGTCTTGAGCGAATCCACAAAATGTAGCTGTACCCCCGGTGTTTTGAAAAAAGGTTTTAATGTGGCCTTCTTCCATTGACTCATCCCAATGCAATACACGTTACCCGTAATACGCTGACTAGCATCACGATTACGCACCAACCACGGCATCACATCAAAGATGTCCCCACGCTGATTGAAGTCAGGATGTCTATAGCGCACATACTGCAAATACGCCGCCGCAAACAATTGCCACAGCTTTTTGTGTGGGGTGCGTCGGGTTAATAGCTCATTGCTATTCGGATGCCTATCCGTAGTCAACCCCCAACCGGCATACCACGGCAACCCAAAACACTGCACAGGTTTTTCCAATAGCAGAGCCTCAAAGCCCATCTGCGAGGTGTACACATACACCTGATCCACCTGTTTCAACAAATGCAGTGGTGAGCACGTTTCAGCCCATAACAGCACACGAGGATTGGCTAGCTCTGCCCCCGTTGTCAGATAGCCCTTCTTTTTCCCTGCTACAACATCTGGGTGTGTTTTTACCAGGATCTGTGCAGCGGGATTCTCTTCCAACGCTGCACGTAACATGACCTGCACGTCTTGTGCACCACCACCTAGCAATACAGACATATCACCATAGGTTTGGTCTACAACAAGCACGCGACTAGTCAAACCTGCAGGTAAAGGAGGCAATACTACCGCAGGCGCACAATTATATTTAGAGAGATCGTGCTGAACAATGTACTGCATGGCTGCCACAGCTTTTTCACGCAGCACATGTTCGTCATTCCTCAATTTCTGGATGAGTTGCTCTAACTGTGAAGCGGTGGTGGCATCGTAGTAGATGCCTTCTTGGTCAACCACCAATGACAAAGCCGGTGCACCATTTACACCCAAATCTACTGAGCGTAAAAAACCATCCTCTAATAACGCATAGGATGCGTTGGCCTTTCTGGCAAGCTCTACAGCTCGACGTCCACTTTTTTTTCGTGCCCAACCGAGGTAGCAAGCACGCGCAGCCGGCCATACTCCAGACGTTAATCGTATGGGTAAAGTAAAAAAAGGGGCTAACCCCTTTCTTAGTTTTAGCAGGCCTATATCCAGCCAGCACACAGAGTAATGTTGTGGTTTCACAGGCTTTGAACCTAGGCAATTTTTGAAAACTCGAACGTGGATTTACAGCAAAGAGTCAATTTTTCTCTTTATTAGCTCTCTATCGATTGCCGAATGCCCTCCTGTCCCTAGCTCACCTCGTACTATTTCAACATCAATTCCAGGGAAGGTTCTAATCAAAGGAAAAATATGATCATTTATATGAACAGAATCTGACTCCTTGACAATGATGGAAACATTTGATGGTGAAAACTGTAGTTTCTGATATAGTTTAGAAACACTAATTTTGAAACGTTGATCATCCTCCATTTCATCAAAGGTATCTATCTCATAGACACTCTTTAGCATTTTTAGCCTATCTTCTGTACTATTACCTGACGTTAAAACTGACAAATCATTCTGCGGGCTTTCAGCAAGGACTTTCGCTCTACTTAAATATGCTTTAATAGCTAGAGCTGCAAACCCCCCTTGCGAAGACCCATAAAGCACAACGTCTTTCTCCAACACTCCGATCATTGAACAAATTTTCAATATTAAATCAGCACAAGCCTCAATACCAAAAATCTCTTTAGAACCTTGATAGTAACCACCTCTAAGGTCTTTATTTTTCAACAAAGTTGGATCAGAAATATATAAAC
>SRSN01000047.1 GCA_004791645.1 Alcaligenaceae bacterium 429
GCCAGACAATCTGAATGTGCCCACGCCAAAAGAAGGGATAGTCATGCTCTAGCTCCTGAGGTCTAGTAAGGGGATAGCTGCGGCATTACGTGTGTGTGCCGTCATCGTATGTAAGTATTTTGCCAGCATAATATTTGTAGATTAAGCTAGGTATCTGTAAATACCCTTTGAATAAAAATCAAATATGAAAGTAACTCTGGACGAACTTCAGGCATTTGCGGCTGTGGTGGATGCGGGGTCAATCACCGCCGCATCAGAACATCTGGGGCTAACCATTTCGGCGACCAGTCGATCACTGGGGCGCTTAGAGGAAAAGCTGCAAACTACTTTGCTACGCCGTACTACCAGACGAATAGAGCTCACCGAAGAAGGGGAATCTTTTTTGAAGCACGCGCGTGGCATTCTGGCTTCTGTAGTGGAAGCAGAAGAACACGTCGCCGCGCGTAGGCGACAGCCGGCCGGGCGTTTGCGTATAGATGCGGCAACACCCTTTATGCTGCATGTGATCGTACCCTTAGTAAAAGGGTTTAGAGAGCGTTTTCCACAGGTGGAATTAGAGCTAAACAGCAACGATGGCATTACTGACTTGCTGGAAAAACGTACCGATGTGGCATTCAGAATAGGGCAACTGCGCGACTCTACCTTACATGCGCGCCCTGTAGGCAGCAGCCGTTTACGTATGTTGGCAAGTCCAGCGTATTTAGCCGAAATGGGTAACCCACGACAAGCCTCAGACCTGTTATCGCATAGGCTGTTGGGGTTTTCTAGCCCAGAAACATTAAATCAATGGCCGTTAAATGGTGCGGACGGTGAACTGCTACAAATACGCCCCACGATGATGTCTTCTAGCGGTGAAACCTTGCGGCAACTAGCCTTGGCGGGGGAGGGTATAGTCAGCTTGTCGGACTTCATGACCGGAGAAGATGTAAAAAGCGGCAGATTGGTGGTGCTGTTTCCTGAAGAGTCCTTGGATATGCGCCGTGCCGTTAATGCGGTGTATTACCGCAACACTGCGTTAGCGTCACGTATTGCGTGTTTTGTAGATTATGTGATCGAGGCGCTGGCTGAGGGTAGGTGTAGGTTGTAGAGCGTTGATAAAGAAACGCTATAACTGCCCATTTTTGAAATTATAGGTACAGAAGTTGTTGGGTGATAAGAAGAATGAATATGGGGGTCTGTGAATAGAACTAAAAAGTTAAATTACTTGCTGTCACATTTCATTTTGTCATCAAAAATAGAGTATGCATTATTCTTGTATCAGACTATGTTCGCTGTGTATCTAGAATCTAAAAATGCTGAGGGTGGGAAATGAAATTACTTAAGAGAGGAATGGTTGCGCTAGCAAGTATGCTTCTGGCATCGTGTAGTGCGTTAGATTCGTTTATGTCTTCATCTTCATCACCTACGCCGTTTGATGGAGTTAATGATAATGCGGTAGCCGCAGCCTATCTTGCAGAGACTATTAAAACTAAAGATCTCTACGGTGCTTGGGCAATTTCAGAAGATGATCCCATCGATTTTCTGTACTTGATCGTGTTGCTACCTAATCATTCTGGTTTGAACTTCATGACCATTGACGAGAAAAATGGTCAGCCAGAGTCGCAGTACAGTCAGTACTACACGTGGGAATTTAACGAAAAAGATAAGGTTTTCACCAGCCATTCTTTCAAGCGTAATAGCATAGAAAATGGCCAGCCAGAAGTGGTGGAAGAGATCAATGAGACCGAAAGCTTCGACATCAAGTTGTACATGACAGGTAACGAAATCCTAGCAATGCGCTTTAATGCTCCGGGACAGCAATATACCTTCTTGAGAATGGATGACGAGACATACCAGAAATTGGTAAAAGATGTTCCGGGTATACCACGAATTAAATAATAAGAATGTCAGTAAAGGCCACTCAATGGAGTGGCCTTTTTAGTGGTGATTAAATCTTCCGTGTGTTTAGGTGATATAGGTTAAATAGGCAAGATGCTATTGGCCTATGTTGCTTTTATGTTCTTTTTATAGTTTGTCTAAAAAGCTCATGACGGATTGATGCGGGTTCGGATATAAATATTTTGATAACGGTATCAATATAAAGAACCAGTACATATTTTCGTATTCAAGTTAAATCTGTGTAGTGGTCGCATGAGTATTGCGATTCTAGTCATAGGGAGAGGATAAATGAGGTTTGTGCTTAACCCCATTATGGTTAGCTTGCTAGGGGGCGTAGTCTTAACCGCTGCGTCAGCATCTGTGCTGGCAGAGGTATACGAAAAGATTGACTTAACATTGGGTGCTGCTGGTGGGCCAGCAAGTATTGGTGTTGATGATCAGGTGGTTTTTCAAGGAACCTATACTGGTGGAGCGGTAACGCTAGGGGCTGGACAAACTTTCACTGCCAATGGGTCACGTATCAGCGCAGAGGGCGAACGTGTTTATGGCATAGGCAGTTCAGGGGCGAATGCCACGGTGGATCTGACCAACACTTCTATCAACGTAACGCAAACCAATGGCCTGTCCTCGCAAGGTGCAATTAACCTGACTGGCAGTAATAGTCAATTGCGCATGAAAGATACGGATGTAGTGAGTCATGACGACAAGGCTCCAGCCATACGTATTGGCAATACTGGCAAGGCTGAGATCAGCGGTGGGACGGTATATGGTGAAGGAAATAGCCTAGTCAACGTAGGCAGTAATGCACAGTTGGTGGTGACAGGCAGTACTTTTACGCACAATCCTGCTCAGTCTAAAAATGCACTGAATTTAGGTAGTGGCAGCAGTATGGCGCTGAGTGATGTCACCTTTACGACAGCAGGTGGATTTGGTGGTGTGGGTGGCAACAGTACGGTCACTATAGATAACTCCACACTGCGTTCGTACTCGGGTGGTCTATGGGGGGCTACTGGTGCCACAGTTTCTATCAGTGATAGCGATATTTATATAGGCGATGAGTCTATTAAAGGCAGCAATACCGGTAGACCTAGCTCTACGGGCATACAGGTAGGTGGCAGCACGATGTCACTCACCAATAGCACTGTGCAGTTGGATGGTAGCAATGGCGGTCAAATTTTTAAAGTGGACCGAGCTGGTGACGACTTAACGCTTAAAAAAGTTAATGTTAAAGACGTGGGTGCAGCCAAGGGGAATACGGCTATTGGCGTATGGGTGGTCGATAACGGAACAGTCAGACTAGAAGATGTGAATCTTGATGTGGGTAGGGCTGGTATAGACATGCGTCAAGGCGAAATCTTTGCTGAACGCCTGAACATTACTACTGCTAAAAACGGTGTGGCTGCACACGGGATATATGTAGAGGGTAATCCTGCATGGGCCGGTACGCCTGGTGTGGATCAAGCGGTATTTCACGGTAAAGATATAACGGTCCACACCCAAGCGGGTGGTGCGGTGGGGATGTATGTGTTGACGCGTGGTGGCGCAGTACTCGATGTGGCGGCCAACACAGAAAACGTGAATATCCTAACTGAAGGGGCTAGCTCCCACGGGGTATACATGGTGGATGGTGTTGATGTGGGTACGCCTAAGCTGGATATGAAAGGCACTACCAATATCGTCACTAAAGGTAATGGCGCCATAGGGGTGTATTTGCGTGATGACCCACTGTTTACTTTCGAAACACTAAATATTCGCACTGAAGGTGAGAATGCCGATGGTATTCGATTAAGTAATGCGGCGAACTCAGGCAACACGTGGGCACGAACGATGGATGGAATGTCTATACAGTCGGCTAAAGCCAGTGCATTGCGAGCCACGAACGTAGGCGTGGATCTGACCATCACCAACAGTGATATTCGTGGCCGTCAACTGTTTACGCTGGATGGTGCGGAAACCAGCGTGACTAGCTCTACTCTGACCAGTAAAAACTCCACATTGGTAGGCAACTTGCAGTTGCGTGATGGTGCAAAAGTCAGTTCGTTTGTACTGGACGATAAAAGTCGATGGGTGGGTGGCGTAGATAACGATGACACGAGTAGCGTGGGCACAGTCGCGCTACAAAATAACAGCACATGGTTGATGACCCGTTCGTCAGAAGTGGACAAGGTCGTGAATAAAGATGGCTATTTGCTGTTCCAGCCAGATTTAACCGAGAACTTCAAAACCCTACGAGTGAACGAGTACGAAGGTGGCGGTCACTTGGCGATGAGCGTGTATTTGGAGGGGGATGGCTCAGGTTCTGATCGCTTGCTTATTGGTGATAACGGTAGCGTAACTGGCACAACCGAGCTGCATATTCTGAACGTGCGCGGGCCTGGTGGTAAAACGACTCAAGGCATTCCGTTGGTGTTGGGCGGTGCGGGTGCCATTATTCCTGAAGATGCGTTTACCTTGAGTGCGCAGTCTAGTGGTTATAGGCCTAGTACTGAAACCATTTCAGCCAATGGTTTTGAATACAGTCTAGTGGGTGAAGATAAAGACGGCACGAATAAACACCAATGGTATTTACGTTCATCGGTGAATGTGCCGCCTGACCCAGGCCCAGGTCCCGGTCCGGGGCCTGATCCAGACCCGGATCCAGAAGACGATCACGAGAACTTATCCCCCGAGGGGCCGGCTTACTTGGCAGCGCATCGTGCATCGCTGAGTTTATTTACGCACAGCTTCCACGAGCGTGAAATTAACCAACAAGGTTTGGCAGCAGGAGAGCGCAAAGTTTGGGGACGCGCTGTGGTGCGTACCGACAAGAAAATGGGCTTTAAGCACTATGATGATGTGGATGCTAAAGTCACCAGCAGTATGTTCCAGTTCGGCGGTGATGTATGGGGCAAACACTTCGAAACTAGCGAGTTGCGTACGGGTTTGATGGCAGGTATGGGCCATATAGAGGCTAAATCCACCAGCGAGTTTATTAATCCAGGTGATATCTCTAAACGCGCTACGTTGCGAGCTAAAGACAAGCGTACGGGCTACAACATTGGTGCTTATGCGACGTACCAAGACAACGCAGTAACGCGTGAGGGTTGGTTCGTAGATGGTGTGCTGCAATTTACCCATTATCGTGGCAAGTTGTCTGGTGAGTTAGGCACCATGCGACACAATAATGACTTGTGGCAGGTGGTTGCTGAAGCGGGGTATGGCTTGAAATATGCGCCAGAAAGCACTCTGCTGATTACACCTAAAGCACAGTTAATCTATAGCCGTTTGTCGGGTGATGAGGGCGAAGTACAGGGTACTAGCTATGGTGCACAACATAAAAATACGGTGCAGTCCCGTTTAGGTGTGCGTCTTGAAGCAGCGCCTGGCAGCTTGGATTTGGCTGTAAGGCCATTCATGGAACTGGCATGGATACACCGTTTCAGAGATCCAGCCATTGCGGTAGGTGACAACCGTTTTCAAGCTAAAGATGCCCGTAATGCTGGTGAAGTCCAGGTGGGCTTGGATGCTGCGCTGAGCAACAGCACCATGTTGTCGGCACGCTTTATCCGAGAGCAGGGCTCTGGCGCTACCTACGGTATGAGCGGCATGGTGAACCTGAACTACAAGTGGTAAAGCGGTAGTCAAAGAAAACGCCCCATGTGTGACAGCATGGGGCGTTTTTTATTGTCATGTAGAGAGTGATCTCTGCGCGACTTAGGCGATGTCGTTTAAGTCTTTGCCTTTAGTTTCTGGCGAAACGATGGTGGCTATCAGTGCTAAGAGGCATAGCACCATCAGGTAAATATCAAACATGTAGGCTTTGTTTAAAGAGTACAGCCATGCTTGTAAATAAGGCGCGGTACCACCAGTAATAGCACCTGAGATGGCATAAGGCATGCCCATTGCTACAGCACGAATATGTGTAGGGAATTGCTCAGGGAAGAATGCGGGCATGATGGCAGTGGGGGCGGAAATTAACACCATGCCACCTGCCATAAATACCGCCAAGCGCCAGATCTCACCGTTGCCACCAGTGAAGATCATGGTGAGCGGCATGATGCACACAATGGAGCCTATGCTGAAGAAATACCAGTTCAGCTTCCTACCAAAAATATCCGACATCTTGCCCCAGAACAGTAAGCAGAAGATCAGGAATATGTTGGCTCCCACACCCGTCCACATGACTGACGCCGGGTTCATTTTTAAGGATGAGATGGCGAAAGTAGGTGCCATGATGGCCCATACGTAATACAGCACTGTGCCACTGGCAGACAAGGCGAATACGCGTATGCATGAACTGCGATAACGCCATACATCGGCCCAAAACTGTTTACCAGTAGGTGGCGCTTTGGCTGCTTTTTTCTCGGCCTTAAACATGGGGGTTTCATCCAGTTTTTTACGCAGATAAATCGCGTAAATACCCAGTAAACCGCCAATAATGAAAGGTACTCGCCATGCCCACGCATAGACTTGCTCCGGGCCTAGGGTAGAGGTCAAAGTGGCGCTTAATAGCACAGCAGCTAATACGCCAATAGTCACGAAAATAAACACCGACGATGACCATAAGCCTCGTTTGGCGGCTGGTGCCATTTCGGTCACATAGGTGAAAGAGGATACTACCTCGCCACCATGGCCAATACCTTGCAGCAAACGTCCTATCAATAAGAAGAATGCAGCGGCAGGGCCTATGGTGTCATAGGTGGGAGAAATCCCAATTAATAAACTACCGCCAGCCGTGATGAGCATGGCAAGTGTCATTGAGGATCGACGGCCTTTTCTATCGGCCAACCAGCCGAAAAATATGCTGCCCAACGGACGCATAAAAAAGCCCACGGCAAAGACGGCCATTGCCCCCAAAAGAGAGGTCAGCGCATCGTCGCTGTGGAAAAATTGTCGTGAAAAATAGGATGCGAAAATGGTGTAGGCGGTCCAGTCGTACCACTCTAGGGCATTGCCTACGCCTACTCCCAGTATGACTCTTCTGTTGTCTGCCTTCGTTTGACCCTGATCTTGTGGTTTGGTCATGTTGTTGCTCTTTTTGTAGTGGTTATGGCTTAGGTTGGTTGTATGGTCGCCGCGCATTGGATGATGAGGCGCGGAGAAGGGATGGGGCTAAGAAAGTGTTGTGTGTCTTTTGCGGCCTCAGCACCGGCAGGGTGTTGGGCGTGGGCAGAAATGTCCTCTATGGCGGTGAAGCAAGACAAGGTGAAACCATCCCATTTGGGTGGCTGCTGTTGGTATTCCCAATCGTTGACGTGCAATTGCACGTAGTGGCTGAGAAAAGGGCTAGCACACGCAATGGGAGCGTGGGAGTCTTTCCAGTAGCGTCTAAATTGTGGAGTAGTGAGGTCCTCCCGTTTTTTGGCGAAGCGCAAAACGCGTGTGAGACTGTTGGGGTTAAGGTGTGCAGGGCAGGCTTTAGCAATGACCACATCGGTTAATGCCATCAGAGCATCAGGAGTGTGTGCGAATAACTGGCGACGCCATGACTCTGCACTGGCTATATCAGCAAAATCGTACTCATCCACCCAGTCAGCTACAGGGTCTTGAGCAGCATATTCGGTGTTTATGGGTTGGGATTGTGTCCACATGATGCTGCCCGATTGCTGTAACGCTGCACACCAGTTGGTCTCATTTGCGCGTGCTCGCTGTTGCTGCCAAAAGGCCGCTGGCGTGTGGCCGGCAGGTCTTTTGGTCAGACTGATCACACGTATCAGTTGTGGGGCGATCATTATGCAAGCTCACCCTGTAGAACACCTTTTTCTACTACTACGTTGCCATCCAAACTGATGGTGCAATTGCGCATAGGGTAGTCGAAGTGGCAGGACGTAAAGCGTCCGGCTGCGGGGTTAGCACCAGTAGAAAACAAGAAATTACCGGCAAACGCACGTTGTTCAGTACCGTTGGTATCGCGTTTGTCGTACATGATCATGGAATCCCAGCGAGCACCTTTAGCCATGCCCCAGCCCACGTGACTAATCGCGTAGGCTTCGCGTTCTTGCCAGTTGGCGTAATACGAACGAATCAGCTCGGCATCTAGGCCGTTGCCTTCGATATGGGTAATGAAGTCATTTTCAAAGTGGAAAATGACAGGGGATTCCAGATAGCGTTTGAAGGTTAGATTCAGATCCCCACGATCCAACACAATAGTGCCGTTGACGCTGCCATTGCTGGGGTAGCAGATGCATAACCCTGCTGGCCAGTAACCGAAACTACCCGGCTGATCAGCAATACCAGCGCTGCCTCGGCCTTGTACGTTGCTAAGGTCTACGGTCAGGTCCGTACCTGCTTCGGAGGTCACGCGCATGGTGGATGCTGCGGTGATCAACTGGCCACCAATCATGCTTTTTCTATGTGTTTCCACACTGGGTTTCACACGCTCAAGAATTTCTGGGTGCTCGTTGCTGATCATCATGATTCGAGCGCCTTTAGACAACAGCGCGTTGCGTTCTACCGAATGCAGCAAGCCTTCTACCGTGCAATCCACAATGAATTGGCTGTTAGACAAGGCTTGAATAACAGGCTCCAAGCCTTTGATCGCTAACGATGTGCCTGTAGAACGCAGTGGCACAGCCTCTTGAATACGAGGTGACGGCAAACGCACATGAAAAACCTCCAGCCCTAATTGCGTCAGAGCCAGTTCGGCTAAGTCGGCTAATAAGGGGCGAGATTGAGTTTCTGACAAGATCGCAGCGACCTCACCGGGTTTGACTTTGCAAAGTTGAAAAACTTCCACGAAATCGGCGATCCATTTGCCTTCTATACGTTCGGCGTGCATGTGTTGATCCTTTAGACAATAGGTGTGTGACAAGGTAGTGCAGTCATGAATGACTACCGTATGGGCAGTGCGCGCTTTACGCGTGACAAGGGCTCAGGCTAGTAAAGCGTGATTGGTGAAACACCAAAGGAGCGGACTGCTGTTGTATGTGCAGGTCATGAATACGTAGTTGAACGGCTAAGTGATCACCTGCGGGGTGCACGTCGTGGACGGTGCAGTCAAACCAAACCGGTGCATCGGGGATGCGTATCGCGCCGTGCTCAGTAGTGTGTTCGCCTATGCCCTCAAAGCGGGCGGCTTTGTCGGCGCTGGCCAGTTGTCGGCATATCAGAGAGTGCTCGGCATTGAGTACTGACACGCCTATGCGCTGTGCTTGTGCCAACAGGGGCCATGTAGACGAGCCACGTTGTACAAAAAAAGCGGCTAATGGCGGGTCTAGCGATACGCCTACGGAAAAGCTAGAGGCCACGATCACATGACGTTGGCCTTCATGTAGTGCGGCAATGGCGGCGACACCAGAGGGGAAATGGCTGAACGCCTCGCGCAATTCTTTTTGATTGAAGCTCATGGTGCTGGACATACAGGTCCTCCTTTAAGGAAGAGCTAAGATTGAACTCTAAAGTTTTGTATGGTGCAAATATTAAACGATCATTGGTTATTTGCAATATTCATAGGGAAAACGATAGTGCTTCAGTACCCGGGTTAATAGGTTTGTTTTAGATTTTATTAGGGGAAAACCACTATTCAGCGTAATGTTGTGCGTGATTATTTGTTGCTATACCATGACGGTCGTGGTTAATTTGAATCAACAAATAAGAAATAAAGGATAGTCATGTCTGTGATCGTGGATAACAATCGTGAGGTGGTTTCTCTGCCTCCTAGCTATGAGCAAACAGCGGAAGTGGTAGAGCGTATTCATCAGATCGGCCCTTTTCTACGTGAACAGGCCATCATCGCTGACCGCAATCGCTTGTTGCCTACTGAGACGGTTGCTGCGCTAGAGGAAACTGGCGCATGGCGTATTTCGGCATTGAAGCGTTACGGTGGTTTTGAGGGTGGGGCCTCGATGCTGTTGGAGGTGGCGCGTACCGTGGGGTATTACGACCCCGCGGCAGCATGGTGTGTGGTGATTTCTAACGGTTCCGTGATGTTGACGAACCGTTTTGGAGACGCGGTATTAGACGAGGTGTTTGCGAACGGCCCCATACGTTCAGCTTCAATTTTTGCGCAGCCGCAAGGTGCTGCAACGCCAGAAGGCGATGGATGGAAAATTCAAGGAAAATGGCCTTTTGCTTCCAACAGTAATCACTCTGAGTGGGCGTTGGGTATCTTGTTTATCAAAGATGAAAATGGCATGGATCATCAGCCGCCTAAGGTGGGCTTTGTGCTGATGCGTCGCAATGAGTTTGAGATTCATGACACGTGGTTCACCATCGGTATGCGTGGATCAGGTTCTAACACCATGATTGCGGAAAATCTCTGGGTACCCAAAGATCGCGTGATCACGTTTGAGGCCTTGATGGGTGATGTGCCAGAAAAAGATCCTCACGCTACTTTTGGCCGTAGATTGACCCCGCACTTAACCATGTCCACCACCATTCAAGCGCCGTCATTGGGTGCCGCGTATGCAGCGTTGGATTTCACACGTGGCGTCGCAAACAAGCGCGGCATCACGTACACGCACTACTCCAAACAAACTGATTCTGGGGCATTTGTGCAGAATTTGGGTGCGGCCAGTGCGCAAATTGACGGTGCTCGCATGCTGTTAGAACGCACTGCTGCGGCAGTGGATGCGGCGGCATCAGGTTCTGTGCCTATGCCACTGGAAGAGCGCGCACGCCAACGTGGTGGTATTGGTCATGCAGGCCATGAGTTGGTGGATGCAGTGAATGAGTTGTGCTGGTTGCACGGCACGGCATCGTTTGCGGAAAACAGTGTGTTGGGCCGTATGTGGCGCGACATTAATACGGGTACACGCCATGCATCTATTACCTCGCCTATGGGGTACGAGCTGCACGGTAATGCGTTGACAGGTACGCCATACATTTCCAACAAGCTGTAATGCTATGAGTGTGATGGACTTACATGTGCCAACCACAACGTTATCGGTGGATGGCACTACCGTATTGGGGTGGTACGGCCTGCGCTATGCTCAAGCACCGGGCAGGTTCATGCCGTCGCAGTCTGCAACGGGTCGCTTAGCAGTACAGCAGCAGCGCGACGTGCCCATTTTCCCGCAGTTGCCCAGTAGGTTGGCAGCAGTGATGGGGGCAGAAGAGGGTAATCCGCAATCGGAAGATGCCTTCTTCCTGAATATCTGGGCACCTGAGCAGGCTAAAGATCTGCCTGTGTTGTTCTTCATTCATGGTGGTGCCTGGATGACGGGTGGCGGCACGACCCGCTGGTATGACGGCAGTAAACTGGCAGCGCAAGGCGTGGTGGTGGTCAATGTGAATTACCGGCTAGGTGCGTTGGGGCATTTAGGCGCTGCCGATGCACATGAGCTACCGTTGCCGGCCGCCGATTTAGTGCTGGCGCTGCAATGGGTGCGCGAGCACATTGCACACTGTGGTGGCGATGCGAGCAATCTGACGGTGATGGGACAGTCATCCGGTGGGTGGTATGCGCATTTATTGTCGGTATTGCCGCATACCCAGGGGTGGTTAAAGCGTGTGGCCTTATTGAGCATGGGGACGCGCACGGCATGGACACCTGCGTATCAGGCAGAGGTGACGCACAAGGTAGATGCAGCTCTAAACGGCAATGTGCACACCGCTCCACTGGATGCGTTATTGAAAACTAGCATCGCTGTGGTGGCACAAAAACAGGTGCAGTTGGCGCATGCGCCAGCCGCATTTTTACCGGTAGCCAGTGTGGCTTTTCCAGAGCATTTATTGGATGCTACGTGGGCGGCAGAGGCGTGTCATGCTGAAGCGGTGTATGTGCGTCATGTGGCCGATGAATCGGCGACGTTCTTCTTTAATGTGCCAGCGCAACGTGATGCTACCCAAGAGCAGGTGGATGCGGTGTTGTCGCAATGGCCAGTGAGTGATTTGCCTGCTGTGCTGGTAAGAAACGGTGCATTTGCTGGAGTGGATTCTGGTCTTTCGCCGTACCGGCAGTTGGTAGCGGCGTCGTCATGGCAGCAGTTCCAGCGATTTCCAGAACAGTATGCCGCCGCTTTACATGCAAAAAACCGTCCAGTGAAAATGACGCATTTCAGCATAGAAAGTCATCAGCCTGATGTGCACAGTGGCCACTGTTTTGATTTGCCGTTTCAGTTCGGAAATCTAGAGGCGTGGCAACACGCCCCTATGATGGCGGGCTTTGATAAAGGGCGATTCGAGGCGCTATCAACGGCGTTGATTGGCGAGGTGGTGGACTTCGTTAAACACGGTTGTGTGTAACGACAGCAATGATTGATGTGGGTGGGTTCGCAGTGATGGAGCGTCGTAAAAGCGTGCTCCACCACTGCGTTTTTTTATGGGTTCTCAAACGTCATCAAGACGTATTGCTCAGACAGGGGTTTGAGCAGACGATGCAAGTCGTTAAACAGCTTGCTGGCTTTAATGCCTATCCAGTTTTCGGGTAGTAATTCGGCGGGAAGGCCGGGGTCTAAGAATGGCAACCTACGCCATTGAGTGACCATAGGAACGTAGTCAGCAAACGCGCTTTGTACGGTTTCAGTGCGACCCTGTAAAAAGTGGCGCTGCCATTTTTTTAGCACGGGCTCATACAGCTCTACGAAATTCGCGTATTCCGTGGCCAAACTGCGTAAGTCCCACCATTGGCTGACTTTTTGCTGGGCATCCATGATGCCACTGACCTCACAGACAAAAAAGTCTACGTAACTCCACAGTTGGTATTCCTGTATGTATTCCGAGGCTTCTTTTTGCAAGCGTGCAGGGCCAATATATAAGCCCGCGGACACCGAACCAAAACCCATTTTGGTCAGACCTGAACGGATAATATGGCGGTTTTTGCGTTCGCTTTCTGGCACGGAAAAGGATACTAGTAGCCACGGATCGCCAATGCTGGCTGATACGGGCGAGAAAATCCTAAGGTCACCCGCTTGCATGTGCGGTTCAAGGCTTTCTGCTAAGGCGTAGCTGCTGCCAGTTTTACTGCGTTTGCTGGTAAGTACGCCGCGTTTTTTTAGTCTAGAAATCGAGGAGCGAATACTAGAAGGCTCAGAGCCAAGCTCAGCCAATAAACGCACAATGGCAGACACCGGAATGGGCTTTCCCGCTGGGCGGCCATACAAACCAAATAGTGTAAGGATGTAGTGGTGATGAGCTGCTTGGTCGCCGGGCCAGTATTCACGTGCGGCGATAAACTCATTGATGGCGGAAAAATTGCTCATTGTGTGCAGTGGAGGAAGGTTAACCAGGCATCAAAGATGCCTAACTATAGTGGCCTAAGCCATTTTTTTATAGCTGGTAGTGTACCTCAGAGCAATTGCCATTGTTGAGCGAAAGGGTAACCAACGTAAGGGTTTCAGGGCTTACGTTGGTATATAACGAGAGGGAAATCAGCGGAAAATTTCAGCAAACGTTGGGGCGTCTACAACATCAGAACCGTGGGTGCGCATGTAGTCCCAAATAGGCTGCCAACGTGCAGCATCGGCTTTCACTGGGGCAACAAAACGGGTAAGCGTGTCGTTCACCATCGCGTGTGTTAAATCTGAAGGCGTTTCACCGCTGGCGCTGTACCAGAGTTCCAGTGCGGCGTTGGCGTCAGCTTTTAGGGCGACTACAGACTTGTCCAAATACTGAACTAGTGTTTGTAGGTTGTTTTTGGTGGTGGCATCGGCGTTGCGATCCACAATTAATTCCAATGCAGAAAACCCAGGTACATCGCCATCACTGGTGCGGCACAGATCAAGGGGTAGACCCAACAATTTGGCATGCACGCCTTCAATGTTGGCAAAGGCTAGCCACGCGGCATCAGCGCCCTTTTGCAGATTGTCGATGTGATCAAAACCTGCTTCGTATACCGAGATTTGTTCTGGCTTAACAGTGATGGATTGCTTGCGCATCCAGCCTATCAAAATGTTTTGGCACAAGCCGTCAGTCACAGGGTTGGATACCGGCGAGGCAACACGAATAGAGCCGCCTGCTTTTAACATAGCTTGAGCTGCGTGAGTAATCAGTACACCACCGTCTGTGTGGAAAAACGTACCCAGCGATTGCAGGGCAACCTCTTCTTCGTGTTTTTCAATTAAGTGCAGCGGCTCGTTGACTACCGCTTCTACCTCACCCTCAGCCAACGCAGCAAAGCCGTCGTAGTGATCATCCGGCACCACTAACTCAATATTCAGTGCACCATCGCGACGAGCTGCTGCTTGTGCGTGCAGTAGGGGTAAGTGGTCGGGGTTCAAATACCATTCCAGAGCAATACGAACAGTGGGAAGTGAGGTGAATGTGGAAGCAGTCATGTGAAAAAGCCTTACAGAGAAAAATAGCGAAGCGAGCCAAGCTTAGCTGATTTTGCTGAGGTGGTGCTTAGATTGGGTGTTAATGGAAGGGGTATGCGGTGTGCCTTGATGATGGTATTGGCAGAAACGCTGTAGTGTATTGTGCCGTCGCTGTTAGTCTATGTGATACGAATGTCTATGAGCGGCAGAACGGCACGTGTTCCGTGGCCTATAAGGCAAGAAAAACAATAAGAATTTGTCTCTACGCAGGACAAAGATAAGCGCGATCTGATATACCTTGTTGGGCACTATCTTTTTACTTATTAGCTGGAGTTCACACCGATGGGAAGTACCCTTGCTATTTTGTTGTCACTACTGCTGTTGATGTACTTGGCTTATCGGGGCATAACAGTGCTGTTACTTGCTCCGCTCATGGCTACTCTGGCTGTTTTGTTGTCGGGTGATATAGCCTTTTTGCTGCCTATCTACACCAATACATTCATGACGGCACTGAGTAACTATGTGCTGTCTTTTCTGCCTATCTTCTTGTTGGGTGCGTTATTTGGTCAGTTGATGGCGGATTCTGGTGCGGCCAATAGCATTGCCCAGTATCTAGTGCGTCGCTTAGGTCACAGGCATGCTATTGCAACGGTAGTCGCTGCGTGCGCCATACTCACTTACGGTGGGGTGTCTTTGTTTGTGGTGGCGTTTGCGATTTACCCCATTGCCAAAGATTTGTTCAGAGCTGCAGATATTCCTAAGCGATTGGTGCCTGCCAGTATTGCGTTAGGCTCTTTCACTTTTACTATGACAGCCTTGCCTGGCACGCCTTCTATCCAGAATGCGCTGCCTATTCCTTATTACGGCACCAACGTATTTGCGGCACCAGGTCTGGGTATTATTGGCTCTATCATCATGGCGGTAGGAGGGCTGTGGTGGTTGCAAAGTCGCGCTAGAAAAGCAGCTGCCGCGCAAGAGGGGTACGGTGAACACCCGGAAGATGCCGTAGATGCTGATGATGAGGAAAATGAAGGGCTAACCATCATGCCCATCGCCTTAGCTTTGTTGCCGCTGTTTCTGGTGATTGGCGTGAATGCCTTGTTTACATATGGCATATTCCCAGGTCATGACTTCAGTTCCATGATAGAAAAATTCCCTAGTGTTAACCCAAAAAATGCTGTGGGGTTGTGGGCGCTGATCATTGCTTTGGTAATTGCTAATGCCAGTTTGGTACTGATACGTCTAGGGCGTTGGCATAACCTGCGAGAAACCGTCAATAAAGGCGTCTTTGGTTTTATGCTGCCTTTGTTTAATACCGCTTCTGAGGTGGGGTATGGCGCGGTGATTGCTAGCCTGACGGGCTTCGTTATTATTCGCGACTTTGTTTTAAACGTTACCCCCGGTAATCCGCTGGTGTCCGAAGCTATTGCGATGACCACATTGGCAGGGATTACAGGCTCATCATCGGGAGGGTTAAGTATTGCCCTTCAAACGCTAGGGTCTACATATTTAGAAATGGCGCATGCTGCCGGTATTAGTCCTGAGCTACTGCACCGTGTGGCGGTAATGTCGGCTGGTGGCTTAGATACCTTACCGCATTGCGGCGCCATTATTACCTTGCTGTCTATTTGTAGATTGAATCACCGTCAGTCCTACGCCAATATTGCGATGGTGACGATGGTCTGGCCGATGATGGCAGTGGTAGTGGTTATTGCCCTAGGTACGATGTTTGGTAGTTTCTAAGACTTGCTGAAATAGATAAACCCGCCTGTAGGGGGCGGGTGTCAGCATCTGTAGCAACACAAGGTTGTAGACGAAAAAAAAAGACCGCTTAAAAAGCGGTCTTTTTTAGTATTCTTGGTGCCCGGGGCCGGAATCGAACCGGCACACCTTTCGGTATCGGATTTTGAGTCCGACGCGTCTACCAATTCCACCACCCGGGCAACTTCTAGGCGTGGATGTTTCGTTTGAAACATGTGCTAGGAAAGAAAAGAATTATACCTCGAATTTGAAGATGAGCAAGTACTAAATTCAAAATATTTCAGTTTTCTTCAAAAAGAGCCTATTTTGGCCTGTGAGAAGCCTGTTGTAGAGGGAATTCAGGCGTCCAGAGTGATAAAAATCGCGATTTCTCTGAGCAGGCCCTCTCTAAGGTTATAGCAGGCAGAAACGGCGTAGTGGTGATACTGTTCTAGGGTTTGGCGACTATGTCAGGCTGTAAGCGTAAGGACTAAAAATAAATGAGTGACACCCCTACCGTAGAAACCCCTGCGACGCCTGTACGTAGACCTATACCCGCGACGTTGGGTGTGGTGTGTAAAGATAATCAGGTTTTATTGATACGGCGACGCAATGCACCCGATATAGGGCGGTGGAGTTTTCCTGGTGGCAAGATTGATTTTGGTGAGCCTATCTTAGAGGCGACACAACGTGAAATCATGGAGGAAGCGGCTGTGCAGGCTGAAGCCTTGCAGGTGGTGACTGCCGTGGATGCACACGATATAGGCAGTGACGGCGAGCTGCGTCAGCACTATATTCTGATTGCGGTCGCGTGCAAATGGCTGGGCGGTGACGCGTGTGCGGGTGATGATGCCTTAGAGGCTAAATGGTTTGATTTGAGCCAGTTGGCGCATATAGAACTCGCCCGTAGTTTTGATGTGCAAACCGTTGCTG
Source organism: Alcaligenaceae bacterium 429 (assembly GCA_004791645.1). Lineage (GTDB taxonomy): Bacteria > Pseudomonadota > Gammaproteobacteria > Burkholderiales > Burkholderiaceae_B > Paenalcaligenes. The sequence continues at coordinate 16,725 of SRSN01000047.1, forward strand.
CACAAGCGTATCAACGCTATCTGGAATGCGTGTAACAGTATGGCTCTTGATATTTACGTAGGCGTCCCCAACTAAGAGATTGATGCGCTGGCGGCGCAAGCCGCTATAGCTTGTTGATGACAACTGAGTAAATACGTAACCATGAGCCAAACCGAGAATAATGTTCAGGCAGCCGAGACCCTAGGTTTTCAGACCGAGGTCAAGCAGTTGCTGCAGTTGATGATTCACTCGCTGTATAGCAACAAAGAGATTTTTCTGCGCGAATTGGTATCCAACGCGTCAGATGCTTGCGATAAGTTGCGCTTTGAAGCCATAGACCGACCAGAACTGTTGGAAGGCGACAGCGAACTACGTATACGTGTCACCTACGACAAAGAAGGTAAGACACTGACCATTAGCGATAATGGTATTGGTATGAACCGCGAAGAAGCGATTGCCAACTTGGGTACTATCGCACGCTCCGGCACCAAAGAGTTCTTTACTCAACTGACTGGTGACAAACAAAAAGATGCCCAGTTGATTGGTCAGTTCGGGGTGGGTTTTTACTCCTCCTTTATTGTGGCGAACAAAGTATCGGTATTGTCCCGTCGCGCTGGCGATGCGGAAACCGAAGGTGTGCTGTGGGAGTCCGAAGGTTTGGGCGAGTTCACAGTAAGCCCGGCCGAGAAAGCCGATCACGGTACTTCCGTTACCCTGTACCTGCGTGATGACGCTGAAGAGTTCCTAGACGGCTGGCGTTTGCGCGCTGTGTTGCGCCGTTATTCCGACCACATTTCTTTGCCAGTACAAATGCTCAAAGAAGAGTGGGACGAGAAAGAATCTAAACAAATCACACTGAACGATTGGGAAACCGTTAACCAAGCCAATGCGCTGTGGACACGTTCGCGCAACGAGATCTCTGACGAGCAGTACCAAGAGTTCTACAAACACATCGCTCACGATTACGAAAACCCGCTGGCATGGACACATAACCGTGTGGAAGGCCGCAGCGAGTACACGCAATTGTTGTATGTGCCTAAGCATGCCGCTTTTGACTTGTGGGATCGCGATGCCAAGCATGGCGTGAAGCTGTACGTGAAACGCGTGTTCATCATGGATGACGCCGATCAGTTGCTACCTAACTACCTGCGCTTTGTGCGCGGTGTGGTGGATTCTGCTGATTTGCCGCTGAACGTATCGCGTGAGATTCTGCAAGAAAGCCGCGATGTACGTGCAATCCGCGAAGGTAATACACGTAGATTGTTGGTATTGCTGGAAGATTTGGCTGAAAACCGTAAGGAAGAATACGCTGAGTTCTGGGCTAACTTTGGCCAAGTGTTGAAAGAGGGTGTGGGCGAAGATCAAGGCAACAAAGAGAAAATTGCTGCCTTGCTGCGTTTTGCTTCTACCCACAACAACAGTGCTGCGCAAGATGTATCGTTTGCTGACTACATCTCTCGCATGAAAGAAGGCCAAGACAAGATTTACTACGTCACAGCCGATTCTTACACTGCAGCGGCAAACAGCCCGCACTTGGAAGTGTTCCGCAAAAAAGGCATCGAAGTACTGCTGATGTCTGATCGCGTAGACGAATGGATGCTGTCTTACCTGCATGAGTTTGAGGGTAAGTCGTTGGTGTCGGTGGCTAAGGGCGGTTTAGACTTGGCAAGCTTGGAAGACGAAGCCGAGAAAAAACATCAGGAAGAAGTCGCTGAAAACTTCAAACCTTTGGTTGAGCGTCTGCAAACAGCGCTGGGCGACAAAGTGAAAGAAGTACGTGTGACATCCCGTTTGGTGGATTCTCCGGCGTGTGTGGTGGTGGATGAGAACGAACTCAGCCCACACCTGATTCGTATGTTGCAGGCTGCTGGTCAAGAGGTGCCTACGGTTAAACCTATCTTGGAACTGAACCCTGAGCACGCTTTTGCAGCACGTCTGCAATCTGCTGATGACAGCCAGTTCGAAGATTTGGCGTTGGTATTGCTGGATCAAGCGTTGTTGGCTGAAGGCGCGCAGGTAGAAGATCCTGCCGCGTTCGTGAAGCGCGTGAACAAACTGTTGTTGGGCTAAGCTCAAATGGCATAGCGCAGACAGTAGTCTGCGCAACAAAACACCCCAAGGGCTCAAGGCTGTTGGGGTGTTTTGTATTGTGGATTGCAACTAGGTAAGGCGAGAGGTGTAAGCCCTGTGTACCCGATTACATATGTCCGTGATACGGCTTACGTACTAGCGAATGGTGTACGTAATCAATCATGGTAATGAAGTCGAAAACAGGTAGTTGGGTATCACGTTGCACGGCATGGGCGTAGGGTGGTAAATCGCTGCATTCCAGTAAGATTGCCCCTAAGCCTGGGTTTTGCGTCAGCATGTGGCGAGCAAGGCTAGTGACTTCTTCTTCAATGGTGCTAGAGCACAGCGTGCCTTTTTCTTGAAGGATGGCGCTGCTGAATTCAGGTTGATGCTCCATACCAGCCACGACGACGGGAATACTGTCCGAAATACCTAGTGCTGAAAAATGCATGGGGCCTAGCTGGCAAGCGTTGGCAGTAATAATGCCTACCGGTTTACGAGTCAGGGCATGGATAAAGGGGATTTGCATCAGGCTGGATAAAAACACCGGAATATTGACCGCTGCAGCCACTTCTTTTTGAAATAGAGCCATGAACCCGCAAGCGCCAGTAATGGCTTTTACGCCACGACGTTCTAGCTCTTGGGCGGCCTCAATAAAGGGCTTGATGAGTTCAGGGTCGCGCTGGTTTAACAGCCTATCAATGGATGCCCCCTTAACCTCTTGATAGCACACTGGGTAACTAAAGGTGGTTGCGTTGCCCACGTTGCCAGGAATGCAGGGGTAAGCCGCATCTAAAATTAGAATACCTATGCTTTGGCCATACCAAGATTGGCTGGCTTTTTGAACGTGATACATGAAGCGGTTGTCTCCGTAAATTATATGTTTCCAATGGGAAACTTTATGTTCGCAGCCTGCTCTATGCCTAAATGCTAAGTAGCGCATTCCATAGTAGCTACGTTATAGTGCTTATTATCTCTTAAAAAT
>SRSN01000048.1 GCA_004791645.1 Alcaligenaceae bacterium 429
CATTATGTAAGAGAACAGAAAGCCTTAGGCTTTGATGTACGTACGTAACCGCTCTGCTGCATTGCGTAGATGACGCTCTGCAGCGGCAGCGGCAGCTTCTGGATCGCGCTGCTCTATGGCCTGAATAATGGCCTGATGTTCAGCCTGCACATCTTCAATCAAATCTTGATGGTATTGCGCGGTGTGACTACGCGCTTGGCGTATTAATCGTCGCACATGCTGCTCTAAATACTCATTGAGCGTGATGAAGTGCGGATTATGCGTAGCATCCACAATTGCTTGGTGAAACGCGTAGTCTTCCTCGTCGCCCAACTGATCACACGCAATGGCATATTCCATGCCTATTAAGGCTTTGCGTATCTTTTTTAGGTCAGCGGCAGTATGTCGCTCTGCCGCATGCTTAGCAGCTGCCACCTCAATCGCCACCAATAGCTCTATGACATGCTCAAGACTAGTCAGGTCACCCAGAGTAGCGCCTGACATGTCCAAACTGAACATACGACGTTCACCGCGTGCATTCACAAATACACCCTTACCTTGCTGTGAATGCACTAAGCCTTCCGACTTTAGCTGTGACAATGCCTCACGCACGACGGAACGGCTTACCCCGAAGCGCTCTTGCAACTGCGCTTCACTGGGTAATTTTTGATCGGCAACAAAATGGCCAGCTTCTATTTCCTGCCGTATCCACGTCACGATGGGCGTGGAGTATGCAATGCTTTGTTTATGCCCTGCCATAGTGGTCAAACAATCCTGATCTGTGTAGGTAATGTATGAAACTCCGCCAGTATAACGAGACTGGCGGCCCAGCGTTACACCATGTACAACCCACCGTTCACATGGATGGTTTCACCCGTCACAAACGACGCCAAATCAGAACACAAAAATAGAATTACATCGGCCACTTCTTGCGCTGTACCAAAGCGTTTCAAGGGCGTAGAAGCCAATAAGGCTTGGCCTTTTTCTTGCAGCAAATCACGTGTCATCGCGGTTTCGATAATACCGGGGGCGACGCAATTCACACGCGTGCGTGGTGCCAACTCTAAGGCCAAGCTTTTACTAAAGCTGGTCACCGCGCCTTTAGAGGCGGAATAATGCGCGTGTGCATAACTGCCACGATGACCCGCCATAGACGACAAGTTCACAATATTGCTGCGCTCTGACAAGTACGGCATCACGGCCTGACACATATAGAAGGTGCCATCCAGATTAATCTGCATCAATTGACGCCATTGCTCTGCACTCATCTCGGCGACTTTAGATTCGGGATAAATACCCGCTGAATGCACCAAGGAATCAATGCAGCCAAATTGCGCCGCCACAGCTTTTGCCAACTCTTGGCATGACTGCTGCGAACTCACATCTGCTGCATAACGCGCCGCCATACCACCTTGTTCGAGTATCTCTTGTTCCAGTTTTTCCAGTGCATCGGCATCGCGATCACACAGCGCAATTTGCGCGCCAGCTTGTGCCAGACGCAAGGCTAAAGCACGCCCAATTCCACCGGCCGCACCAGTAATTAACACCGTTTTTTTCTCTAGCCCCAGCATAGATCCTCCTCGTATTCGGGTTTATACCTATAAGAGCAACCTATTGATTTAAAACGAACTAATCGCGATTACTGCGTTTCTTGATCAATGCTCGTTGACACTCTTTTTGTTGCTGATATAGTATTTTTCAATCGTCTGACAAGCATATCAAACTTATCAGACAAGTTACATAAAAATTATCCTTTGTGACGGATATTCCTAAACCAATATCTTTCCCACACGAAGGCCGCGCCACATGCGAATTCTTTTCGGAGAATGGAGAGCAAACGATGAAACTGAAACACCTGACACTAACGCTAGCCGTTACTGGGTTGAGTAGCTTGGCTACTGCACAAGCCGCACCACTCAAAATTGCTTTAGTGGAAACACTGTCTGGCCCTCAAGCGTCTACCGGTCTGCTGTACCGTACCGCTGTGAAATACGAGTTGGACAAAATCAACCAAGCTGGTGGCTGGAACGGTGAAGCCATCGAGATCATGGAATACGACAACCAAGGCGGTCCTGCTGGTGCGTCGGACAAAGTGAAAGCCGCAATTGCTGATGGCGCTGACATCATCATCCAAGGCTCTTCCTCCGCGGTCTCTGGTCAAATCACCGAAGACATCCGCAAACACAACATCCGTAATCGTGGCAAAGAAGTGCTGTACCTGAACATGGGCGGCGAAGCACTAGAGCTGACAGCAGACAAGTGTCACTTCTATCATTTCCGCTTCACGACCAACGCCCCTATTCGTGTGAAAACACTGGTTAACGCCATGCAAGAAGACGGCGTTCTGGGCTCCAAAGTCTATGCCATGAACCAGAACTACTCATGGGGTGGCGACATGGAATACGCGACCGAGCAACAAGCGGCCGCTAACAACTACACCGTGGTAGAAAAAACGCTGCACGATGTAAACCGTATTCAAGACTTCGCACCGTACGCTAACCGCATCAAAAACAGCGGCGCTGAGACTGTGATTACTGGTAACTGGTCTAACGACTTGCTGTTGCTGATGAAAGCCACACGCGACGCTGGCTTGAAAATCCGCTTTGGTACCGTGTTCTTGGATCAGCCCGGCAACATCGCCAACGCCGGTGATTTGGCTCTGGGTCACTACATTTCCCACGCGTTCAACGTGGAAGCCAATGACGCCACTAAAGCTTTTGCCGAGGACTACAAAGCAGTCACTGGTCACTACCCTACTTACGTAGAGCCACAAACCGTATTTGGCATCCAAATGTTGGGCGAAGCACTGCGCAACACATCACCCAATGCCGACGGCAAAATGGATGCCACTCAGTTGGCACTGAATTTGGAAAACGTCACACTGGCGGGCCCACTGGGTGAGATCGCTATTCGCGCTGACGATCACCAAGTCATGCTGCCTATCGTGGTATCCCAAGTGTCACGTGATGCTGAATACAAAGTAGACGGCACCGACATGGGCTTTAGCGTGGTCAAACTCTTTACGGGTGCAGAAGCAGTTAACCCCGTAGAGCAAACCTGCTCCATGAAGCGTCCTTCCTAATCGCTGTTCCTATACGCCAGCCACGCAGTAATGGCTGGCGTCTTCACCTCTATAGTCTCTAGCCCCTAATAGCTCTACCTATTGCGCTTGGCAGAGTCTATACATACAACCTAGGCAAAAAAGGCATACGCATGGAGTTTTTTGTTGTGTCCCTGCTGAACGGTAGCATCTACGGATTGCTATTGTTCATGGTCTCCGCCGGCCTGACCCTTATTTTCGGCATGATGGGCGTTCTGAACTTCGCCCATACCTCTTTCTACATGGTTGGCGCCTATTTGGCCTACACCTTGCAGAAGTACATAGGCTACTGGCCTGCAATCGTAATCGCCCCCATTTTGGTTGGGCTGATCGGTGCATTTGTGGAGCGCTACATGCTGCGCCGCGTGCACCAATACGGGCATGGTCACCAGTTGCTGCTGACTTTCGGTGTGTCATTCATCATCACCGAAATCATCAAACTGTTTTACGGTAACTACCCTGTGGATTACCGCGTACCCGAAGCGTTGAACTTCTCGGCGTTCAGCATTTTCGGTACGAACTACCCCTTCTACCGCCTGTTAATCGGTGCAACATCCTTGCTGATGTTTGCTCTGATCTATCTGCTGTTGACCCGCACCCGCGTTGGGATTGTGGTGCGTTCCGCCATCTACAAACCTCGCATGGGTGAGGCTCTGGGCCACAACGTACCTATGGTATTCATGGGCGTATTCGCTGTGGGTGCTGGTTTGGCTGGCCTGGCTGGTGCCGTGGCCGGTGCGTTCTACACCACTAACCCAAACATGGCGCTGGAGCTTGGCGTACTGGTGTTTGTGGTGGTGGTTGTAGGGGGGCTGGGTTCTCTGGGCGGCGCCATGCTGTCTTCCCTCATCATCGGTTTGGTGTCGTCTTTTGCCGTGGGCATAGATTGGAGCCTTGCCGACCTGTTCAATCTGGTTGGTCTGGGTGAATGGGCTCGCGCTACCGGTGGTCTACTCACACTGAAAGTTTCTTCCATGGCAGCCACGATTCCCTTCTTGCTCATGCTACTGGTGTTATTGATCCGTCCGTCGGGCCTGATGGGAAATAGGGAGTAATACGGTGAAACGCGTTTTTCTGTTTGTCGTGCTGATTGTCGCGCTTGCGCTAGCACCTTCTTACCTCACTCCTGCCCTGTTAAATGCTGCCATTCAGATGCTAATCGCTGTGTTGTTTGCGACGGCCTTTAACGTGCTGGCAGGCCAAGGCGGCATGCTGTCATTTGGTCACGCTGCCTACTTCGCTATCGGTACTTTTGCCACCATTCACGCCATGAATGCAGTCGACGGTATGGGCTTGCTGCCTACTCCTTTGCTGCCATTACTGGGCGCATTGGCTGGCTGTTTACTAGGCATTGTGGCGGGTTGGTTCTCTACCCAACGTAGCGGTGTGTATTTCTCTATGATCACACTGGCCTTGGCTGAACTGTTGCACGCTCTGGCTCCACACCTTAAAGGGGTGTTTGGTGGTGAAGGTGGTGTATCCGCTATGCGTATGCCTGCGTGGGGCTTTGACTTCGGTACCTCTACCGAGGTGTATTACCTAACTCTGGTCTGGGCGCTGATTGCTATCGCTCTGCTGTTCTACTTCACTCGCACCCCCTTAGGTCGCTTGTGTAACGGCTTGCGCGAAAACACCAATCGTCTGCGCTTCTTGGGCTACAACGTGCACCGTCTGCGTGTGATGGTATTCACTATCTCTGCCACCTTTGCTGGTCTGGCCGGTGGTTTGCAAGCCATGCACAACGAAGCAGCCAACTACGTGCTGTTCGACATGACACTGTCTACCCAAGCTGTACTGTTCTCGTACATCGGTGGTATTGCTAGTTTCTTTGGCCCCGCCCTAGGCGCTGCCGTCATGAGCTTCTTCGGTTATGCAGTCTCTGACCTGACTCGCTCATGGTTACTGTACCAAGGCATCATCTTCGTGTTGGTCATGATGTTCTTGCCTGCGGGTCTGTTCAGCATTCTGCAATGGTGGCAACGAAGCAGTCTGCGTCACAACATGCTCGTACTCATCGGTGCGCTACTGGTGTGGACACTGGGTGTAGTAGCTGGTGGTGCCGGTATTGTGCTCATCGTTGAACTACTAGGCCGCATTCTCAGCCCCGACTACCACGTCGCAGCCAATATGGATTGGCCTGCTATCCAGTTGTTTGGACAAGCGTGGGTACCTAATGCCGTCATGACATGGGTATGGCCTGTATTGCTGGTCATCCTTGGCGTCATCATTACTACGACCATGACACGTAAATGGCAAGCCATGAACGAGGAACAATAGCCATGACGTCTACTGCTCATTCCCCTATTCTGACTATCAAGGATTTGCATAAATCCTTTGGTGAGTCACATATCATGCGCGGCGTTAACCTGACGCTGGAAAAAGGCGAACGCCACGCGATTATTGGTCCTAACGGTGCGGGCAAGTCCACACTGTTTCACCTGATCTCAGGGTTGTTGCGCCCTAGTAGCGGCACCATCCAATTGGATTCCCGCCCTATTCAGGGCATGGATCCACAACGTATTAACCGCCTAGGGTTAGCGCGCTCTTTTCAGATCACTAACGTGTTTCCTGGCCTCAGCGTATTTGAAAACCTGCGCTTAGGTGTGATGCGTCGTCACAAGTTGGACTACAACTTCTGGCGTCCAGCCTCACGTGCTAAAGCGGTAACTGCTGAAGTCGATGTCCTGCTTGAAAACGTGCGCTTAAGTGCCCACCGCGACACACTGGCTGGCGAGTTGAGCTATTCCGAACAGCGTTCGTTGGAAATCGGTATTGCTCTAACGTCTGACCCTAGCGTACTGCTGTTGGATGAGCCTATGGCCGGCATGTCACGCGAGGAAACCGACTACACCACAGGCCTCATTAAAGAGCTTAGCCAAGGTCGTAGCCTCATGATCGTGGAACACGACATGGATGTAGTGTTCTCGTTAAGCGATCGCATCAGTGTGCTGGTGTATGGGCAAATTATTGCCACCGGCACACCCGAAGAAATACGCAACAACAAACTCGTACAAGAAGCCTATCTGGGTACGGAGGTACAGGCATGAGTACAGCCCAATCCCCTCTATTGCGTGTGCAAGACCTGCACGCCCACTACGGCAAAAGCCACATCCTTCATGGCGTGAGCTTTGAAGTGCAACAAGGTGAGGTGCTCAGTCTATTGGGCCGTAACGGTACAGGTCGTTCCACCACACTCAAAGCCATCATGGGCATGTTGACGCCCACCTCTGGCAACGTGGTGTTGGATGGCCAAGAGCTGGCAGGCAAGCCTGCCTACCAAATCGCCCGTGCAGGTATCGCTTATGTACCTGAAGAGCGCGACATTTTTGCCAACCTTACCGTAGACGAAAACCTGCTGATGGGCATACAGCCCAAGCGTGCCAACGCACCGGTCTGGAATGTAGAGCAAATGTTCGACTACTTCCCTCGTCTTAAAGAGCGTCGCAACACTCTGGCCGGCAACTTATCCGGCGGTGAACAGCAAATGCTCACCATTTGTAGATCGTTGTTGGGCAACCCTCGCCTGATCTTGGTGGATGAGCCTACTGAAGGCCTGGCGCCCAAGATTGTAGAAGTGGTGGGCGAAGCACTTGCCGACATTAACAAACGTGGCGTCTCCATTATTTTGGTAGAGCAAAAGCTCACCATCGCGATGAAGATTTCATCCAGCGTCTGCGTGTTGGGTCACGGTGCTGTGGTGTTCCGTGGCACACCAGATGCTTTGCTAGGCGATGCCCAGCTCTTGAAAAACTGGTTGGCCGTATGAGCGATCTACAGGCCACCCGTTGTAACGCATTCACTTCCCAGCGTGTGCTGGATGCTAGTTCCGAACCTAATTTTCCCATGTGAGTTTCACTATGCCAGACATTACCCCTTTGCAGTCCCAGGCTCCCTGGGTTGAATTCCAAATTACCGACAGTGATTGGAAAAACGCAGACCCAGCGGTACTGGGTACGCTACTCACGCATGTACACCTGATTCGTGCTTTTGAAGAAACCGTAGTTGGCCTTGCCATGGAAGGCTTGGTGCACGGCCCGGCACACTCCAGCGTAGGTCAGGAAGGCGGTGCAGCAGGTTCATTGGCGTTTCTGCGCACAACCGACCAAATCAACGGTTCACACCGTGGTCACCACCAATTTCTGAGTAAAGCACTGGCGCATATCCACCCTAACGGCATGTCTCCTACTGCCGAGTTGGGCGCTAACACCACCGCACTGTTGCAACGTACTTTGGCGGAAATTCTGGGCTTGTCACAAGGTTTCTGCCAAGGTCGTGGCGGTTCCATGCACTTGCGTTGGGACGAAGCTGGCGTACTGGGTACTAACGCGATTGTGGGCGGTGGTATTCCATTGGCAGCCGGTGCAGCATGGGCACACAAACACGCTGGCACTAGCGATGTAGCTATCACCTACTTTGGTGACGGCGCGGTAAACATTGGTTCTGCGCTAGAAACCATGAACTTGGCTGCCGCATGGAAACTACCCCTGTGCTTCTTCATTGAAAACAACCGCTACGCAGTGTCTACCTCAGTAGAAGAAGCCACTGCCGAGCCTCGTCTGTCTGCGCGTGGCCAAGCCTTCAACATTCCTAGCTGGAAAGTAGATGGCATGAACCCACTGGCCGTTCACTTGGCGATGGAACAGGCGTTGGCGCACATGCGCACAGGCCGCGGCCCAACCATTATTGAAGCTGACCTATACCGCTTCTACCACCAGAACGGTGGCTTTGCCGGTAGCGCCTTTGGTTACCGCAGCAAAGAAGAAGAACAGCAATGGCGCGAACGTGATCCAGTCACTCTGATGAACACCAAAATGGTGGAATTGGGGCTGATCACTGCCGAAGACATAGAACAATTGCAGAGCCGCATTCAGCAAGCCATGAAAAATGCGGCTGAAGCGCTGGTAGAGGCTGATCCTGATGGCAAAGCAGGCAAACGTCGTATTCGTCCTGAACTGTGGCCTGCTCCACACTTCCGTGACGTAGGGTTACGTGGCGACCTGAGCGAAATGAATGGCGTCGCAACGGTTGAACAAGACAACTTCACCTCATCCCTAGAAAATCGCAAATTCATCGACGTGGTCGCTGATGTGATGGGCCGACGCATGGAAACTGACCCCGGCGTGGTCATCATGGGTGAAGATGTACACCGTCTGAAAGGCGGCACCAACGGTGCAACTCGTGGTTTGTCTGATCGTTTCCCTGATCGCGTTTTGGGCACACCTATTAGCGAAAACGCTTTCGCTGGTTTGGGTGGTGGTCTGGCGATGGATGGCCGCTACAGACCTGTAGTGGAATTCATGTACCCCGACTTTATGTGGGTAGCTGCTGACCAAATCTTCAACCAGATTGGCAAAGTGCGTCACATGTTTGGTGGCGACATCAATGTGCCACTGGTACTGCGCAGCAAAGTGGCAATGGGTAGCGGCTATGGTTCGCAGCACTCTATGGACCCAGCCGGTATTTTTGCGACTAGCCCAGGTTGGCGCATTGTGGCCCCATCTACGCCTTTCGACTACGTGGGCTTGATGAACACGGCGCTGAAACTGAACGACCCCGTTCTGGTGATCGAACACATTGACCTGTACGCATCCAGCGGTTTGGCCCCAACCGACGACTTGGATTACTGCTTGCCAGTAGGTAAAGCCGCCGTACGTCGTGAAGGTAAAGCCCTCACCATCCTGACCTACTTGTCCATGGTTCAGCACAGCTTGGAAGCCGTAGAGCAAACAGGCGTTGATGCTGAAGTGATCGATTTGCGTTGGCTGGATCAAGCTAGCTTGGATTGGGACACTATTGGTGAAAGTATCCGCAAAACCAACAACGTGCTGATCGTAGAACAAGGTGCTAGAGGCACATCCTACGGTGGCTGGTTGGCCGATGAAATCCAACGCCGTTACTTCGACTGGCTGGATCAGCCTATTCAGCGTGTCACCGGCGGTGAGGCGTCACCTAGTATTTCTAAAGTACTGGAACGTGCTGCCCATGCCCGCACTGAAGAAGTGGTAGAAGGCTTGCAACGTGTACAACACGGCCAAGGCCTGAACTAGGAGCATCACATGAGCACTACGATGGTCTCCCCTCTGGAAGTAGGTATTTGCTGCCGCGACCTTCCTGCCCTGCAACGCTTCTACGAAGAAGGGCTGGGTTGCACGGCTAAGAGTCTCATTCACGTGCCTGCTAACAAAGCCATGCACGCTGCCATGTCAGCCCATGGCTACAGCGTCGTGCGACTGCAAACCACCTACGGTGAACGCATCAAGTTAATACAACCTGATGCGGCACCTGTGGATGCAGAAGCCGACCTGCCCTTTTTGTTGGACCGTGCAGGCAGCTTCTACCTCACTTTTATCGTGGCTGATATTGATGCCGCCATACAGCGTTTACAACAGGCTGGCGCGCAATTCTTAACAGGCGATCGTCGCGTCGAAGTGCGTGATGGCGTCTACCTTGCCTTCTGCAAAGACCCTGAAGGCAACGTATTGGAATTGGTCACTTACGCTGACCTGCACGCCTACCGTAATGATTTGGAAAACAGGAATTAAGCCATGGCTACCCTTATAACCATGCCCGGCGTTGCTGCCGGCAATGACGCCGCTCAAATCTTGAGCTGGTTGAAAAAAGAAGGTGAAGCCGTCAACCTGAATGACGAGCTTTTGGAAGTAGAAACCGACAAAGCGGTTGTTGAAGTCGCGTCCGAAGCCTCGGGCACCTTGGCACGTATTTTGGTGCCTGCGGGCCAGTCTGCGGAAGTGGGCGCACCCATCGCCGTTATCTTGGCCGCTGGTGAAGGCGATGCTGAACTGCAAGCGGCCTTGGCTGATATTCCACAAGCCGCCGCGGCGGCACCCGCTGTGGTCGAGCCTACCGCTACCACTACAACCTCTGCTACACCTGCCGCTGCGCCCGTCGCCCCCGTGAGCAACGTCGCTGCCGCAGCCCATACAGGCCGCATCTTTGCTAGCCCCTTGGCTCGCAGACTGGCGCTGGAAGCTGGCCTGAATTTGGCCACTATCAACGGCAGTGGCCCACATGGTCGCATCATTAAAAATGATGTACTGAAAGCACAAGCTCAACCAACGTCTGCTGTGGCGAGCCCAGTCCCTGCTGCTCCGACTGCCGCCAGCAATGCCGCTTACACCGCGCAACCGCACAGCGCAATGCGCCGTACTATCGCGAGACGCCTAACAGAAAGCAAATCCACCGTACCGCACTTCTATTTGCAAGCAGAATGCCGTGTAGATGCTCTGTTGGCTCTGCGTGCGCAAATCAACCAAACTGCTAGCCAGAAAGTCTCAGTCAACGACTTGATCGTCAAAGCCGTCGCCGTCACCTTGCAAGCCATGCCAGAGATGAACGTCAGCTGGACAGACGAGGCCTTGCTGCAGTATCACGATGTGGATATCTCAGTGGCTGTGTCCACAGACTCTGGTTTGATTACCCCTGTGGTACGTAACGCCAATAATCTGTCGTTGTCCGCCTTGAGCCAAAACGTACGTCAATTGGCAGAGCGCGCACGCGATGGTAAGTTGCAGCCTCACGAATACCAAGGCGGCAGCTTCACCATCAGCAACTTGGGCATGTACGGTGTGCAAAACTTTGCTGCCATCATCAACCCACCACAAGCCGCCATTCTGGCTGTGGGTGCTGCAGAGCGCCGCGTGATTGCTGAAGGTGATGACATGGTGATTGCACAAATGCTCAGCATGACGCTATCTGTTGACCACCGTGCTATCGATGGTGCCTTGGCTGCGCGTTGGTTGGCCCGCTTCAAAGAAACACTGGAAGCACCGCTTTCCATTCTGATTTAAGGCCTGCCATGACTACCTCAACTTTTGACGTCACCATCATTGGTGGTGGCCCTGGTGGTTACGTTGCTGCCATCCGCGCAGCACAACTGGGCTTGCGCACCGCGTTGGTGGAAAAAGAACATCTGGGCGGCATCTGCTTGAACTGGGGATGCATCCCCACCAAAGCCTTGCTGCGCTCTGCCGATGTGTTGCGTCTGATCCGTGACTCTGCCAGCTTTGGTATTCAGTGTGCCGCCCCCATCGTGGATTTGGCCGCCGTCGTCAAACGCTCACGTGGCATTTCCGCCCAATTGCAACGCGGCGTGAAACACTTGATGCAGAAAAATGGCGTGCAGGTGTTTAACGGCCACGGCAAATTAGGCGCACCCGCTGCATCGGGGCTAAACGTCATCGTGGAACAAGCAGACGGCAGCAGCCAGTCGTTACAGACAAAAGACCTCATCCTCGCTACTGGCGCGCGGGCACGCACCCTACCTATGTTCCCCGTTGATGGACAATCGGTGTGGAGCTACAAAGAAGCGTTAGTGCCTACTTCCGTACCAAAATCGCTCACCATTATTGGCGCGGGCGTGATCGGCATTGAGTTTGCGAGTTTCTACCGTGCACTAGGTACTGAAGTACACGTAGTAGAAATGGGCGATAAAATTTTGGCGTCTGAGGATGTCGAAGTCTCCCAGCATGTAGCCAAAGCCTTACAACGTGATGGCATACACTTGCATCTGGGTTGCCGTATTCAAGAAGCCAAGAAACAAGGCCAAGGCTGGACACTACAGTTAGAAGGCGCTGATGGTGCCAAAACCCTGCAAGCCGATGTAGTGTTAGTCGCCGCGGGCATTGTGGGCAACACCGAAAAGCTGGGCTTAGAAAGCTATGCAGTAAAAGTGGAAAACACCCACATCATTACGCAAGATTTCAGTGCCACTGGCCACCCACATATCTACGCCATTGGTGATGTAGCCGGTGCACCGTGGTTGGCGCACAAAGCCTCGCACGAAGCCGTTATTTGTGTGGAGCATATTGCTGGTCTGAAACCACACCCACTGTGTGCTGAACGCATTCCAGCGTGCATTTATAGCCACCCTCAAGTGGCCCATGTAGGCCTAACCGAAGAACAAGCCAACGCCAGCGGTCGCACCCTGCGCATAGGTAAGTTCCCGCTGGCCGCCAACGGCAAAGCTTTAGCAATGGGCTCAACCGACGGTTTCGTAAAAGTCATTTTTGATGACCAAAGCGGTGAACTACTGGGTGCTCACATGGTGGGCGATGAAGTCACCGAACTCATCCAAGGCTATGGTGTTGCGATGCAGTTAGAAACTACCGAAGCGGAGTTGATGCAAACCGTATTTGCTCACCCCACGCTGTCGGAGTCTATGCATGAGGCTGTGCTAGACGCTTACCAACGCGCCTTGCATTACTAACGCGCAGTAGGTGCAGCCAGCACCGCTAACGCTTGTTCCACTTTAGCGTTATCCAGTGCTGTGCTGCCCTGCCAACTGGCTTGCAACTGCTGCAATGCTGCTACCAACTCGGTAGCGCTAGCTTTACCAGAGAGCAACAACGCCCCAACTGCTGTCACACTATTTCGCTGTTCTGCTGTGGCTGACGCCTCCTGCTTTAGCAGCGTCAAATGCTGCTGCAATACACCCATGGCTTTCACACCATGCCCCCACGCCAAGGCATTTTCGGTTTGGGTAGTCGCTGTACCTGCCGTGTGATAGCGCGCCAATTTCAACACCCCCAGACTTAACTGTGCATACCATTGCGCCTTACGTTCTGCATCCATGGGCTGCGCTGCCTGCGTTAACAAGGTACGTCGTACTTTGGTACGCACGTTCGCAATCTGTGTGGCGCTATTGGCAGGAAAGATCAGCCAGAACGCGACCATAGCCATAACCGGCCCTAACACCACGGCAATACCAGCCTGCCATGCATGCGTCCAATCGCCTAGCAATGGCCAACCCGGCTGCACAAGTAACAAGAGCACCATATTGAAGTCAAAACCACGTGGACCAGCACCAATACGATGACCAAAAAACAAACCGCCCATCAATATAAAGGGCATTAAGCTCACGATCTGTGCCGTTTCACTACCCATATACGGCCACACTAACCACCTACATACCCATGCGGCTAACACCCCTAGAGCCTGCCCTATCACCACTTGCTTCAAAATAGGCAAAGGTTGGGTGACTGTAGAAAACACCGACACCATGATAGCGGTACCCACTAGCATGAATGCGCCCATTTCTATGCCGCTTAACAGCCAGGCTGCGCCTGCCAAGGCCATCA
Source organism: Alcaligenaceae bacterium 429 (assembly GCA_004791645.1). Taxonomy (GTDB): domain Bacteria; phylum Pseudomonadota; class Gammaproteobacteria; order Burkholderiales; family Burkholderiaceae_B; genus Paenalcaligenes. The sequence goes on from SRSN01000048.1 coordinate 13,177, forward strand.
TTAAAAAGGATCTTAACGAGGCTCGCATCGCCTCGCGGGTATCGTAATAAGCAGCCACTTCTCGCGGTAAGTTCTGGCTACTCATCATCGACAAATCGCTGTTAAGTAGCGCTTGTACTAGCGCCACCATTTGTCCACGCCAGCGGCGTACCCGTTGACGTAAGTTCCAGGAACCCGCCACCTGCGTTTCTAGGCTTTCTTCCATCAGGGCAAGTTGACGCAAGATATGCTGCTTTTGCGCCTCCAGCTCCACAGTTCCTTGTCCTGCTACCTGTTCGGCACGCAACAACTGCTCTGTATCCCGTACTAATGCTTTTAAGCGTTTAGGAATATTTACTGCGTTGGCAACAGGAGCAAAACGCCAGCCCACCAACAAAGCGACTAACACCCCTAGCGATACAGTAAAAATGCGGTCTATACCAATAGCAAAGATGGAAGTGAAGTGATGACTTTTAAGCAGCGTCACCATGACAGCGGTATAGCCTGACAGCATCGCCCCATACGAGATAAAGCCGCGTATGCGATTGCCAGCCCATGTGCATAACCCTATCCACACGGCTAAACCAAAGGTGAGCCACACTAGGTTGCCATCAGTCAGCAGTAACAGCAGCATGCCAAACACACCACCCACTAAGGTACCTAGCAATCGGAATACACTTTTTTCCGCCAACTGACCACGCCATGGTTGGGAACCCGCCCATACGGTCATGCCAGACCATTGCGGATGCTCTAAACCCAATAACCACGCTATCACTACCGCCGTACATGCTGCTAATGCCGTGCGGCCTGCAAAGGCCATACGTGGCTCATCAAAGCCCCATTTGCTTAAGCCTCGCGTCCAACTCATACCTTATCTGCCCCACCTTCTTGTAAGGTACGGATATTGGCATCTATGTGTACCAGCATGGCGCTGAACTTCTCTATTTGTTCGTCACTTAAGCCTGCCAACATTTCGCTTTCTGCCACGAATAAGCGTTTTTGTAAGGGAGCCAAAGCCGTTTTCCCCTGCTCTGTTAGATACAGCAGTTTGCTGCGCCTATCGCTTTCATCAGCACGCCGCTCTACTAGTGACTTGCTTACCAACACATCAATCAAACGCACCAAGGTGGACGCATCTAGGTCTAATCTGGCCGCTAAGTCTTTCTGCGAAATGCCGCCGCCACTGCGCTCAATGTGTACCAACGGACGCCACGTTGCATCCGTCAGCCCAGCTTGCGCCAAACTGCTGTCCACACCCGCTCGCCACCGACGAGAAACGCCTACAAACATCATGCCAAAACGTTCTCTAGCGCTAGATTTCGTGCTCATAAAATAGATGATATTAAAATGATTTGAATACCAAGTATATCCAATCATTGCTAAACAACGCTAGCCCACACCTGTTTCGCAGTTCGTGTATGCTGCCTTTTTCTACTAATTCTTAATCGCCATGATGCAGAAATTCCTGCCCATATTGTTGCTGGTTTGTTCTAACGTGTTCATGACCATCGCGTGGTATGGGCATTTGAAATTCCCCCATAGCCCCATCGTGAAGGTGATTCTGATTAGTTGGGCGATTGCCTTGGTAGAGTATTGTTTAGCCGTGCCAGCCAACCGTTTAGGGCATACGGTGTATTCCGCCGCTGAGCTTAAAACCATGCAAGAGGTTATTACCTTAGTCGTGTTTGCAGTGTTCTCTGTGCTGTACCTAAAGGAAAGCCTGACCATCAATCATGCGATAGGCTTTGCCCTTATTTGTGCTGGTGCATTTTTTGTATTCAAAGGTCCGCTGTAAGCACTGTCACAACAACGGTACAACAGCAACAAACACCAGCCCACCTGCGCCTAGCAAGACAAAAGGGTTCACTCGTCCAGACAGCAGCAACGCGGTACTGCCTAACGCTACCGCCCACGCTAATTCTTTATGACTGCTGGCATCCAAAATCGTACCGGCGGCGGCAAACACCATACCTGCTGCAATGGGTACTAAGCCTTTTTCCATTGCTCGTATCCAGCGCTTGCCTGCGTGGCGTTGCCACACTCGCACAATGGCATACATCAATAGCGCAGACGGCAAGAAGATCGCAATGGCAGCCACCCAAGCGCCCCAAAACCCACTGACTTCCCACCCAATTAAGGCGACTAATAAGGTTTTGGGCCCGGGTGCTAAACGGGACAACGCGAACAGATCTAAAAACTGCTGATCGCTTAACCAACCCTGCTGGGTTACTACTTGCTCGTGAATGGCGGGAATAATACTTTGCCCACCACCTATGGTCAGCAAAGACAAGGGGATAAAAACACGCAGCAATGCCAGCAGTAACAACCACATGGTTAGTCCTCCAGCGTGTAATAGGCGTACCACACTGACAACGGTGCAGCGATCACAATCACCACAATCAGGTTGATCTGCCACACATAAATGGCAGCAAACACCATCGCCATCAATAGCAACCCTACTTTGTCTGGCATCACACGTTTGGCCGCATGCACGCCCATCTCTAACGATAGGCCCGTAGCAGCAGCGGCAATACCCGCCATCAACACAGGTACCCAGCTAATCGCTTGCACCGTGCTGTATAGCTGCGCCAATACTAAGATTAATAGCAGCGCTGGCACAACCATGCCCAGTGCGCTCCAGAAAGCACCTGCTCCGCCCCGCAAGCGATAACCCACCCAAATGGCCAGATTCACCACATTTAAACCGGGTAAAGCCTGCGAGAGCGCCACCCCGCTCAAGAACTCGTCACGCGTTAACCATGCACGTTTTAGTACAAAGTCACGCATCATCCAGCCACTAACGCCGCCCCCAAAACTGGTCAACGCAATGCGCGTAAAGATCCAGAACAATAGCCATAATGACGGGCTATCAGGGGAATTTTCGTTAGGCTGCATGGGCATCAGCAGCCCTCCGGCGTTGCCACGCTTTTTCTTGACGCCAAGCCAGTAACAACACAATCAAACCACTGAACGATAGCGCTGCCCCCGCCCAAGCAGTAGACTGCAGGCCAAAGCCCGCATCAATCACCACACCACCTAACCATGCACCCAACGCATTAGCGAAATTAAAGGCAGAATGGTTGAGTGATGCAGCCAAGGTTTGCGCGTTCGCCGCCACATCCATCAAACGCACTTGCAGTATCGTGCCTAGTGCACCAATGGTGCCAACGGTAAAAATACCGATAAACAGCGTCACGTTATTACGCATCATCAATGGGAACATCAGCAATAAGCACAGCCCCCATAACAGGATGACTCCCGCGCCCCGGAATAACCAACGATCAGCCGCCCAACCGCCTATGTAATTCGCCACAATCATGCCTGCACCAAACACCGACAGTGCTAAAGGCACGACTTGGGTGGGCAAACCAGCGCCTTCGGTCACGATGGGAGCGATATAGCTCATTACCGCAAACATACCACCACACCCAATGCCGCCTATGGCCAGCGTCATCCACACACGCGGATTACGTAACGCGCTGAGTTCTTGGCGTGCAGAGCTGTGTATTTCAGGTAAGTCACGGGGTACAAAACGACGGATCAAGTAAATGGTCAACACAGCAATCGCGCCCACCAAGGCAAACGGCCAACGCCAACCTGCCCACTGTCCTAACCAAATCGCGATGGGATTCCCCACCAACGCCGCGACCGTTAACCCCATCATCACCCGCCCCACGGCATAGCCGCGTCGGTAGGGTTCCACCATAGACGCTGCAATCAATGCCGCCACACCAAAGTACGCACCGTGCGGTAAGCCGCTCAAAAACCTGAACAGCATTAACCAATTAAACGTGGGGGCCAACGCACTGGCAAAGTTCGTGATGGCATACATCACCATCAAGCTGATGGCTAACCACAGACGAGGCAATCTGGCTCCCCAGACCGACAATATGGGTGCACCAATTACCACCCCTAACGCATAGGCGCTGATTAACCTACCAGCTTGTGGTTCGGTCATCTGGTGATACTGCGCCACCTCGGGCAAGATACCCATGATGGCAAATTCACCCGTACCAATACCAAAGCCACCTGCGGCCAAGGCGATTAACGCCAGCCACAGCGTAACCCCCGTAACGGGTCTGTACTGTACGGTTTCTAAGGGTTTTGCTGACATAAAACTTCTACTCCTGCGTTGTTGTTTATGCTGGCTGCGACGCCAGCCAACGCATTACACCTTCTGCTGCCACCTTGCCACTGGCAAAACTGGCTGTGAGTAAATAACCACCTGTGGGGGCATCCCAATCCAACATTTCACCGGCACAAAATACACCGGGTAGATGGCGCAGCATCAAGTTGTCATCCAGATTGATAGCCGCTACGCCACCAGCGGTACTAATGGCTTCGTCCATCGCTTGCAGCCCTATTGCTCGCAACGGCAAACTTTTGATGGTACGCGCCAAACACTGCGGATTCTCAAACTCGCCTCTGGGTAGCACTTCGTACAACAAGCCCAGCTTCACGCCTTTGAATCCCAACTGACGTTGTAAGAAGGTAGACCACGAACGACCTGAACGCGTAACGCTTACAGCTTTTTCCACCGCAGACAAGTCACGATCTGGCGTTAAGTCCAAGGCAAAATCGGCATGGCCTTGGTTACGCAACAAAGCACGTAAATTCGCTGATAAGGCATACACCAAGCCGCCCTCAACGCCAGTCTCGGTAATCATGATTTCGCCACGTCGCCAGCTTGTTTGCCCCGCTACCTGCATGGCAACCGTTTTCACCGCTTGGCCGGCAAAACGTTCTGCAAAATGCTTGCTCCACGGCACAACTACACCACCGTTAGACGGCTCTAATGCCGTCATCTGTACACCCCGAGCACCTAACCACTGCATCCACGCGGCATCACTGCCCAAGCGCGACCAACTGCCACCACCTAGAGCCAAAATCACAGCTGGCGCCTGTAATGTCACCTCGCCCTTAGGGGTATCAAAACACAACTGACCTTCATCATTCCACCCTGTGCAGCGATGGCGGGTATGCAATTGCAAGCCTTGACTGCGCAAGCGGTGCAACCAGGCGCGCAGCAACGGGGCAGCTTTCATTTCCTTGGGGAACACACGGCCAGACGACCCTACAAAGGTTTCTGCTCCCAACACGTCCGCCCACTGCCGTAAGGCTGTCGCATCTAAGCGTTCCAGCCACGGTGCTACCTGAGTGGCAGACTCACCATATCGAGAAAGAAAAAGGGGTGCGGCTTCGCTGTGTGTCAGGTTCAACCCGCCCTTACCTGCCAGTAAGAACTTGCGTCCTACCGACGGCATAGCGTCATATAACGAGACCTGTACACCTGCTTGAAGCAAGGTTTCAGCTGCCATCAGACCGGCGGGGCCTGCTCCAATGATGCTGACCGAATGCGTGACCATACTTGCACTACATAAAAAATGCCGCGACCTGCGACTACATCGCATTATATCGCGGCACGTGGTCTCGCTGTGGCGTGAGTCGTTTACTGTTGGTAAGGACGCGCAAAGTCGTTAGCGAGGAAATCTTTCAGTGCAATGGCCTCTTGGCCCACAAAACCAGACTGTGGCAACTTACCCTGACGGAACAAATCCACCGCCACACATAGGCCAGAAGTGGTGGTTTGCTGAATCGCACTTTCATAGCCAAACGAGGTTTGTGCCGAGTGCACACAACGCATCAGCTTCTGCTCCTGCAGTACACCATGCTTACGCCCAGATGCCGACACCACCACCAACACCATATCGTCATAGGTACGTGGAATAGCCTTCATCAACAACGCTTTCAGCGCATCGGGTTGCGTTCGCAGTTGCAAGTCATCGAGCAAGAACTGCATATAGTTGTGATGCCCCGGGTAACGTATGGACTTGTAATCCAGATTCTGGGCTTTGCCTTTTAGCGTACTGCACAACGTACCCAACCCACCTGAGGTATTAAAAGCCTCGTACAACACGCCATCGGCATGTAAATTTTCCAGCCCTTCCATAGGCATTACAGATACCGACTCACCATCGCGCAATGCCTCGCAAGGGTGACGATATTCGTTAATCAGCCCATCAATGCTCCATGTCAGGTTGTACATCAGCTTATTGTCTGGATTACGCGGCAATGCCCCCACACGTAGCTTCAGATGATGCACCTCGTCAAACTCAGCCGCTAACGAGTGAGCTGCCACCCCAACAAAACCTGGCGCCAAGCCGCACTGTGGCATCAGCACGGTACGAGCACTCTTGCCCAAGGCCATCATGTGCTGCGTCGCCTGTACGTCTTCGGTCAAATCAAAATAATGGCGGCCATGCTTCACTGCTGCTGCAGATACCTGTTTAGCCATGTGAAAAGGCAGAGCATTAATCACCGTCTGCGCATCGGTGTCGCGTAACAGCGCATCCAACGCTTGCGCATCACCCAGATTCACAACCTGCGTTGCTATCCCTTGCTTGGCGACCTGTTGTAAGGCCTCTGCCTGCTGATCCACTACCGTTAATTGATAGTGCCCAGAATGCGTAAGATGATGAGCAATAGATTGGCCAATATGGCCGGCACCCAGCAACAATATTTTCATACACTGCCTCCTATGTGAATAGAAAT
>SRSN01000049.1 GCA_004791645.1 Alcaligenaceae bacterium 429
TTCTACCGTGGCGGGAAGCCGGTCTTTAAGTAGTTCGGCGACGCTTTGCCCTTGGCGCAAGGACAATCCAAATTCACCGTGTACAGCGTTGGACACAAAATGCCCAAACTGCACTAAGGCAGATTGATCCAGCCCTAGGCTGTGGCGTAACGCAATGCGGTCGGCTTCGGTGGCGTCTTGGCCCAGCATAGCTGTGACGGGATCACCGATATAGCGGAATAAAACAAAGGCCAGCAAGCTGACCACTAACATGACCAACACTGCCTGTATGAGGCGGCGGATGATGAATACCAGCATAATAAGCGGGTTGCGCCCGACCCTTGGTAAGAGTCAGGCGCAGTTCCTGTGATAATGGTCAGAGACCAATTATTGGATGGTGACCCATTGCGGTGTCAGACGGTTGTCGGCACGGTGGATCACGTCCACGTTTTTGCCCATGGCCCAAGGAATCACTTGGTCATGCAAAGGAATGTGACCGAATTCTTGAGCGTGAATTTTCAGCACCTCTTGAATTTGCGCCGTACGTTTGGCGTCGTCAGTTTCAACCTTGATGTTGTCAATCAGGTCATCCACTTCAGCGTTTTTGTAGCCGCCAAAGTTAAAGGAGCCGTCTGCACCTTCGCCTTTGCTGTGAATCAGACTTTGCAGTGTGTACAGCGCGTCAAAGGTAGGTACGCCCCAGCCGAACATGTAGGCGCTGGTGTCGGAGTTTTGTACTTTAGGGAAGTATGTGGCACGTGGCATGGAGTTCAAGTTGGCTTTCACGCCCGCTTTAGCCCACATCCCTACTACGGCTTGGCAGATGGCTTCGTCGTTGATGTAGCGGTTGTTCGGGCAATCCAGTGTGAAGGTCAGCTCGTTTGGACCGTAGCCTGCTTCCGCCAACAGTGTTTTAGCGCGTTCCACGTCATACGGTACACGTGTAGCCAACGAAGCGTCGTAACCGTTTACCTGTGGCGCAATCATGGTGCCAGTAGGCGAGGATGAACCACGCATCACAGCGCGTTTAATGGCATCCATATCAATGGCTACGTACAGCGCTTCACGTACGCGAGCATCCGCAAAGGGGTTCTTGCCTTTGATGGGGCTGTAAACCAGTTCTGGGCTGCTTTGATCGAAGCCTAGGTAGATGGTGCGGTATTCGTTACCTTCTACGATCTTGGCTTGTTGACGCAAGCGCTGCAAATCTTGTGCCGGTGGGTCCAGTACAAAATCCACTTCGCCGGACAGCAATGCTGCGGTACGCGTAGCGTTTTGTTTGATAGGCGTGAAGACGATACGAGTCACGTTACCTGGCTTGGTGTCTTTGCCCCACCAGTTGTCGTTTTCTACGTAGGTAGTACGAATATCTACTTCGCGGCTTTCCAGCTTGTAAGGGCCAGTACCGTTAGCGTTACGCGCCGAGAAGGTTTCTTGGTTGGCGTTAAAGTCTTGCGGCTGCTGCGCATTATGTTGTTCGGACCAGGCTTTGTTCATGATGAACAGGTTGGTCAACTGACGCAGCAAAATGGGGTTAGGGCCGTCGGTGATGATGTCTATGGTGTAGTCATCTACCTTTTTCACTTCTTTAATGCCGTTTACATAGGCTTTGTAGTTAGAAGTGGGGGCCATGGCGCGTTCTAGAGAGAACTTCGCATCATCGGCAGTAAAGGGGGCGCCATCGTGGAAGGTCACGCCTTCACGTAATTTTAGACGCCATGTTTCAGCGTCTGGCTGTTCCCAGCTTACTGCTAGGCCGGGGACCAAGTTAAAATCTTTATCGTAGTCCACCAAAGGCTCATACACATAGCTGCTGGCAGCAATGGTCATACCTTCGTTTTGAGCGTGTGGATCTAAAGTAAGAATGTCGCCTTGGCTTGCCCAGCGCAAGGTTTTAGCATTCAACGCAACGGGGGCCAACATCAGTGCGGCCAGTGCGGAAATCAGTATTTTTTGACGCATTTTTGGTGTGTCTCCTGACAGTTTGCTGACAGATGGAATGCGGCAATAGTGCCTTAGGCTATATATCAACGTCAACGTTTATTATGGCTTAACCAAATAACCAGTTATTTGATGTACCGTAAAAGATGAGTAGCCTAAAACGCATAGCCCACCTTGATATGGATGCATTTTATGCATCCGTGGAGTTGCTGCGCTATCCGGATTTGCGTGGAGAAGCGGTAGTGATTGGCGGGCGTAGTACTGATGCTCCCAAGACGCTTCCATCGGGGGAGCGGCGCTATGCCCGTTTGGGGGATTATACCGGCAGGGGTGTAGTGACCACGTCCACCTACGAAGCGCGTGCGTTTGGGGTGTTTTCGGCGATGGGTTTAATGAAGGCAGCAGAGCTTGCTCCACAAGCCTATTTGCTGCCCTCGGATTTTGATGCGTATCGACGCTATTCGGCGCTGTTTAAAGCTGCTGTAGCAACGATATCAGACCGTATAGAGAACCGAGGCATAGATGAGATCTATATAGATCTGAGCCATTTACCTGAAGACAGCGCTACGTTGGCGCAGCGTCTTAAAGATACGGTGTGGGAAGCCACCGGCCTTACCTGCTCGATCGGCATTACACCGAATAAGCTGCTGTCTAAAATTGCCTCAGAATTAAACAAGCCTAACGGCTACACCATTTTGAGTATGGACGATGTGCCAGATCGCATCTGGCCCTTGGCCGTTAATAAGATTAACGGGGTGGGGCCCAAAGCGCACATCAAGCTACAAGAACTGGATATACATACTATTGGTGAGTTGGCGGCAACGCCCCCTGCTCTGTTACAGCAGCACTTTGGCTTAAGTTATGCGCAGTGGTTAAGTCGTGTGGCACAAGGTAAGGATGATCGCGAACTAGACCTTAGCCCCGAACCCAAGTCTATTAGCCGAGAAACCACCTTTGAGCGCAACTTGCATGTGCGCCAAGATAAGCAGACCTTATCGACGGTGTTTAAACGGCTGTGCCAACAGCTAGAAGCCGACTTGCGGCGCAAAAAAGTGCGAGCGCAAACCATAGGCATCAAAGTACGTTTTCATGACTTTAGTACTGTCACACGTGATCGCAGCGTAGAGATGCCGGTGGTGGAGGCTGTGGATATTCACGCGGTGGCTGGCCAGTGTTTACGACGGGTGCCGTTTGATAAACCGGCGTTGCGTTTGTTTGGGGTTAAAGCCAGTAATTTGGTCCCCGAAGACGAAGCAAGGCGCTGGGATGAAGCGCCGCAACAATTGTCGTTGTTAGGCTGGGAAGACGAGCAAACTTCGTTTTAATGGCCGTGGTGTGGCGCATGCGTAGCGTCTGCGTAGCACATAGGCGGCAAACACGCAGTTTCTCTTGCATTTCTGCGCTGTAGCGGTAAATTATGCATACTTGCATGGTGCTTTTACTGTGCGCGCTAATGCCTTTGTTTACGTGAAACTAAACAAGGGCTTTTGTCCATTGTGGGTGCACGATTTCACCCACTACGTTTTTACCTTATAGGGTTTGCCGTTATGCAATTTGATCGGTCCGGTGCCAAGGCGCTTATGGATATTACAGCTCGCCCGGAGCTGGTTTTTGTTCGAGGTCAGGGTTCCTGGCTGGAAGACCATAATGGCAAACGATACCTGGATATGATTCAGGGTTGGGCAGTGAACGCGTTGGGTCACAGCCCTAAAGTGATCGTTGATGCGATGCACGAGCAAGCGCAAAAATTGATGAACCCATCTCCTGCGTTTTACAACGAGCCTTCTATGGCGTTGGCAAAGCGTTTGACTGGTGCGTCGTGCTTTGACCGCGTGTTCTTTGCGAACAGTGGTGGCGAAGCCAACGAAGGTGCTATCAAATTGGCCCGTAAATGGGGCAAAGTGAACCGTAACGGTTCCTACAAAATCATCACTTTTGACCATGGTTTCCACGGCCGTACCATTGCGACTATGTCTGCATCCGGTAAAGAGGGTTGGGACACCATGTTCGCGCCTCAGGTGGAAGGTTTCCCTAAAGCTATCCTGAACGATATTGATTCTGTTAAAGCACTGATAGACGACAAAACCGTCGCCGTGATGCTGGAGCCAGTACAAGGTGAAGGCGGTGTGATCGCTGCTACTAAAGAGTTCATGCAGCAACTGCGCGCACTGACCCGCGAAAACAATATGCTGTTGATCGTGGATGAAGTGCAAACCGGTATGGGTCGTACAGGCAAAATGTTTGCCTACCAGCACTCCGAGATCGAGCCTGACATCATGACCTTGGCTAAAGGCATTGGTGGCGGTATTCCTCTGGCAGCATTGTGTGCAACCGAGTCCGCATCGTGTTTTGCGCATGGCGAACAAGGCGGTACCTACGGTGGTAATCCGGTGATGGCTGCAGCTGGTTTGGCAGTATTTGATACCTTGGCTGCCCCCGGTTTTATGGAATCCGTACAAGCGCGTAGTAAGCAGCTGTCCGATGGTTTGAATGCGATAAGCGACAAATGGGGCATGAATGGCGAGCGCGGTATGGGCTTGCTGCGTGCACTGAAGATGGATCGTCCTGACGGCGCTGCTATCGTATTGGCTGCACGTAACCGTGAGCCTCAAGGCATGTTGCTGAACGCTCCACGTCCAGAGTTGCTGCGTTTTATGCCTGCATTGAACGTGACAGAAGACGAGTTGGCGTTGGCCTTGTCCGAACTGGATGCGATCATCACGGAAGTTCGTAGTCGCTAAGCACTAGGCCCGTTTAGGGCCTATTCCTTACTTTATGTAGGGATAAATGAACGCTATATAGTCAACTACATATTGAGCAGTATCAAGCTTTGCTCATTCTCATGTGTAGGCAGGCATTGCACCCAAAAACCCTTAAGACGTGATGGCTTATAGGCTTCAACGAATTAAGGGTTTTCTATATAGGTATTTTCATCTATTGGTGTAGATTTTAGTAGCTATAGTTGGCGTAGGGGCCAACTCTTATTCTGACCATAACGCACAGAACCGCGCTGATTTTTACAATAAATCAAAACGTTGCGGCGAGTGTCAGCAATGATGTCAGGAGAGTTCTATGAGCCCTAGTCCAGAAGCCAACACCGGTGCCGCACCGCGCCAGAGCATAATCCGTTTTTTCTCGCGCAAAGCACGGGCAGAATCACTGCAACCGGCTACGCCAGCTACCAGTGTGTCCACTTCAGGCTGCCAAGGGGCCGCACGCTCCTGTGCGAGTCAGACACAACAGCCAGATGCTGGCCGCCGCGCATTCTTACGTGGTATTCCAGTTGTTACCGCCGCTGCGGTAGCCCTACCCACACCAGCCATGGCAGATGACCAAAGCAAACATCGCTGGGCCATGTTGGTGGACGTACGTAAGTGCATTGGCTGTCAGGCCTGTACGGTGTCCTGTATTCAGGAAAACGCCGTCCCGGAAGGTAGCTTCCGTACGGTGGTGTCCACCTACAGCGTGGCGCTAGAGGGCGAAGATCAGCCAGCCGGTACCTATGTGCTGCCTAGACTATGTAACCACTGTGATAACCCACCCTGTGTGCCGGTGTGTCCAGTAGGCGCTACTTTCAAACAAGAAGATGGTTTGGTGCTGGTAGACAGCGACCGCTGTGTGGGCTGTGCGTACTGTGTACAAGCCTGTCCTTACGATGCACGTTTCATTAACCACAACACGGGTAAAGCCGATAAATGCACCTTCTGTGCGCACCGACTCGAAGCCGGTTTGTTACCCGCCTGTGTGGAAACCTGTGTAGGTGGTGCTCGTATTTTTGGTGATCTGAATGATCCCGATGGTGAACTGAACCAGTTGCTGCAAGCGTCCAAAGATGAGCTGAAAGTGCTGAAACCTGAGGCGGGCACAGACCCACATGTGTTTTACATAGGGCTGGATGAGAAATTCCAGGGCAAGGTGGTAGGTGAAGCTGCCTTGTGGAAACCTCGCCATACGTCCATCTAAGTTCTGGAGCCAGCTATGTATACCCAAATTGTAGAAACCATCAACGTTTCCCGTGAAGTGGCTTGGTTGCCCTGGGCGGTGCAGTACTTCTTCTTAATTGGTTTGTCGTACTGCGGATTTTTGCTGTCGCTGCCAGGCATTATGTTTAAGCGTCCCTCGTGGGGCGGTATTTCTAACTTGGCGCTCGCTGTTGCGGTGATTTGCGGCATTAGTGCGCCAGTTGCATTGTTGGCCGACTTACACCAGCCCGGCCGTTTCCTGAATTTCTACCTGCACTTCAATCCTAAATCATGGATGGCGTGGGGGGCAGTATTTATTCCTGTGTATGTGGGTGGTTTGTTGCTGTATGGCTGGTTGGCATGGCGTCCGTTGTTGGCGAAAACCGGCGCGCAACCTACTCGTTACGCCCCTATCGCTAGATGGTTGTCTTTAGGTGGTCATGAAAGCCGTACCGCGCTAGGTATTGCAGCAGTGGTGACAACTATTGGTGCCTTCTTGGTAGCGCTGTATACCGGTGCTGAGGTGATGGTGGTAGCGTCCCGCCCATTGTGGAACACACCGTTGTTACCCGTGCAGTTCGTGGTGACAGCCATGGCTGGAGCCTTGGGTATGGTGCTAATTTTTAACCGCATGATGTCCAGACCATCCACCTTGATTGTGCAGAAAGCATCGCGTTGGTTAGCGCTAAGTCAGTTGTGTGCCTTGTTGGTAGGTGCGTTGTGGTTGGTGATTGCACTGAGCGGTTGGTCGCCTGTACACAGCGCCGCTTTAGCCGAGGTTGCACCAGCAGAAAACTGGCGCTTGGCCGCTGCCTGGGCGGTATTGGCAACGGTGATTACCTTCTTGCTGGCATGGAAACGCCCCGGCTCAGGTTTGTTGATTGGCTTGTTGGCCCTGCACTCTACATGGATGATGCGTTGGAGTATTTTCATCGGTGGCCAAGAAGTGCCTAAAACCGGCGCAGGCTACTACAGCTACCAGTTGCCCTTGGGGCCAGAAGGATTGCTAGGCATTGTGGGTACAGCAGGTTTGTGGGTGTTCTTGTTCATCGCCCTCACCTCTTTGCTGCCCTTGAATCAGTTGGGTAACACCCGTCAGGCCTGAATTGTTGGAGTACGAATATGAAAATAGAACGACGTGAACTCATTGCAGCGGGTGGCTTGATCGCTTTTGTAGCCGGTTTTTCCCAGACTCTGGGGCGTATGGCCGATAGCGTACTGGGTAAACCCACTGGTGAAAAACGACTGCACGGCCACTCTGCTGAGCCAGAATACATTGTTGACCAGAAAACAGGTGAAGTGCGCCTGAACCCCAACCAGCAAGTGAGCTACACCGGCTGTTTGGGCTGTACCACCTTATGTGGCGTGCGTGTGCGTGTGGATAAACGTACCGGCGACGTGATTCGTGTCACCGGTAACCCGTACAACCCTCTGTCTACCGAACCTCACCTGCCTATGGATGTGAGCTTCAAAGACAGCTTGGTAGGCTTATCACGCTTCAAAGACAAAGGTTTGGCAGGGCGCTCTACCGCCTGTGGTCGCGGTAATGCGGCGCTGGATCAGATTAACTCCCCTTTCCGTGTGTTGACCCCAATGAAACGTGTGGGGCCTCGTAATAGTGGTCAGTGGGAAGCCATTTCTTTCGAGCAACTGGTGCAAGAAGTGGTAGAAGGCGGCGATTTATTTGGTGAAGGCCATGTGGATGGCTTGCGTGCGCTGCGCGACCTGGAAACTCCTATTGATCCTAACAACCCCGCATTGGGTGCTAAAGTTAACCAAGTTGGCCACATCGTGAGTGTGAACGATGGTCGTGACTTCTTGGCACGCCGCTTCTGGCAGAACGCCTACGGTACCTTGAACTACGTGGGCCACGGCTCCTACTGTGGCGGCTCATGGCGTTCAGGTTCGGGCGCGCTGTTTGGTGACCACCGTGGTATGCCACACGCGAAGCCTGACTTAGCCCATGCCGAGTTTGTGATCTTTATTGGTACAGCTCCCGGTAACGCGGGTAACCCCTTCAAACGTACTGGCGGTATGTTGGCGCAAGGTCGTGCAGCAGGCCGCTTAGAGTACGTGGTGGTAGACCCTGTATTGAACAACTCTGATAACCGTGCGGCTGGCGATCAAGGCCGTTGGGTGCCTATTCGTCCAGGTACGGACGGTGCGTTGGTGTTGGGCATGATGCGCTGGTTGATGGAAAACGATAGGGTCAACAAAGCGTACTTGGCTAACCCTAGCATTGAGGTGGCAAAAGCCAATGGTGAGCCATCATTCACTACTTCTAGCTGGTTGGTGATTACCGAGCCTAACCATCCCCGTTACGGTCGCTACTTGCGCGGCTCTAACATCGGTATGGATATCGGCGAAGCCGAAGCGTTTAGTGATGCTGACCCCTACTTGGTGATGAACGCCACTGGTGAGTTAGTACCGGTTAAAAACATGCAAGAGTCTGCACAGTTGGAAGTGCAAACGACGGTAGAGTCGGCTGGGAAACCGCTGCAAGTGAGTACAGCGTATGAGTTGCTGAAATCCGAAGTGTTTGCGCAAGACCTAGACACCTATGCGAACGACTGCGGAATTGATGCTGATGTCATTGCTGGTTTGGCAGATGAGTTTTCCAGCCACGGCCGTAAAGCCTGTGCTACCGCACACGGTGGCATGATGTCTGGTGCAGGTTTCTACAACGCTTTCTCGGTGACCACCTTGAATGCGTTGATTGGTAACTTGAACTGGAAAGGCGGTTACGTCATGAACGGCGGTGGCTACCGCGATATGTCGCCCGGCCCACGTTATGACTTAGTGAATTTCGACGGGAAAATCCAGCCTAAAGGTATTCCTCTGGGCCGTAATATTCCTTACGAGCGTACCGCTGAATTTAAGCAGAAAAAAGAACAAGGTCAGGCTTACCCGGCGCAAGACGGCTGGTTCCCTAGCGCCCCCGGTTTGGCGACTGAGTGGTTCGCCAGTACCTTCCACGGTTACCCTTACAGCTTGAAAGCCATGATTATGTGGATGGCTAACCCGCTGTACGGTGTACCTGGTTTGCGCGAACGTTTTGGTGAGGATTTAGCTGACCCCAAAAAACTGCCGTTGATTGTCTCCATTGATGGTCTGATCAACGAAAGTAACGCTTTTGCTGACTACATCGTGCCAGACTCCATGATGTACGAAAGCTGGGGTTGGACTTCGGCGTGGAACGGTGTACCTACCAAGATGATGACAGCACGTTGGCCGGTGATAGAGCCTAAACAGGCCAAAACAGCCGATGGTCAGCCTATCTGTATGGAAAGCTTTGTGATGGCCTTGGCTAAAGCCATGGACTTGCCAGGCTTTGGTCCTGAGGGCTTGCGCGATAAAGATGGTAACGCCGTACCACTTGAGCGTGCCGAAGACTGGTTCTTGCGTGGCGCGGCTAACATTGCGTACTTGGGTGGCAAGCCTGTGGGTGATGCAACCGACGACGATATCGCCATGTCAGGCGTAGACCGTTTGATGCCAGCCATGAAAGCCTCATTGAAAGACGATGAAATCCGCAAAGTGGCCTTGCTGTACAGCCGTGGTGGCCGCTACGAGCCGCCTAGTGCAGCACAAGACGCGGATAACGATGATTGGCAGCGTCACCGCTTTAGCGACCCGCTGTGGGTGTGGAGCGAACATGTAGGGGGCGCACGTAACGCCATTACTGGTAAGCACTTCTCGGGTTGTGCAACGTGGAAAGCACCGGCGTTCTTGGATGACACTCCTATGCGTACGGTGTACAGCGAAGAAGAATGGCCGTTACTGCTGGTGAGCTATAAATCAGCACTGCAGAACTCCTACAGTATCGCGACGCGTATCACCGGTTTGCACCCGCATAACCCCGTAGTAGTACACCCTGATGATGCAGCGAAACTGGGTCTGCAAACGGGCGATAGCGCTCGCTTGGAAACTCCCGGTGGCGTGATGCCTTGCACCGTCCTGGTACATGCAGGCGTGATGCGCGGTGTGGTGGGTGTAGAGCACGGTTACGGTCACCGCGAGTTGGGGGCACGTAGTCACACCATTGGTGGCGCTGCGCAGCCAGATCGTTCTGATTTGGCGGCTGGGGTGAACATTAACGATTTAGGTATTGTGGACCCTACCCGTGCTAGCCGTTCGCCTTGGGTGGATTCGGTTTCGGGAGCCGCTGTACGTAACGGTTTGCCCGGCAGACTACTCAATGCTTAACGTTTAGCAACATGAAACGGGGTTGCAAAGCAGCCCTGTTTTGTGCGACAGTAAATTACACATGGCATCCCGATACAGGTTTACACACTAGGTTACTTGTAACGCCTGCTCAGGCTTGTCATGATGGTTACTCACGGATATTGATGAGGAGGTTCACATGGCACAAACCCTGAAAGCATTCTTGGCAGCGGCTGCGATTGCATTTGGACTATTCAGCCCGTACGCCATGGCACAGGGCTCACCTGCTGCAACTGGTACAGCCATTCCGGTGGTACAGCCTTCTGACGCCCAATTGCAGCGTTACGCAGACATTTACAAAGTCGTGGTTAAGGAAGCAGAGCCTTATCAATCTCGCTTTGCTGCAGCCAAGACTGATGAGGAGCGACAAGCTATTGTCATAGAGGCTGATCAACGTTTGGTCGATGTAGTCAAGGGCAAAGGCATGGAGCTGGACGAGTACAACGGCATTAGCCTAGCTATCCAGCAGGATCCGGCACTACGTACTCGCGTAGAGGGCATGGTTAAATAACCTACGGATCTTAGGTTTGCGCCTTAGTCTTCAGCGACCGTGGGCATAATCTGGTCTAACAAATCTGGGTCGGTCAGTAGCATTAAGTGGGCAAGTTCCGCGGCACTACTGACCGATGCCTTATCCATAATACGTTGACGGTGCACATGCACCGTTTTCTCACTGATACCCAAGCTGCGCGCCACCAATTTATTGGGTTGGCCTAACGCCAGCAGTCGGGCCACTTCATATTCACGTTGCGATAAATGCGAGAGTGCCTCTTGGGCAGCTGCACGGCGTTCAGACGTACGACGCAGATGACCACCTTGGCGCACGGCGTTTTCTACCGCATCCAATAAGGCTTGGTCGCGGAAAGGCTTTTCCATGAAATCACAGGCGCCACTTTTCATGGCTTGTACAGCGAGCTCTACGTCGCCATGTCCAGTGATGAACACGATTGGAATAGACCAGCCGCGCGCATGTAAGCGTTGTTGCAAGTGCAGGCCGCTCATGACGGGCATACGTATATCCAAGACCAAACAGCCCAGATCAGTGGGCACCTCATCGTATTCTTCCATGAAGGTGACAGCACTGTTGAAGTCGCGCACGTTCCAACCTACGGACTCTAGTAGAAACACGAGCGAGCGTCTGAACGCATCGTCATCGTCAATGAGGTAGATAGTGGATTCTTTATCAGTCATATGTGGGTAATAGTAACGTAAAGATCATTCCAGGCCCTTGTTCGGGTTTGGTGGCGGTGAGTTGGCCGCCGTGTGCTTCGGCAATACCAACGCAAATGGCCAAACCTAGGCCTAGCCCATTCTCTTTGGTCGTATAAAACGCGTCAAAGACATGTTGAATTGTGTCGCTTTGCAAGCCATGCCCCCAGTCACGCACAGCGATGGCCACCAAGTTATCTTGCAGGGTGACTTTGACCTGTAAAACGCGTTGATCAGGGGGCAAGTCTTGCATGGCATCCAGACCATTTTTCAGCAAATTCAGTAGCACTTGCTGTATTTGTAAGGGATCAGCCTGTATGCGAGTTTCAGGGGGGACTTGGGCATCTAACACGATGGAGGGGGGAGAGGACAGCATATTGCTGAACAGGTCCAACGAGTCTTGTATTAGGCTAATAATGGGACGGTGTTCGCGCACAGGCGGGCGCTTGCGTGCAAAAGAGCGCACACGGCCCAGAATACCGGCCGCCGTTTCAGCTTGAGTGATGATCTCACTGGCCGCTTGATTTAATGCTTCGGGGTCTAGTCTGCCATTGGCCTGTCTACGCAGCAAACTTTGTCCGTAGTTAATGATGCCAGCCAGTGGTTGGTTCAGTTCGTGCGCCAAGTTGGCCGATAGCTCACCCAAAATAGACAAGCGCGACATATGGTCAGCTTTTTGTTGGCTGGCTTGCATGCGTTCACGCATGGCCTCACCTTCGGTGAGAGCATTTTGCAATAACAGTGTGCGTTTTTGGATGAGGTATTCCACGCGTACGGTGTATACCAGCCAACCTAGCAGCACTAACAGGGCAAAGGCCAAAATGGGCCAGTAGCGCTCAGCCAAATGCTGCAGCGTGGGTTCGCGCAAGTATTGGTATGGGCCGATTTTTAATTCTTTGAACATATCGTGTACAGACTGGTAATCAGCCGGTACTGCCCATGATAGGCCTTGTTCGTCTGTAGGCATTTGCAGCAGGGCGACGGCCACTGCACGAGCCAGTTTGGGGTTGGTATAACGTAGCGAGGCCAATGGCCAGTTGGGGTACAGCCGTGATGACACCGCACAGCCCAAGGAGGTAGTAGGCAGCGGAGACACCACACGGAATCGTTCTTGCCAATTGGGCAGTGTTTCCAGCAAACAGCCACGTATAGCGCCTACATCGGCCTTGCCGCTTTCCACTGCCTGCCACACTTTATCCATGGGCAAACCGGTGAAGAGTAACTGCACATCAGTGTCGGGCTTCATGCCTAAGGCTTCTAACTCGCGCCAGAGTACTTGGTAGCTGGTGAAACCTTCGGGGGATGTGGCGGCGAGTTTTTGTTTCTTGAGATCAAACAGGGTGTTCAGGTCACTGCGATCGGCGCGCGCAATGACTGTAGTGCCTAGGGAGTTCTCTACAGAAGGTCGGCCACCTTGTTCCAAGGTAGCAATACGACTGGCCCCTAGTAGGGTTTCCAGCGTTACATAATGACCGGGGTTGGTCAGAATGAAATCCACATCACCATTTTCAATCGCATGTTGCAGCGATTGGTGGTCGCCTTGCTTCAACGTGAAATGGTATTCGGGCAGAGCTTTGTTCAGGTGCTCAATGGTGGATTCCCATGTGTCGTGGGTGGCATCCGAGTCCCGGTAAGCCAGCACTCCAATGCGTACCTCTTGAGCTGGCACAGCAAGGCTGTCAGACGCATAACCCAGTAGCAGGGTTAGGGTCAGACATAAGCCCAAAAAGCGGGACAGCAAGACAGTCATAAGACAGGGAAGCCAGTGCGCATAGGGCTTCTATGTTAGCGCATCGTGGCACCCTGCAAAACTTACGACTAACCCGAATTACAGCCTTTGGCAGATGGCTTCGCCCATTTCTGTGGTGCTAGCTGAGCCGCCTAGATCTGCGGTGCGCGGACCGTTTTCTAGAGTGTGTTCAATTGCAGACAGAATGGCGTCGTGTGCGGCGCGATAGTTGTCTTTACCATCACCCAAAAAGTCCAGCATCAACGCGCCAGACCAGATCATGCCTATAGGGTTGGCGATGTTCTTGCCATAAATGTCGGGTGCAGAGCCGTGTACAGGCTCAAACAAGGATGGGAATTTACGCTCGGGGTTCAGGTTGGCGGACGGTGCCAAACCGATGGTGCCAGTACATGCTGGGCCCAAGTCAGACAAAATGTCGCCAAACAGGTTAGATGCAACGACGACATCGAACTGTTCAGGCTTCAGTACGAAGCGTGCCGCCATGATGTCGATATGATGTTTGTCCCAACGTACCTCTGGGTAGTCGGCGGCACGAGCGGCCACACGTTCGTCCCAGTACGGCATGCTGATGGCCAAACCGTTGGATTTGGTTGCAGCGCTTAAGTGTTTAGCGGGGCGACTGCTGGCCACTTTAAAGGCGTAGTCCAGTACACGGTCTACACCTGTACGGGTAAAAATGGATTCCTGAATCACGACTTCACGGTCGGTGCCTTCAAAAATACGGCCGCCCAAGTTGGTGTATTCACCTTCGGTGTTTTCGCGTACGACTAAGAAATCGATATCGCCCGGTTTTTTGTTGGCCAAGGGGCAAGGGACGCCCGGCATCAAGCGTACAGGACGTAGGTTGATGTATTGGTCAAAGCCACGGCGGAATTGCAGTAATGAACCCCATAGTGACACATGATCAGGCACCACATCGGGCCAGCCTACCGCACCGAAATAAATCGCGTCAAAGGGTGCCAAATGTTCAAACCAGTTCTCTGGCAGCATGGTGCCGTGCTCTTGGTAGTACTCAGCGCTGGACCAGTCTAAATGTTCGAATTCCAGCTCAATGCCATGTTGTCGTGCGGCGGCTTCTACCACTCGCAGCCCTTCGGGCATAACTTCTTTACCTATACCGTCTCCGGCGATGACGGCGATTTTATGAATGCGCATAGTTTGTCTCTGTAGAGGCTTTAATTGTTAGAACTGAAAGCCAGTATAGCGCCGGAAATTGCAAGCGGTTGGGCTGTGAACAGCGTGTTTGCTAGATGGACAGCAAACTTGGGAAAGGCTGAGGGTATAATCAGCAGTTGGGTCTTGATGTTGCGACCCTGATGGCTTTAGTGATCCTTTAAGAAGAACCTCCTGACGTGCACTATCCTGTTCCTCCTCTTACGCAACTAGACTCCTGGCAACACTTTGCAGATGCTGCTTTGCAAGCTTCTGTGCAATTGGATTCCGTACGATGTATACGCGCGGCGGGTCTGCATGCTGACTTTAGTGGTCAACTGCATTCTGCAGAATTAGAGGCCGCCGCCAAAGCATTGCTGGCAGACAGACAGTTTGAGCAACAACGCGACATTTTACTGAGTGGGGGTGTCAGTAATGTGACGGAAGGTAGGGCTGCGTGGCATACCGCGTTGCGAGCACCTGCGGCACCTAAAGAGGAAATCACGACCGAGCGCGAACGCCTGAATGCATTTATTCGCACGGCAGATATTAGCCGTAAATGGCGCAACATCGTACACATTGGTATTGGCGGTAGTGACTGGGGTGTGCGCTTAAGTGTTAGCGCCTTTGGTTACTGTAAGCAGTGGCGTACGGTACGCTTTGTGGCCAATATTGATGGTCATGCGATAGCCGGTGCGTTGTCTGATTTAAATCCTATGGATACGCTGATCGTGGTGGCGAGTAAGTCATTCACCACGGTAGAAACATTAGAGAATGCCTCCCGCGCATTGGAGTGGCTAAAAGCCGCTGATGTGCCCGATCCGTACAGCAATGTGGTGGCCATTACCGCGCGCCCTGACCGTGCGCATGAATGGGGCATTCCTGAAAGTAATATTTTTAGTTTCTGGGACTGGGTAGGCGGTAGGTTCTCGCTATGGTCTGCCGTGAACTTGACCACCGCAATGGCGGTGAGCAGTGACGTGGTTGCTGGTATGTTGGCTGGTGCAGCGGCAATGGATAAACACTTTGCTGAAGCCCCTATAGAGCAAAATATCCCTGTGCAAATGGCGTTGGCGGGCGTGGTGAACCGCAGTGTGCTGGGCTACGGTTCACTGAATGTAGCGCCCTACGATTTCCGCTTAGGGCATTTGGTGTCCTACATACAGCAGTTGGAAATGGAGTCACTGGGCAAGTCAGTAGACTTGAATGGCGAGTTGGTGACCGTACCTACGGGTCCTGCCGTGTGGGGCATGCCGGGCACGGATGCACAACATACATTCTTCCAGTGGTTGCACCAAGGCAGTGATGGCGCGCCGGTGGATTTCATCGTATGTAAGCATGCCGATCACAGTTGGCCCACTCATCATCAAACTTTATTAGCCCACTGTTTGGCACAGCGCGAAGCGATGTTGCGCGGTAAAAGTTATGCACAGGCATTGCAAGAATGCTTGTCTAGCGGCATGGAAGCCGAAGAAGCCTCTTGGTTGGCTAAACACCGCGTACACAAAGGCGGTCGTCCTAATACCTTGATTGTGTTGCCACATTTGACGCCATATAGTTTGGGGGCGTTGTTGGCAGCCTACGAACACAAAGTGTTTGTGCAAGGCCTGATCTGGGGCATCAACCCCTTCGATCAGTGGGGTGTGGAATACGGTAAGCAATTGGCCGCAGGTATCTTGGGTGAGCTGCGTCGACCTAGTGCAGAAGCGACCCATCACGATGCGTCCACCACTTATTGGGTGCAGCAATTTAGACAGTCCGACGACCAAGACTAATCAAAATAGACAGACAGTTTGTACTGAAGGTATGCGCTCTTAGGGTTTATGCCGCTATGCGCCTTGGTATAGTTAGGCTACCATTAAATGGTCTTACCACTTTACCAAATGTGCAGTGCCTGACATAGTGATGAGCGTATCGTGCTGATACGCTCTCTGTCGGGGCTACACATCTGATCCATTCGTACATGGATTGCGACAGGGGCCTTATGTCTGACCTTCATGAACACAATCTTTATGCGGAATATCAGTTTGACCCTGTGGACAGGGATGCACTGATCGCCGCATTGCAAAAGGCTACATCCGTTGAAGCCGTTTTGCACACACCAGAACAACTTAAACCCTACGAGTGCGACGGCTTTACGCTGATTCGCAGCTTGCCTTTGTTGGTGGTGATGCCCGCTAACGAAGAGCAAGTGGTGCAAGCCATTAAAGTCTGTGCGTCCATGGGCGTGCCTATTGTGGCGCGTGGTGCGGGTACCGGTTTGTCGGGTGGCGCTATGCCGCACCCACAAGGTGTATTGCTGTCACTGGCCAAACTGAACAAAATTCTGAAAATCGACCCTTATGCGCGCACAGCTATTGTGCAGCCGGGCGTGCGTAACCTGAAAATCTCTCAGGATGCCGCGCAATACGGGTTGTATTACGCACCTGATCCCTCTTCGCAGATCGCCTGTAGTATCGGCGGTAACGTGGCTGAAAACGCGGGTGGCGTGCACTGTTTGAAGTACGGTCTGACTATCCACAACCTGTTGAAGTTGCGTGTGGTGACTATTGATGGTGATATTCTGGAAATAGGCAGCCATGCATTGGATGTGCCTGGTTTCGATCTGCTGTCGTTGATGACCGGTTCCGAAGGTATGTTGGCAGTGGTTACTGAAGTGACCGTGAAGCTTACCCCTACACCGCAATTGGCACAGTGTATTTTGGCTAGTTTCGATGACGTGTCCAAAGCCTGTGATGCTGTAGCAAACGTGATTGCTGCCGGTATTATTCCTGCTGGTTTGGAAATGATGGATCAGCCAGCAACAGTTGCTGTGGAAGCTTTTGTGAAAGCGGGTTACCCATTGGATGCAGCCGCGATCTTGCTGTGTGAATCTGATGGTACGCCGGAAGAAGTGGCTGCGGAAGTGGCTCGCATGAAAGCCGTGTTGACCGAGAGTGGTGCAACCGAAATTCGTGTGTCCCAATCTGAGGAAGAGCGCGCCCTATTTTGGGCAGGTCGTAAAGCTGCATTCCCCGCAGCAGGCCGTATCTCGCCTGACTACATTTGCATGGATGGCACCATCCCACGCAAACGCTTGTCCGAGATGTTGGTGACCATGCAAGACCTAGAGAAAAAGCATAACTTGCGTTGCCTAAACGTGTTTCACGCGGGCGATGGTAACTTGCACCCTCTGATTTTGTTTGATGGCAGTATCCCTGAAGAAAAAGACCGTGCAATGGCTTTTGGGGGCGACATTCTGGAGCTTTCCGTGAAACTGGGTGGTTCTATCACCGGTGAACACGGCGTGGGCGTGGAAAAAATCGACCAAATGTGTGTGCAGTTCAGCGATCAAGAACGTACGCGTTTCTTTGATGTGAAAGCCGCCTTTGATCCGAATAGATTGCTGAATCCGGGCAAGCATATTCCTACCTTGAACCGCTGTGCTGAAATGGGTTTCATGCACGTGCATCATGGTGAAGTGCCCTTCCCTGATATTCCACGCTTCTAATTTGCCATCCGGAGTGATACGTAACGATGACTACAACGACATCTCTTATTCAGGACTGGCAGGAACAACTTGCGCAGGCCACAGCGAACCACACGCCTTTGCAGCTGTGTGGTTCAGGTAGTAAAAATTTCTATGGTCCTCAGGCCCAAGGGCAGGTACTAGACCTGCGCGGTAACCAAGGCGTGGTGGATTACGAGCCATCCGAATTGGTGATGGTGGTTAAAGGCGGCACACGTTTAAGCGAAGTGGAAGCCCTGCTTGCCGAGCGTAACCAGTGCTTAGCATTTGAGCCGCCTCACTTTGGCCCTGATGCCACAATTGCAGGCTGTATTGCCGCCGGTTTGTCTGGCCCTCGTCGTGCTAACGCGGGTGGTCTCAAAGACTTCGTTTTGGGCGTAAAAATTATTGATGGTTTGGGTCAGCACCTAAGCTTTGGTGGTCAGGTCATGAAAAACGTGGCGGGCTACGACGTGTCGCGAGTGATTGCTGGCAGCTTCGGTAGCTTGGGCGTGATTGACGAACTGTCCATCAAGGTACTGCCTATTCCAGAGCGTACCCTCACCTTGCAATTAGCGTTGCCGCAAGACAAAGCCTTGGATCTGTTTAACACCTTGGGTGGCGAACCCGTGGCAATTTCTGCGACGGCATGGATCAACGGTCAGGCGTACATTCGTTTGAGCGGTGCACCCGAAGCGTTGATAGCTGGTAAAAACCGCATTGGCGGCGATGAGTTGACTGAGTCGGATGCTGCGCAATTGTGGACTAGCATTCGTGAGCAGCAGCACGAGTGGTTCCAACGCAAAGAGGCTGGCCATTTGTGGCGTTTGTCGGTGCCTAGCACGACGCCTGTGATGGATGCGAATGCCGACGTATTCGTGGAATGGGGTGGCGCACTGCGTTGGCAGTTCAGCACTGCTAGCGAAGACGAAATGCGCGCACAAGCGAGCAAAGTGGGTGGTACGGCTAATGTGTTCCGTGCAAACGGTGCAGTGACCTCTGCTTTCCATCCCTTGCCTGCGCCTATGCTGCGTTTGCAGCAGCGTCTGAAAAAAGCATTTGATCCAGCAGGTATTTTGAATCCTGGCCGTCTTTATACGGGAGTTCTGTAATGCAAACCGTATTGGCAGAAGAGTTTATTGGCACCCCTGAAGGGGAAAAAGCCAAAGAAGTCATCGCTAAGTGCGTGCACTGCGGCTTTTGTAATGCCACATGTCCTACTTACCAGTTACTAGGTAACGAGCTAGATGGCCCACGTGGGCGTATCTACATGATGAAAGAGATGTTCGAAGGTAAGACCGTAACCGGCATTACCATGGAGCACTTGGATCATTGCTTGACCTGCCGTGCCTGTGAAACCACCTGTCCATCAGGTGTGCGTTACAGCGAATTGGTGGAAGTAGGCCGCCGCGTTCTGGAAACCAAAGTTGAGCGCCCTATCAAAGAAAAAGTAGTGCGTTGGGGGCTAAAAGAATTGGCCTCTAACCCTGCTGTGTTCTCTAAAGTGGCGGCAGTAGGCTACAAAGTACGCCCATTGTTGACCGAGAGCCTGCAAGAGTTGCTGCCAGAGCGCAAAGCCGAGTCTTTACCGCTGCCTACGCGCGTGCATCAGCGAAAAATGCTGCTGTTGGACGGCTGTGTACAACCTACGCTCACACCGCAAACTAACATCGCGGCGATACGCGTGTTAGATGCGATGGGCATCACATTAGTGCGCATAGAGAAAGCCGGTTGCTGTGGTGCGATCAAGCATCACATGAACGATTTGGAAGGCGCTCAAGAACAAGCACGACGCAACATTGATGCGTGGTGGCCCATGATTGCAGGCCAGCAAGCCGATGCGATCATCAGTACCGCCAGTGGTTGTGGTGTGCAGTTAGAGCATTACGGCGATTTGCTGGCTGGCGATGCGCACTACGCAGAAAAAGCCCGCA
>SRSN01000004.1 GCA_004791645.1 Alcaligenaceae bacterium 429
CTCTTATACTTAGCCACATCAAATAAATCGCTGTGACCAACATCGAAGAGACCTTATGAGTACAACTTTGCCGGCACAACAAAACTACACAGTTCCTGGACTGGAACGCGGCCTGCGTTTGTTATTTGAATTCAACCGTCATGAGCAAACCCTGACGGCTCCAGAGCTCGCAAAAAGACTGGACCTTCCTCGCACCACCACCTTCAGGCTGTTAGCCACATTGGAAAGCATGGGGTTTGTGCAACGCGTAGAAGGCGGCCATGCCTACAAATTGGGCATGGCGATTTTGCGTTTGGGTTTTGAGTATTTGGCGTCGCTAGAACTCACCGAACTGGGTACACCCATTCTGGAACGCGTACGCGACGAAACAGGCTTATCGTGCAACTTGGCCATCCAAGATGAGCACAGCGTAGTGGTGATTAGCAAAGTTGCTGCCCCCACGCCTTTTGTTAGCACCGTACACGTGGGCACGCGCCTGCCCTTACACGCCACGCTACTGGGGCGCGTACTCTTAAGTGACATGAAACCGGCAGATTTGTTGGCACTGTATCCCGACGATACGCTACCCAAATTCTCGGAACGCACGCCCTCTAACACCGCCATGCTCTACGAGCTGATACGCCAAGACGCCGAGCGTGGTTATGGTTACGACGAAGGCTATTTTGAGCCTGAAGTGGGCAGCGCCGCGGTAGCCGTACGCAACAAGCACGGCCACATTGTCGCCGTGTTGGGGGTGACGATTCCGGTCAGCTATTTACGCTCTGGCAAACTGGACACACCGCAGTTGGTAGACACGGTACGTAGCGCTGCGACCGAACTGTCGCAGTTGTTGGGCTATAACAGCAACGCACCGTCTGCGATGTAATGCATACGCACCAACGCTCACACCACAACCTAGATGCAATGACTACACGGTCTGTTATTTCAGACAAACAAAAAAGGGGATCCTATGATCCCCTTTTTATTGCTGCCTATGCCTTATGACCTGATTTCTGCATTTAATGCAGCGGTCACTGAAGGGTTAGGACGGCCCATAAACGCACTAGCTATACGCTCAATGGACACCGGTGTTTTAGGGTCCATCGTGATACGCAAGGTGCTTTTATCGCCTGTGACAAAACGCACTACCGCTTTACATGCCGCTTCGGGATCTTGTGTCATCAACGCAAAACCCTCACTGCGACACTCAACCATCATCTCTTCAGCCTCTTGTTCAAAGGCTTTTTCACGCTGCGATTTTGCACTGCCCTCGCCTACCTGTACAGGCAAGTTATAGCGTTTGTGCAAAGCAATGCCACGTTCCATCATGCCTCTGTCTTTGACCTTGATGTCCAGCTCTTTAATGCTGATACGTGACAGCATTTGCAACGGCCCCATAATGCCAAAACCCATCATGGCATCTGCGGGTAACTGCCCATTCGCTAAGCTTTGCAGTGCGCCAATTTCCGTCATGCTCACCTTGAAATCCAGATCAGCCATGTCTTTTTGCTCTACCAACAGCGCGATGTCTGCCTGGTTATCATCAAAACGTACATCGGCTTTCAGCACCACATCCATAGGCGGCAGCTCGGCCCGACCAGAGGCCAAACCCAAGCTGTTACCCAGCATGGAGTGCGACTTACCATCAGGCAGTACCAAGCCTTTGACCGACAAGGCAATACGCTGACGTTTAGCGTCTTCAATCACATCACTGATTTGCACTTCTTTGGCTTGTACTTGATCGCGTGGCGACATAGTGACCGTCACATCTTTCAATGTCACTGTACCAAACGGCGAAGCACTGAGATCTGCCCAATGCACTTGATCTTGCATGCCCATCGCTGTCAGTTTTTTACGTAAAGACTCTTCTGCATTACTGCTGGCATAGCTAGACGCACCCCACCACACCACTGCTACCCCTGCAACGGCGGCAGGGATAATCCACTTCATTTTTTGCTTATCCATTTTCATCCCTTACCAAAAAAGGCCGCCACCTTCGGGCGCGCTATCTATCACGGCTTGTGCTGCTTCCGGCGTCCAGTCTGGATCACCCAACTGCATACGCATCACCGCTAATGGTTCTAACAACTCGGCACAACCCTCTTTCTCACACTGTTGAGCCGCCGTAGCACCCAGCTGCACCATTGTCATCGGTAAGTCTTCATCATCCAAAATACTGGAATCCAACGAACGTGTACCCTTAACCCAGTACCAGCCTTTCTTCAAATCAGACTGCCCAACTAGGCGCATGGGGTACGGCCAATCTACGGTCGCATCATCTTTCTTAGAGCCATCTACACGCACAATGCGCGCGAAATCATCCGCTTGCCCTGCTACCAAACGTGCATAGGCATTTGCACCTGACGCTGCTCGGTACTGTATGTCTTCTTCCAGCATAGGCAGCAATGCGTCCTTACCGCCAGCCTCTACACGTTCTTGCAGGCGCTGGTAATTGCTCAGGTTATTGCGCTCTACACGAGCTTGCTGACGCAGCTGATTCTGACGCTCACGCTCTAAACGCTCTTCCTCGTAACGCTTCTGCTCAGCAGCGCGCGCCTCACGTTGGAACAGGTAGTTTTGCGCATGCTGCAGGTTGTACTGCCAATCGCCTTGAGGTTGACCAGTACGGTAGTTATAGCGACGCGATGCACTCACGCTGTACAACAGCTCTGATGCGTTGTTATTCCAAATACCTTGCGGCATATCGCTAAACACCAAACGTACATCTGTCGCATTAGGCATAATCAACGCCAAACGATCTAACGCTTTGTCTACTTCTTGGCGAATTTGAGCGGCCTGACGGAAGGACTCCGTTTTGGGCGTTAACACCGCCACTTCTGGCCCAACCTGCCATGCACCAATACCGCCGCGGAACTGACCTAACGTCGCTTTCAACAAGTAATGACTACCGTTGTCTGCATCGCTAGCAAAACCAAACCAACCCGCGTTGTTACCGTTGAATGCCACTAAATCTGCTGGCTTCAGCCCTTGTACTGGCTTATTGAAAATCAAACCGTTGCTAAACCACAGGTCGCCCGTACGCATAATCTGTGCGCCGTCGGAACGCTCCAGCGTTAGCCTGCCTTTGCCTTGTGCATAGCCCTCGGCATTGCAGCTCACACCTTCAGTCACCAGATTCAAATACGCCGCATCAGCACCCAAATCAAACTGGGACACTACCTTGCAACCATTCTGGTCTTTCAAAGTACTCAAGAAAGCAGACAGCTCAGCACGTTGCGTAGCATTAGGTGCTGCCCAATCGCCCACAGCAAACTCAGCTAACCCCACTGTTGGGGTGACTACCGCTTCTGTTGCTACGGTGGTGTCTGCCGTTGTCTCAGGCTCTGTTGTTTCAACCGTAGCCGCTGTAGCGGGTACCTCGGGCTTGGCTTCTGTAGCCTTAGCGGGTGTGGCGGCGACTTTGTCTTTATTGATTTCTACAGGCTCAGACTCAACAATCGCGGGCCTAACCTCGGGTTGAATCTCAGGTGCAGCTACGGGTGCTGTCGCCTCTGGTGTAGGCTCTGTCGCTCTAGCCGCTGTTGGCGCAGCCTGTGCAGGCTCAGGTGTAGATTCAGCAGCTGTGGATCCCGTTTTAGGCTTAGCCTCATCTGAGGCGGCTTTTGGCTCTGCCGCTGTAGGAGCAGGAGGCGCATCCACCGACGCTGTGTTAGCCGGTGCCGGTGCAACGTTTTCTACCACTTCTGTAGGTGTAGCCGTAGTCGAAGCGGGAGCTTCCGCGACCTCAGGTGCAGCTGCCTGCACCGCTTGTGCAACAGACGCTTCTGGCGTTTGCACCAACAACGCCCAACCCGTCGCACCTTGGCTAATCCCATCTGCCACTTGTGTGCCTTGGCTATTGACTGCACGCCACGTCGCGCTTTGTGCTTGCGGACATTGCTGGGCAAACAGAGCCCCTAGCTTAGGCAACAAGCGCCCCAAGGCAACAGTATCACCCGATGCACCGTACACAGCCCGCAATGCCAGTTCTGGTTTGCACCAGTTATCGGCCGACGCATTCTCTACAAAGATCTCAATGTCTTCAGCTTTAGAGTACGCCAAACGGAAATCTTCGGCTGCTGCACTAGACGCATACAGCCCCGCCCCCACTGCCACGATAGCAGCGCTCATCAATCGTTGTTTGAACATGATTATCCTATCTGCCACGCGCCATCAACGGACTGGCATGCATCTACGGTTTTGCTTTCAGTGCCCTTCTCTGTTTTCAGTTCGTAGTTCATGGTGCGGCATGTGGTTTGTACCGCAACTGTTTCCGTAACAGGGCTAGCTGGCTCAAACGTATCCAAATCAAAACCCTGCTGACCGGCTTGTGCCACTGTGATGCTATCCAGATCAGTAGCTTGATCAGCCTTGGCTACCGTTACGGGTGCTGTCAGCGGTGCATGTACATAGCCCACCAACACACCTTTACGACCTACTGCAATCCAGTTGTTCGGCGTTTTACCCAACGCCGTAAAGGTTTGGCCAGCTTGGAAACCACCCACTTTGTCTGCATTGGTATCTGGCGCTGCGCGCAAGTTCACCGAGCGCAAAGCGTGGTAAGACTGGTTCAACACCGTCAGGTTCTCGGCTTTAGCAATCACTGGTGCGCGTTTCACCTGTGCTTCTTGCGTAACGGTTGTACTCGCTACAGGACGAATCACCGCCGATGCACCGCTGTGATCGGATTCCCAATTTACGGCTCTACCCGTTTCTAACGATTGCTGCGTGCTGGCAGCTAAGGCCTCGCGATCGCGCTCATCTAAATTATCGCCAATCCAGTTACCAAGTGCGCCGCCAGCCAACGCACCCAAAATAATAGCGATGGTGCGCCCGCTACCACCGCCTATCTGACTGCCCAACAATGCACCGCCCACCGTACCAATCACTGTGCCCCATGTTTGCTTGCTACCCCACTCGCCCATGTTGGCACAACCGGATACGCCCAACGCACCAATTAGCGTTGCGACGACCAGCTTTTTGGATAAAGCCATGATTCTCTTCCGCCCTGAATAATCGTTTTTTTAGCCACTAAAGAGCAAAATTCTACCATGCGCAGAATGATGGTTCATTTCCCAATGAACCTAAGCCCCACACCAGGTTCCGTCATAATGTAGCGAGGATTAGCGGCATCATCGCCCAATTTGTGCCTGAGCTTTCCCACTAAGATGCGCAAATAGTGGGCATCTTCTTCATGGCTAGGCCCCCAAAGTTCTTTGAGAATTTGCGGTTGAGCAACCAACCTACCCGCCTGCTCAACCAATAACACCAGCAACGCAAATTCTTTACGTGTGAGTGGAACGCTATCCCCCTGAATGCGCACATCTCGCTGGCTCACATCAATATGTAAGTTGCCATCGTCATAAATCGGCCCTGTAGGACTGCGTATCTCTGCCACTCGCAGAAATGCACGTATACGTGCCATGAGTTCTTCAATACCAAAGGGCTTAGTCACATAATCATTGGCACCGGCATCCAATAGCGCGACCTTTTCTGTTTCATCAGAACGGACGGTCAAAATAATTACCGGAACACGTGACCATTGCCGTAACTCTCGCAGCACCTCTTGCCCATCTTTATCAGGAAGCCCTAAATCTAGCACTACGATGTCGGCACCCTTACCGGCTAATAGACTTAAGCCTTCATGACCATTTTCAGCCAGTAGCGTTGCATAGCCCTGTGAGCGCAAGCTGATATCAATGAGTTTGCGTATATGCGGTTCGTCATCAATAATCAGCACGCGTGCAGCAGGTGCAGAATCCAACATATTAGTCATCCTCAAATTCATTGCTGGGTGGTCGCTCCCCGACGGGCAGACTTAAACGTATGCATGTGCCTCGCTCATTTGGGCCTAACAACGCTTCCACTTTACCCATGTGTGCGCCCACTATGCCCTGCACAATGGTTAGCCCAAGCCCTGTACCGTGTTGACCCCGGTCACCGCGCTCTACGCTATAAAACATATCAAAAATGCGACTACGTTCGTCATCTGGAATACCAGGACCTTGATCCGACACATCAATCTGTACGGTCTTGTCATCTACCAAGGCAACACTCACAGTAATGGCCACACCTTCTGGTGAGAACTTTGCGGCATTCTCCATCACATTAAAGATGGCCTGCTCAATTAATGCAGGGTGTACGTGAATGAAGCCCACACTGGCATCAATGTTCGTATTCACGAGTACCTTGGGTTCGTAACGCTGCAGCCTATGCACCGCAGAACCCACCAACTCATCAACACCTATCCAATCTCGAGTTAGCGACAAACCATGTTGCCCCAATCGCGTCATATCCAACAAATTCTGAATATAACGATCTAAGCGCTCACCTTCTACACTAATGGTTTCCAACAAACTGCTACGGTCTTCTGCACTCATGTCTTTGCCATAGCGGGTCAAGCTATCCGCTGCACCAATCATAGAAGATAGCGGTGAGCGTAGATCATGAGAAACGCTGGACAGTAAGGCTGAACGCAAACGCTCCGTTTCGCCGGTGACTTTCGCCATCTCTAACTCTGACACCAACCGCGTACGAAGTGCTGCCTGCGCAATGTCGTCCGCCATACTTTCAGCTAGGCGTCGCTGTTCAAACGATAGGCGTTCCATCTCGGCAGGAAACTTCAGCGCGATCACGCCCAAACTACGTTCACTGGAACGTATAGGCAGAAACCACCATGCGGATTGCGTCAGGGTATCGGTGTACCGTCCACTGGCTTGGCCATGTTGTTGCGTCCAGTCTGCCGCCATCATGTCTTTCTCTGATAACTGCGCCACTGGCGTTTTAGGGCCATACTCTGTCTGAATACGCATCCACGCTTGCACATGTAGTGAGGTCTGCAACACAGATGTGCCTGCCGCAATTACCTGCCCAAGATCAGCCGCTTTAGCGAGCTTTCGCCCTAAGCTTTGCATTGCCGTTGCATGTGCATTCGCTGCGCGCAGCGCCATAACCTGCATACGTAATCTAGAGGCCAACCTCCCTGCGATCAACGCCGCGGCTAAAAACAGCAATACCGATACCAGCCCACGATGCGCACTGATCAACAGGGTGTAACGCGGCTCAATAAAGAAAAAGTTATACGCCAGAAAACACAATACGGCAGTAATCACCGATGAGGTCATACGCGCACGCGACGCAACCAGCATCACCGCCACCAAAAAGACCATGGATAAGTCTTGCAAGCCCAATACCCGTTCTGCCACAGCAGCAGTGGCAATCGCCCCCACGCTGGCTAACAGAATTAGCCCTAACTCTTGCTTGGGAAACTCCGCTTGGCTCAAATCTGACCACTGCGATTCCCGTTGACGTACCAATGGCGTACTCACGATGGTCAGCTCGTAATGCGCCCCACGCAGCAACAATTGCTGCGTTAACGTGCGATTAAACATACGTGCAATAGGCCGCTCGCGGGTACGCCCAATCACTATAGATTTCACACCACGTGTAGCAGCCATATCCAACAATGCCTGTGTCACATCGGTGTTGTGCAGTACCTCAGCTTCACCACCCAAACTACGCGCTAAGGCAAAGGCTTTATCGATTTCTAGTAACCGCTGCCGCTCTATGTGCATACGTTTACTAAACATAGACGCCAGACGCGCGTGAGTTGTAGACGCATCAGCAGAACGACCGGTTTCCACTGTCACCACTGCCCACGACACCCCGCGACGCTCAGCAATTCGTGCTCCGGCCCTAACCAAATATTCCGATTGCCCACGGCCATCAATAGCGATCAACACTTGGCATTGGATAGAGACACCCTCTAAGCCGCGGGCTGCCCTTTTTTCACGCAGGTCAGCATCCACATACTCAGCAACGGTTTGCATCGCCAACTCGCGCAATGCTGTCAGGTTGGCTGGTGAGAAAAAGGCTTGTAATGCCTGTGCCGCTTGCTCAGGCAAATACACTTTGCCCTGATTCAGCCGTTCAATCAGTTCTTGCGCAGGCAAGTCGATGAGCCGTATGTCACGCAGCCTATCAAATACGGCATCGGGCACGGTTTCACTCACACGTATACCGGTGATTTGATGCACCACATCATTCACACTTTCTAAGTGCTGAATATTCACCGTGGTGTATACATCAATGCCCGCATCCAGCAACTCCACCACATCCTGCCACCGTCTTTCGTGACGACTACCGGGTACGTTTCGATGGGCCAGTTCATCCACCAGAACAATGGCGGGCTTACGGCTGAGAATCCCGTCTAGGTCCATCTCTTCTAGCTGTCGCCCTTGGTATTCCACTGTCTTACGTGGCAATAAAGGCAGCCCTTCGATCATCGCTTGAGTCTCGCTACGCCCATGTGTCTCGACGATGCCTATGGTCACATCCACACCTTGGCGATGCAGCTCGTGCGCACGCATTAACATGGCATAGGTTTTACCCACACCAGGCGCCGCCCCCAAAAAGACGGTTAAGCGCCCGGCATGCTGCCGTTGAAGCTCCCCTAGAATGGCATCGGCCTGTTCTGTTCCCATAACAAGGCTAGTCCTCACAATACGACGTTTGAAATACGGGCTTTTAGGTTGTCAGCACTAGTGCGACAGCGCATCCAAGGCCACATTCAGTTCCAACACATTAACGCGCGGTTGCCCCAACACACCCAATTGCTTACCAGCGGTATGCTGTGCAACCAACGCCTCAACCACACTAGGTTCAACACCACGCGCTTGCGCCACACGCTTGACCTGTATTGCGGCCGACAACGGACTAATGTGCGGATCAATACCTCCACCGGATTGCGTCACCATATCACTGGGTATCAAGGCTGGATCCACACCCTCCCGCTGTGCAACTGCTGTGGTTGTCTCAGCAATGCGTTGTCTTAACTCTGGGTTTGTACGAGCTAGATTACTCCCAGACAGCGCCATCGTGTCATATTCTGCGGCCGATGCCCGGGACTGGAAATAACGCGCATCTGCAAAGGGCTGCGCCACTAGCGATGAGCCCACTATCTTCCCGCCTTGCCTCACCAAACTGCCGTTTGCCGTGTCAGGAAATGCGAGTTGCCCCACACCCACAGCAGCCAGTGGATAGATCAAACCAACGCCTACCAACGCAATGGCAGCTAAACCGAGTGCACCACGTACTACCCCTTTATCAGAGGGCGGCAGCGACTGCTGTGTATCTGCTACGACTGATGTGTTTTTACTCAACATACTCTACCCCTTACACCGCAAACAAATACGTAATCGCCACGTCAATTGCCTTAATCGCAATAAACGGCAACACCACACCACCCACGCCATACACCAGCATATTGTTGCGCAACAGTTGCGTCGCACTGGATGGTTTAAAGCGCACCCCTCGTAAGGCCAACGGAATCAACAACGGAATGATCAGCGCATTAAAAATCAGTGCCGACAATATGGCACTGGTTGGGCTAGCCAAATTCATGACATTCAGTACGGCCATTTGCGGAATGGCGGCAGCAAATAACGCTGGCAAAATCGCAAAATACTTGGAGATATCATTCGCCAACGAAAAGGTGGTCAAAGCACCCCGTGTAATGAGCTGCTGCTTACCAATTTCCACTACTGACAACAACTTTGTAGGGTCACTGTCTAAATCCACCATATTGCCGGCCTCTTTTGCCGCCTGAGTACCCGAATTCATGGCTAGCCCTATATCGGCTTGCGCCAAGGCAGGAGCATCATTGGTGCCATCGCCCACCATCGCCACTAAACGCCCACCCGCTTGCTCGGCTCGTATACGTGCCAACTTGTCTTCTGGTCTGGCCTCGGCAATGTAATCATCCACCCCTGCTTCTGCAGCGATACTGGCCGCCGTCAGTGGGTTATCTCCGGTGATCATCACCGTTTTAATCCCCATCTCACGCAAGCGAGCGAATCGTTCCTTAATACCGTGTTTGATCACGTCCGATAGCTCAATAACGCCCAGTACAAACTTACCGTCACACACTACTAATGGGGTTGCCCCTTTACGTGCCACTTTAGTGACTTTTTCTTCCAGCTCAGACGTAATAGCACCACCCAATTGCCGCACGTGTTGAGTAATGGCATCTATAGCCCCCTTGCGGATGATGTGACCATTAGGCAGGTCTACACCCGACATTCGAGACTGCGCCGAAAAAGGGACGCAAGTCGCACCTACGGGTTTCATCTGCTCGCCGTTTTCGCCTTGTGCTAACTGAACGATGGACTTCCCTTCTGGGGTGGGGTCAGCCAAAGAAGCCATTAACGCCGCATGGCTCAACTGCGAAATACCCACGCCCGATAACGGATGAAAGGCCGTGGCTTGCCTATCGCCATAGGTGATAGTGCCGGTTTTATCCAATAGCAGTACGTCCACATCGCCTGCAACCTCTACCGCTTTACCGGATTTCGCCAATACATTGGCTTGTAGGGCACGATTCATCCCTGCAATACCAATAGCAGGCAACAAGCCGCCGATGGTAGTAGGAATCAAACACACCAGCAGCGCGACCAACAACACAATATTGATCTCTATGCCTACGAACGCACCAATAAACGGTAAGGTAGTCACGACAATCAAGAAGGTGATGGTCATTACCCCCAACAGCAAACCCAACGCCACCTCGTTAGGCGTTTTTTGTCTGTTGGCACCTTCAACCAACGCAATCATCCGGTCTAAGAAACTATGGCCAGGTTCAGCTGTGATACGCACAACAATACGATCCGACAGCACTTTGGTACCACCTATCACCCCTGACCGATCCGTACCGGCTTCGCGCAATACCGGTGCCGACTCACCTGTCACCGCCGCTTCATTCACCGTTGCCAAACCCTCGATCACCTCACCATCAGCGGGGATCTGCTGCCCGGCTTCCACGACAACAAAATCACCGGCATGCAATTCAGAGGCAGGAATGAGCTGCTCGTTGCCTGCTGCATCGACTTTTCTTGCCATCAAGTTCTGACGAGTACGACGCAATGAGGCTGCCTGCCCCCGCCCCCTAGACTCGGCGACGGCTTCGGCATAATTACCGCATAGCACCGTCACCAGTAAAATCAGTGTTACCGACCATCCAAAACCAGGTTGCGCCCAGCCTGCCATGGTGGCAACGGCCGTTAGTACTGTGCCCAGCCATACCACCGCCATCACCGGATTTTGAATAATGTGATGCGGGGCCAACTTAATAAACGCTGCCACTAAGGTAGAGAAAAA
Source organism: Alcaligenaceae bacterium 429 (assembly GCA_004791645.1). Classification (GTDB taxonomy): domain Bacteria; phylum Pseudomonadota; class Gammaproteobacteria; order Burkholderiales; family Burkholderiaceae_B; genus Paenalcaligenes. The sequence goes on from SRSN01000004.1 coordinate 11,134, forward strand.
GCCCTGCAATGTGTGCGTTGACGACGCAGTGCTAGCGTGTTGTTGGGATGTTGTATTGCTCATGATGTAATCCTCAGCGAGCGATCAGAGTCAAATGGTCGGCCACAGGGCCAAGCACTAACACGGGCATAAATTGCAGCAATGTCAGCACCACAATCACGGCCACCAAAGTCAACGAGAACGTAGGTGTTTCGATTTGCAGACTGCCGCTACTTTCTGGCGACTGACGTTTACGTGCCAACATCGCAGCAATGGCCAAAGGAATAATAAAAGCCGGATAACGCCCTGCCGCCAGCATGAAACTGCAGGTTGTGTTCCACCACACTGAGCCATCGCTTAAGCCTTCAAACCCAGAACCGTTATTGGCAAAGGCAGACACATACTCGTAAAACACTTGGCTAATGGCGTGAAAGCCGGGGTTGGTCGTACCCGCCAAACTGGGGAACGACAGTGTCACGGCGGTCAGTGTTAATAGCACCAAGGGATGCCACAGCAGCAACACACCTAGCAACTTAATTTCCGATGCCTCAATCTTGCGCCCAAAGAGTTCCGGAGTACGGCCCGTCATCAGCCCCGCCAGAAACACGCCTAGCATCAAATACACGAGGAACTGCTGTAGACCGCTGCCAATGCCACCCCAAATCGAGTTAATCAGCATGTCACTCAAAGCAACTAAGCCGGTCAGCGGCGCCACCGAGTCATGCATAGAATTCACTGAGCCGTTTGAGGTCTGTGTGGTCAATGCCGTCCACAACGCTGAAGGCTCTGCACCCAACCGCACCTCCTTACCTTCCATCAACGCTATATCGGTGCTGGTGGATGAATAGCCCTCGGACCACAGTGCCGCACCCGCCGACACAAGCGACATCAACAACATCGTCCCAAACACAAAGGCTGCAAACTTTCTACGTCCAGTAAAGGGGCCAATCATGAACACCACCGATACCGGCACCAAAATTAATGCCAGTGTTTCGAGGAAGTTAGAAAGTGGTGTGGGGTTCTCTAGCGGCACCGTGCTGTTTGGGCCATACCACCCACCACCGTTAGTACCCAACTGTTTGATGGCCACCATAGGCGCCACCGGGCCCAATGGGATCTTCTGCTCTGTCATTTCTACGGTGCTATCTACCGGCGCAACTACAGGCCCACCATCAAAAGTCGCTGGCACGCCCTGACTGGTCAGCAACACAGACCACACCAAACACAGCGGCAACATGAAACGTAAGGTAGGGCGAATCACGTCAGCCCAATAATTACCCATATCTACGGACTCGTGGCTATGCTCTTCCGCTTTACGTGCTTCTGCATTACGCCCTCCAAACAGCCCACGCAACGTTGCCGCCACTAAGGCCAGCCCCATCATGGGCGTGATCACCTGCAACGCAATAATGCCCATCATGTGGCTCAAGTACGAAAGCTGTGCCTGACCCGCATAGTGCTGTTGGTTGGTATTGGTTAAGAAGGAAACCATGGTGTGCAATGCCAAATCCCAGCTCATATTGGGCGCATCATTGGGATTCAACGGTAACCACGCTTGCGTCATCAACATGACCCACACAATGATGGCTAGCACCACATTACTGAACAAAAACGCACCGGCGTAACCACGCCAGCTCATTCCTTGTTTGGGATTCGTACCTATCAACGCGTATAAGGGGCGTTCTAACCAACTAAACAGCGCATCGCTACGCATTGGTTCCCCACGCATCACCGCCGCTAAATACCGGCCTAGCGGCCAACCCAATAAAATGGCTAAGGCAAATACCAGAAGAAATTCAGTCATGATCTGCCCCCACTACGTAGCATTAGTGATGGGCATTGAGTCGCCTGTGCATGCCTGTTAACCGGTAGCACAACGACCAAGGCACCACCGCAATCTGCGATGATGCCTACGAGGTTTTTAGAAAATGTAAGGCGCATGTTCTTTTCGCTTCAGAATGGCGAAATTGCCATGCACAAATAGTAATCAGCCCCCTTTTTTCTGATCGTAACTTCTGCGTAAATTTTGAGTGCTCGCTACTGCGAGCGCAGAGGTAGCCCGCACCCTCTCGTCATGCGTCTGCCCCAACACTGACTCGGTGGACACACAACTCTGACCACACTCGGCTAAAAGAGCACAGGTTGTGTCCATAAGAAAAAAGCCCAGCGCGACAGAGTCGGCTGGGCTTTGGGTACTGAGTGATGGCGACTAAACCTTAGAACGGAATATCGTCATCCATATCGGCCAAGTTATCCACAGGAGCTTGGTATGGGTTTGCAGCTTGCTGCTGACGTGGGGCTTGTTGAGGAGCCGCTGCACGTTGCTGTTGTTGTGGTGCACGGGGAGCGCTGTAATCGCCACCGCCGAAATCGGCATCGCCACCACCATCACGGCCACCCAACATTTGCATTTGGTCAGCGATGATTTCAGTGGTGTAGTTGTCTTTACCGTCTTGGCCTTGCCATTTGCGTGTGCGCAGGCGGCCTTCTACGTAAACCGAACGGCCTTTTTTCAGGTACTCGCCAGCGATTTCAGCCAGACGGTTGTAGAACACCACACGGTGCCATTCGGTTTCCTCACGACGTTCGCCGCTGTTGCGATCTTTCCAGTTGGAGGTAGTGGCAATAGAGATGTTGCAAATGGCATTGCCTTCTGCGCCATAACGTACTTCGGGATCACGACCCAAGTTGCCCACCAAAATTACCTTGTTTACCGATGCCATGACTGTATCCTGTTCAAAAAATCTATAACCCGTATTATCTACGATCGTCCCCACTTAGACTATGCCACTCCACATATTTACGGATGGCCATAGTCGTGCGGCCTGCTATCTGTTATTTAGTCTGGTGTTTGCAGACCACGCCCCAGCACCAACCACGAGATGGCCAATGCGGCGCCTAACCACAATACGATTTGGGGGCCTTGTTGAGCAGCCAATATACCGCCCATTACACCACCACCAAATACGCCTAACGATTGCGACATGTTGTAAAAGCCTAGTGCTAAACCTTTGTATTCAGCCGGTGCCTGACGCGACACCAACGAAGGTTGCAGTGCTTCCAACACGTTAAATGCGACAAAAAACAGCACCAGTAATGCCATCAGCCCCCAGAAGTTGTGGATTACCACGGGCATGACTAACAATACCAATGCCAGTAACAGCACCATCTTCATCAGAATGGCTTGATGGCACTTACGCGTTTCAGTGTAAAACACCACCGGCACCATAAACAGGAAAGATACCAGAATCACCGGTAAATACACTTTCCACAACGTTGCTGTCTGTAAGCCGCCAGTTTGTTCCAGCAAACCTGGCACCACCATAAACATCATCATCAAGATGGCGTGTAAGACAAACACACCATAATTCAGGCGCAGCAGGTTGCGGTCTGACAGCACATCGCTGGCTTTGGCGGATTGCAGTACTGGAATAACTTGCTCGGCCGCTGGCACCACAAAGGCTGCCAGCAACATACAGATAAAGCCCAAGATACTGATCGCCCAGAACAAGCCTGATAGCCCGAACTGCCCTACCAACACCGGCGACAACACCAGCGACAGGGCAAAAGACAACCCAATAGACGCCCCCACCATCGCCATGGCTCGAGTACGTACCTCGGGGCGTGTCGCATCGGCTACCCAGGCTGTAATCGCAGCAGACACCGCGCCCAGACCTTGCAACACCCTACCCACGATGATGCCGTCTACGCTGTCGGACAGCGCACAGACTATGCCCCCCACGATAAACAGCAACATACCTGCCACAATCACAGGCCGGCGACCAAAGCGATCCGACGCCATACCTAGCGGGATTTGCATAATGGCTTGTGTCAGCCCATACGCCCCCAAGGCCATCCCCACTTTCATGGCATCGTGCCCGCCCACCAAACTGCTTGCCGCCACGGCAAACACAGGGGTTAGCAAGAACAAACCCAACATACGTGTCGCAAACAACCATGCCAACATGGTGCTGGTACGACGTTCCTGTGGGGTCAAACTCAAGCGCTCAGGACGACTACTCATTTTTTTATTTTCTGTATGACTCATGCAACACTCTATTCTTACACTTCTTTGTGCAGTGCTATGCCAGACTTTTGGCACAAAAATGGCCTAACAGGCTATAGTAACAAGTTACCCTTTTAAAGCCCTATACCCACGACGATGGACGCAATACGTATACGGGGTGCGCGCACGCATAACCTCAAAAACCTGTCAGTAGATTTGCCCCGCCATGAACTGGTGGTGATTACCGGTTTGTCCGGTTCAGGCAAGTCTTCCTTGGCATTTGATACGTTGTATGCGGAGGGCCAGCGACGCTACGTAGAAAGTTTGTCGGCCTACGCCAGACAATTTCTACAACTGATGGACAAGCCTGATGTTGATTTGATTGAAGGCTTATCCCCCGCTATTTCCATCGAGCAAAAAGCAGCAGGACACAATCCACGTTCTACGGTTGGTACCACCACCGAAATACACGATTATTTGCGCCTATTGTACGCTCGTACTGGCACTCCTCACTGTCCTGAACACCACTTGCCGCTGCAAATGCAAAATGTCAGCCAAATGGTGGACCAAACTCTGGCGTTGCCTGAAGAAACGCGTATTGCGATTTTGGCACCGGTATTGCGAGCTACGCATGACGAATTCGAACAACAACGTCGTGCTCTGCAAGCCCAAGGTTTTGTGCGTTTGCGTGTAAACGGTGAAATGGGTGCGATTGAAGACATTCAAGCGCCCGCCCCCGATAATTCTGCACTGGTCGAAGTGGTGGTAGACCGCTTGCGCGTCAAACCCGACAGTGCACAGCGTTTGGCTGAAAGCTTTGATACTGCGTTAGAGCTATCCCAAGGCCGCGTTACTGTACTGAATCTGGATACATCAGAAGAACTACAGTTCAGCAACCACTACGCTTGCCCATTGTGCGATTACCAGCTGAACGAGTTAGAGCCGCGTCTATTCAGCTTCAACAACCCTGCAGGCGCTTGCCCTGATTGCAGCGGTTTAGGTTTGGTGGACTTTTTTGACCCCCAACGCGTGGTCGCGTTTCCTGACCTAAGCTTGGCAAGCGGTGCCATCAGCGGCTGGGATAAACGTAATGCCTTTACCCACACATTACTGACTAGCCTAGCGGCTCACTATGACTTCGATCTAGACACACCGTTCGAAGAACTGCCTGAAGCCATACGCCAGTGCATTTTGTACGGGTCGAATAACGAAGAAATCGCCTTCTTGTACTTAAACGAGAAAGGCAAAACCACCGTAAAACGCCACGCGTTTGAAGGTGTAATCCCGAATTTGGAACGCCGCTGGCGCGAAACCGACTCGCCTGCCGTGCGTGAAGAGCTGTCTAAGCTACGTCGCACTCAACAGTGCCCCTCTTGCCATGGTTCTCGTTTACGCACCGAAGCACGTAACGTGTTGCTAGGTGAAAATGACCCGCGCGCTATCTACGAAGTAGAAGCTATGTCGCTGGCCGACTGCCAACACTGGTTCGGCGCGTTGCAATTGAGTGGTGCGAAAAAAGAAATCGCTGAACGCATTGTGCAAGAAATTCTGGCGCGACTGCAGTTCCTGAATAACGTAGGGCTGAATTACCTGTCGCTAGACCGCAGTGCCGACACCATTTCCGGTGGTGAGTCACAACGTATTCGTCTTGCCAGCCAAATCGGTTCTGGTCTGACTGGTGTGATGTATGTGCTGGATGAGCCCTCTATAGGCTTGCACCAACGCGACAACGACCGCTTGATTGATACCCTCAAACGTTTACGTGACCTAGGTAATAGCGTGATTGTGGTGGAGCATGATGAAGACATGATCCGCCAAGCTGACTTCATTGTGGATATGGGCCCTGGTGCCGGTGAGCACGGTGGCCATATCGTCGCAGCTGGCACGCCAGACGTTATTTTGCAGTCGCCCAAGTCCCTGACCGGACAATACCTGAGCGGCCAAAAACGCATTGCTATCCCTGCGCGCCGTCCGGTCACACCCGATATGCCTGAGTTGGTGTTGCGCGGTGCCAGTGGCAACAACCTGAAATCAGTAGACCTGCATATTCCTGCAGGCCGTTTTGTGTGCATCAGCGGCGTGTCTGGGTCGGGTAAATCTACCTTGATCAACGACACGTTGGCGACAGCACTGTCACAGCATTATCACCGCGCACAAACAGAACCAGCCCCTTACCTAGGTTTGGAAGGGCTGGAGCACTTTGACAAAGTGATTAACGTAGACCAAAGCCCTATAGGTCGTACGCCACGTAGTAACCCCGCCACCTACACTGGTCTATTCACCACTATCCGTGAACTGTTTGCGGGCGTGCCTGAAGCGCGTGCCCGTGGCTACGACCCAGGCCGTTTCTCGTTTAACGTCAAAGGCGGTCGCTGTGAAGCGTGTCAGGGAGACGGCGTGATGAAGGTAGAAATGCACTTTCTGCCCGATATCTACGTGCCTTGCGATATTTGTCACGGCAAACGCTACAACCGCGAAACCTTGGATATCCACTACCGCGGCAAAAACATCAGCGAAGTGCTAGACCTAACTGTTGATCAAGCGCTGACTTTCTTTGGTGCTGTGCCTGCTATTGCGCGCAAGCTAGAAACCTTGATGGACGTGGGTTTGTCATACCTGCGATTAGGTCAAAGCGCGACCACCCTATCTGGCGGTGAAGCTCAGCGGGTAAAACTGGCGCTGGAATTATCCCGACGCAGCACAGGCCGTACCTTCTACATCTTGGATGAGCCCACAACTGGTCTGCACTTCCAAGACATCGCGCTGCTGTTGGATGTCTTGAATAAGCTAGTGGATGCAGGCAACACAGTGGTGATTATTGAGCACAATCTGGACGTCATCAAAACGGCTGATTGGGTTATTGATATGGGGCCAGAAGGCGGTGCTGCAGGCGGTCAAATCGTCGCACAAGGCACGCCTGAAGTGATTGCTTCTACCCCAGAAAGCCATACCGGACGCTATTTGCAGGCACTACTCACAGTGCCTGCCTAACTACCCATTACATGTGGAACAGTTGCTGGTGTTCACGGATCGCATAGCGGTCTGTCATGCCAGCAATGTAGTCTGCAATGGCACGCGCTTGCGCTTGTGGGCTTTCGCGTCGGTGCTCTGCTGTCAGCAAGCGTGGATCTTCCATGTACGCCACAAACAACTCGCGAATAATGCGACGCGCTTTGCTCATCATGCGTAACACTTGCGGATGGCGGTAGAGGTTCTCGCGCAAAAATTTCTTCAAATGATCCGCTTCTACCCGCATTTCCATAGAAAACGCTGCCATTTTCCCAGCTTGGCGTAGTTCGTCTACGCTACCCGGTCTGGCCATATCTAAATTTTGCTGAGTAGTCAGCGTCAAATCTTGCACAAAGGTATTAATCATCGTGCGTATGGTCTCAGCCACCAACCGCTTTTGCGACACAGCGGGGTACATTTGACGCGCGGCCACATAGTGCTGGAAGAAAATAGGCACTTCGCACAGCTGTTCTAACGTAATCAGTTTTGAACGCAGGCCATCATCAATATCGTGATTGTTGTAGGCAATTTCATCAGCCAAATTGGTCAACTGTGCCTCTAAGGAAGGCTGTCTGCGCAGCAAGAAGCGTTCGCCTACGTCACCCAATAAATGGGCATGGCGCAAATTACAGTGCTTCAAAATACCTTCACGGGTTTCAAAACACAGATTTAGGCCATCAAAGGCGGCATAGCGTTCTTCTAAGGTGTCGACAATACGCAGACTTTGCAGGTTGTGCTCAAAACCACCTGCTTGCGGTACTAGCTCGCGCATGCAGGCGTTAAGCTCTTCTTGGCCTGCATGCCCGAAAGGGGTGTGCCCCAGATCGTGCGCCAGTGAAATCGCCTCTACTAGGTCTTCATGCACCTGTAGATTTCTTGCCAACGAACGGGCAATTTGTGCGACTTCAATACTGTGCGTCAGGCGGGTACGAAACAGGTCGCCTTCATGATTAATGAAAACCTGCGTTTTGTACTCCAGCCGCCTAAACGCTTGGCAATGGATGATACGGTCTCGGTCTCGTTGAAACTCATTACGCCGCTCCGGAGCTTCTTCTGGGTGGCGTCTACCTCGGCTATGTTCTGGAAAACATGAATAAACGGCCAGTGACACCATAACGATCCCCTTATTTATCGGTTATTTGAAACCTTCCAAGACCGCTGCCACTTTCTCTGGCACGACGGCCTGTACATGACTCTTACCAATGTCGGACATCAACACAAAGCGCAGTTGCCCGCCTTCGGCTTTTTTATCAATACCCATCAACTCAATCCAGCGCTCAGCAGGCCAAGATGGAGGCACGGTTGGGCAACCAATGTTCTTCACCAGCTCACGCACTCGCTGCACTTTTTCTGCGGGGAAGCCGCAACATGCCACCGACAACTCGGCAGCCATAATCATGCCGCAACCTACAGCTTCGCCGTGCAGCCACTTACCGTAGCCCAAACCGGACTCAATCGCATGCCCAAAGGTATGACCCAGATTTAGCAACGCACGTAGCCCTGATTCACGTTCATCAGCAGAGACCACTTCGGCCTTCACTTCGCAAGAACGCTGCACCGCATACGCCAGTGCTTCCGGGTCACGCTTCACCAGCGCTTCTACATTTTGCTCGCACCACTGGAAAAAGCCTTCATCTACAATTAGGCCATACTTGATCACCTCTGCCAATCCCGCTGCAATTTCACGGTCTGGCAGGCTTTGCAGCACATTGATGTCTACTTCAACCGCAATAGGCTGATAGAACGCACCAATCATATTTTTACCCAAGGGGTGATTCACCGCAGTTTTACCACCCACTGAAGAATCCACCTGAGCCAGCAAAGTGGTTGGCACTTGGATAAAGCGGATGCCACGCATAAAGCATGCGGCAGCAAAACCAGCAATATCACCCACCACTCCTCCGCCTAATGCCACGATTAGCGCTTTGCGATCCAATCGTTCACCCAGCAAGCGATCAAAAATACTATTTAGCGTATTCCAGTCTTTGTACGCTTCGCCGTCAGGAATAGACACTTCCAGCACCGGTTTTCCGGTTTGGCTCAACGCTTCCAACACTTGCTCGCCGTACAACCCCATCACCGTAGGGTTGCTGATCAACGCAATACGGGTCACATCCGCAGGAATGCTGTCTGCCAACTTAGCTAAACGCCCCGCCGCAATATGTATGGGGTAAGAGCCGCCAGGCGTCTGCACCGATACTACTCTCATTGTTTGACCTCACATTTATTCAGTAATTCAGCCGCCAAATCACGCACAGCGGTAGAGATGGGCGCACTTCCAGTGTCGAACACAATGTCTGCCACTTCTGCGTACATAGGCTCTCGTTTAGCCAATAGCTCGGCCAAACGTTGACGTGGATTCGCAGTTTGCAACAAGGGACGGCTTTTATCTTTGGCGACGCGTTTGAATAGTTCTTCTGCGCTCGCTCGCAAATACACAACCAAGCCTCGTTGTTTCAGAAAATTGCGGTTTTCAGGCAACAAAATGGCGCCCCCGCCCGTTGCCAACACAATACCTGGTAACCGAGTGCAAGCATCTAAGGCCGCTGCTTCACGTCTGCGGAACCCTTCTTCGCCTTCTATGTCAAAGATATCTGCGATGCGTACTCCGCAGCGTGCTTCCAGTTCGTGATCTAAATCTGTGAAACTGCGATTCAGGCTGCGTGCCAGTTGTTTGCCTATAGTTGTTTTACCAGCACCCATCATGCCGACCAGAAAAATGGGGCGTTGATCGGGTTGCCGTAAATGTTGCAGTTCTCTTTCCCCCAACGGGGGTAAAGGGTCAATTTGCATGAGTTCTGTGGGTAAAGAGTCTGTCATTTGTGTATTATCCCATTAGCGCACCCAAAAAAAAGTACACTATCCGAGTTTTATGGCGTCTGTTAACACAGTAAACTGGTACACACGCTCTACATTCTGTTCCTAGGGCCTAAAAAATCACCCGCAATGAGTTCTTCCGCCCAAACTTCTACTAAACGTTCCGGATCCTGGCTACGCCGGTTCATCGTGAAATCTATCGTGGTACTGACTGGCTTGGCCGTCAGTGGCGTGCTGCTGGTTGTGCTAGCGCTCGCCTTGGCATGGCCTAACCTGCCTGACCTCACAGCCATGACAGATTATCGTCCTCGTATCCCCTTGCGCATTTATACCGCAGACAAGGTGTTGATTGGTGAGTTCGGTGAAGAACGGCGCAATGTTATGCCGTTCAACGAAATCCCCGACGTCATGAAATCAGCCTTGCTGGCTGCTGAAGACGATCGTTTCTATCAGCACGGTGGTATTGATCTGCGCGGGGTTGCTCGTGCTGCGATCATGAACATGGTCAACATGCGCAAGTCACAGGGCGCAAGTACCATCACCATGCAGTTGGCGCGTAACTTCTATCTGTCTTCCGAGAAAACGTACACACGTAAGTTCTACGAGCTGCTGCTGACGTTCAAGATTGAAGCCACGCTGACCAAAGACCAGATTCTGGATCTGTACATGAACCAGATTTATCTGGGTCATCGCTCTTACGGTTTTCCTGCTGCATCGCGTACCTACTTCGGTAAAAGCCTGACAGAAGTCACACTGGCTGAAGCTGCCATGTTGGCTGGTATTCAGCGTGCGCCTTCTCGCTATAACCCCATCACCAACTTCGCAGAATCTACCCGTCAACAACAGGGTGTGCTGCGTCGTATGCTGGACTTGGGTTACATCACGCAAGACGAATACGAAACTGCTCGTGCACAGAAAATTGAAATCCGTTCTGCTCTAGGCACACCAGCGGGTGGCTACGCGATTCACGGTGAATACGCTGCTGAATTGGCACGCCAACTGCTGTACAACGTGTACCAAGACAACATCTACAGCCGTGGCTTCAACATCTACACCACCATCAATTCCAAAGACCAAGAAGCCGCTTACCTCAGCGTACGTGACGGCATTCTGAACTACACCCGCAGAAAGCCGTTCCCAGGCCCTGAAGGTCAAGTCAGCTTGGCAGAAGGTATTGAGCAAGATGCTGATGCGCTGAACGACATTCTGGACGACGTACAACGCAACTACCCAGACACCGGCGATTTGCTAACTGGCGTGGTGTTGTCGGCTAGCCCAACCAAACTGACTGTTGCCCGTAGTGCCGATACCATCATCGACATTACCGACAAACGTGCATTGGGTATCGTGGCACGCGCCTTGACACCTAATGCCAGCGAAGGCCAACGCCTAAGCCGTGGTTCTGTGGTGTATCTGTTCAAGAACCCTGAGTCTTGGGAAGTCGTGAATATGCCTGCTGTACAAGCAGCGCTGGTTGCTATTCGCCCTCAAGACGGTGCAATTCAAGCCATGGTGGGTGGTTTCCACTTTGCTGATGGTAAGTTCAACCGTGTTACCCAAGCGTGGCGTCAGCCTGGCTCCGCATTTAAGCCCTTTATCTATGCTTCATCGCTGGAAAAAGGCTTAACTCCTGCCACCCAAATTGCTGATACCCCGTTCCAATTGACGCGTGAACAAACGGGCTCCAGAGCATGGAATCCTAAGAACTATGGTGGCCGTTACGAACCTATGCTGACCATGCGTCAAGGTTTGTACAAATCCAAAAACATGGTTTCCATCCGCATTATGCAAGCGGTAGGCCCACAATATGTTCAGGATTACATTACCCGCTTTGGTTTCGATCGTGAACGTAACCCTGCCGTATTGCCGTTGGCATTGGGTGCAGGTAGCGTGACACCATTGCAATTAGCGGGTGCTTACTCGGTATTTGCGAACGGAGGCTACAAAGTACAGCCATACCTGATTGATTACGTAACTGACAGCAATGACCAAGTCGTCATGCGCGCCAAACCGGTAGTCGCTGGTGATTCCAAAGCTCAGGTTATAGATCCACGTACTGCGTATGTCATGAACGACATGCTGCGTGGCGTAGCCACATCGGGTACAGGTGCTCGTGCTTCAGCAACGCTGAAACGTAATGACATTGGCGGTAAAACCGGTACGACCAACAACTCGTTGGATGCGTGGGTTGCTGGCTATACACCAGACCTAGTCAGCATTGCATGGATGGGCTTTGACCGTCCGCAATCACTGGGTTCAGGCGAAACAGGTGGCGGCATTTCCATGCCTATCTGGATTAACTTCATGCGTGAAGCGCTGGCTGGTAAACCTAACAAACCATTAGGCCCAATGCCTAGCGGTCTGACTAAAACTAATGGGGATTACTATTACAGCGAATTCCCACCTGGGGTAGCCATTGAACGCGTGGGCTTGCCTAGCGCCATGGACAATTTCGTTTCCGATGTTCCTGACGATGGCATCAATTCATTGCTACAAGGCCTGCAAAACGATGACAACGTCTATGACGACAGTCCACAAACATTTGCTAGACCGTAATTAACAACACACAATGGTGCCTTATGGCACCATTGTTGTCTGGAGGTTTGACGTCTACACATAGGCTGTCATACTTCAAATTTAAAACAGCTCATAACACCACCATGCAGCCAAAATTTTCACCTAAACGTGCGGCGCTTATCCTTGTAGTAGGAGCAAGTGTCATACTTGGAGGATGTGGCTATAAAGGCCCCCTCGTTTTACCCGAACAAGCTGCAGCGTCTAGCGTCAACACTGACACTGCACCTACTGCCTGACCCGGTGATCGGATCAGTCCCCTGCTTTTTTTCATGACCTCTATTTACCATCATGACCGTAGCTCCGAATTTTCAATTTCATAATGGCGTACTGCATGCCGAACAATGCTCTCTGGAAGACTTAGCCAAAGAGCACGGCACCCCTTTATATGTCTATTCGCGACAAGCGTTGAAAGACGCTTGGGACAGCTATGAAAAGGCTAAACAAGGTCGTGATGTATTGGTGTGCTATGGCATGAAAGCCAACTCCAACTTGGCCATTCTGCGCGAACTGGCCAACCACGGTGCAGGCTTTGATATTGTGTCTGGCGGTGAATTGGCACGCGTGATCGCTGCCGGTGGTGATCCACGCAAAGTGGTGTTTTCTGGCGTAGGCAAACAGCGCTGGGAAATTGAAGCCGCTCTGGATGCACAGATCAAATGCTTCAACGTGGAATCCAAAAATGAGTTACTGCACATTGCGCAAATCGCTGCAGATAGAAATTGTGTAGCGCCCATCTCGCTGCGCGTGAACCCTGATGTAGACGCCCACACCCACCCATACATTTCCACTGGCCTGAAAGACAACAAATTCGGTATTGCTATCGAAGATGCGCCTGAAGTCTACGCACTAGCAAAACAACACCCACAACTGAACATCGTTGGTGTGGACTGCCACATCGGCTCTCAAATCACCGAGATCAGCCCCTACTTGGATGCGCTGGATAAACTGCTGAACCTGATTGACACCCTGTCACAACAAGACGTGCAGTTGTCTCACCTTGATTTGGGCGGCGGCTTGGGCATTCGTTACACCGACGAAACGCCTGCTACCCCAACCATGCTGCTGACAGAAGTCTTCAAAGCATTGGATGCTCGTGGCTTGTCTCACTTACAGTTGGTGTTGGAGCCTGGCCGCTCTATGGTAGGTAACGCCGGTGTGTTGCTGACCAAAGTGGAATACCTGAAACCCTCAGAAGCCAAAAACTTCGCCATCGTTGATGCGGCCATGAATGATCTTATTCGCCCCACACTCTACGATGCGTGGCACGATGTAGAAGCTGTACGCCCTCGCCAAGACGGTACTACAGCCTTGGAGTACGACATTGTTGGCCCTATCTGCGAAAGCGGTGACTGGTTAGCCCGTGGCCGCAAACTGGCTTTAGAACAACACGATCTATTGGCAATTATGTCAGCAGGTGCGTACGGGTTCACCATGGCCAGCAACTACAACACCAGACCACGTGCAGCCGAAATTATTGTGGATGGCAAGACTGCACATGTAGTACGCCCCCGTGAAGAACTACACAGCCTCTTTGCTTCAGAAAGCCTACTACCTTAAGTATCACCACTAAGCCCTGATTTTCAGGGCTTAGTTTTTAAAGAACGCAGACGCCTCACCGTTAACAAACTATAACAATTTGCCACGACAGCTGATCCGTGTCTGCCGTGGTGATCAAGGCTGTCTAAATTCATGATGGATTCCACTATCACACTCAATGATCGTACACGGTCTGGCGCAAGCCAACGTATCACCGAAGTACTCAGCATCTATGTGCTGCCGCTGTTTATTTGCCTGCTTTCGCTGGTGGCATTGTTGCAACTACCCGCACACTACCCCAGTGCTGCGGGTTTTTCGTTAAGCCTGCAAACCCTGCCGGCTCCCTACGCGCAAACACCTCCATCATCAACAATACAAACAGCGCTGGCAAAACAGCCCTCTGAATTACGCCTTTCTACACACGATCCTTTTTGGCTGCAGTTTTCTCTACCCGAAGACTTTGACAGCACTGCCCACGACATACGCTTTGCCACCAGCCCCCTACTCGGGCTGCACTGCTACGGCACACAACCCGAGCAAGAAGAACTCAGCCAACTGCCTACCTCAGCCTTAGGCTCTAGTCATGGTTATGATTTACAAACTAATGGCCTTGCCCCGCTAGGTACGGTGTACTGCAATGTATTGCCTAGCGTTTCCGGACCCTTCAGCATCCAGAACTGGACCAGCTCCGACTGGGTACAAGCCAGCCAGCGCTACACGCGTTATATCGCGCTACTAGAAGGCGGTTTACTCACCTTGGCGGCATTGCTGTTGGTGATCGCCTTATTGAATAAACAAAGCCTGTACCTGCTGGTTGCTGTCTGGTTGGTTGGCAACCTACGTTTAGGCGCCATGGCCATGGGTTGGGATAACCTCTGGTTAGGACATGAACTACCCGCCACCTGGCTACCTACTATTCGCCAAGCCACTCTCGCCGCCTATTTCTTGGTGAGCTACACCCTCTTTACCCAACTGCTGCGCACCGTCGTGCAGCCACTACCTTTTTCACTGTTATTACGCGCCCTACAGTGGGGCGGACTCGCCCTACTGCCAGCAGCCTTCCTGCTAGAGCGCTCCCTCTTTATGCCTGCCATGCTGCTATTAAGCGCCATAGGCTTACTCAGCTGCGTTGTGATCGTGTGCTATGGCATGATGCACGCCGAACAACAACCCGCCCCCTTATCGCTTTGGCACATCATGCTGCTCAGCGCATCGCTTTGTGTGTTGGTCTTGATGTTGCTGATGCTGCTGGGACTATCCAGCAACTTCCTAGACACCTTCCAAAGCGTACTGGCGCTACCCCTATCAAGTCTAATGGTGGCGATCTTGCTGGGCGAACGCTTACGCGAAGAACGCTACAGTCGCACCGTAGCGGAGCAAACCCTAATCGCCAATCACTGCATCAGCCCATTTGGAATTTTCACACTGGATGAGAATGGCCAGTTCGTCTATGCGAACAGTGTGTTCTATGCCTTTTTAGGTCTCTCTGAGCACGAGGAAATCGAAGACTACCAATGGGAACAATTCTTTGGCACGACCGACTGGGAAGCTATCATACAAACCAGCTTAAGCGGTGAAGACACAGACATCAGCCGTTTATCAGCAGCCTCTCACCCCGGTTTGCCACAACAGTTTGGGTTACGCGCCTTACGTACTGCGGGAGTGATTGAGGGCTCGCTACAAGACATCAGCAAACGATCAGAAACCATCCGTAAGCTCAAACAGATGGCCAACCATGATCCCATCACCGATGTACTGAACAAACGGGGCATAGAGAAGGCCTTATCGTTCTCGTTGGATAAGGTACGCGAGGGTAATAACTGCATCTTGGCCTACTTGGATTTGAATTACGTTAAACACGTGAATGATGCGTATGGCCACGCCGCAGGTGACGCTCTGCTTAAAGAGGTAAGCCATCGCATTGAAACTACGCTGCACCCAGGCCAAGAGCTAGGTAGGCTGGGTAACGATGAATTCTTAATCCTGTTTAACGACACCACGCCAGAGCAAGCTCAAGCCACCGCCGAGAAGATCATTAAGTCCCTAAACCAAGGCAGCATCTACGCAGGCAACCGTAGCTTTAACCTGCAAAGCGCTATTGGTTTGGTAGAGCTGTCTTCCGATACCCGTGCAGAGGATGCTTTAGCGGCAGCAAACCGGGCTTGCCGCGACGCTCGCCGCACCCAACTGCCATCTGTACTATATAAACAAGGGTCTACCGAACTGTACCAACACGCCGAAGAACTACGCTTGTTCAAAGAGCTGGAAAACGGTGCCTCGGGCGGTTTGTATCTGGAAATGCAGCCATTAATGGCCCTGCAGAACCCCTTGAACTCACTGAATGTAGAGGTACTGCTACGGGTACGTGACTCACGAAATAATCTGATGCCATCCGGCAAAATCATCGCAGCAGCCGAAGAAAGTGGCACAGTATCTATCATCGACAAGTGGGTGTTTGCAGCAACCTTAGAGTGGCTAGACAAACACCACACACAACTGCCACGTACCCAGCAAATCAATATCAACCTTAGCGGCGTGTCCCTAAATGATGACAAGTTCATTGATGAGCTATTCACCATTTTGGAAAACTTCGATCACCTCGCCAACAGGCTGTGTGTAGAAATCACCGAAGGGGTGGCACTGCAAGATTTAGAACGCACCCGCTTGTTCATGCAACGCTTGCAGCACAAAGGCGTACGCATTGCACTGGACGACTTTGGTGCAGGCTATACCTCATTCTCGTACCTACAAGAGCTACCTACTGACGCGATTAAGATAGACGGCTCACTCATACACAACATGCTGTTAAAGAACACCAATGTGGCCATCGTACGCACCATCGTAGAGCTGGCACGCAACTTGGGCATGGTGAGCATTGCAGAATGGGTGGAAGACGTAGAGACGCTGCATATACTGCGCGACATAGGCGTAGATTACGTGCAGGGCTTTGTGGTGTCTGGGGCTAGATCGCCAACTGAGATATTAGCTGCCCGCGATATACGAGACTTAGTGAAATCACCGGAAGTGCTGTCCTTCATCGACAAACACTCCCGGTAAGTACTGACTAACTACAGTGTTCTAGGTGCTTACAGCTCACCGTATGAGTGCAAACCGGACAAGAACATGTTCACACCTAGGAATGCAAAACTGGTGATCAGTAAGCCGCCCAGTGCCCAGTAAGCACCAATAGTGCCTCGCATGCCTTTCATCAAACGCATGTGCAACCATGCCGCGTAGTTCAGCCACACGATCAAGGCCCATGTTTCTTTAGGGTCCCACTGCCAGTATGTACCCCATGCATCCGCCGCCCACAACGCACCCAAAATAGTGGCAATAGTGAAGAACGCAAAGCCGATGGCAATCGCGCGGTACATGATGTCATCTAGTACTTCCAGATCAGGCAACTGACGGGAAATTGGGCCACGTAGCGCCAAAATGGCCCCTACGATTAGCGCACTAATACCGAAGAACAACATCCATGTAACGGAGAATTCACTGCGTGAACCAAAAATCATGGGCTCCGCACAGAGCAACATGCCCAGCACAAACACTGGCCATAGCTTGCTCCACGAGCGTGTTTGACCGTTTTCTTTGATCAGGTAGGCAAAGCCCACCATCGCCGCTAAGGCGAAGGTACCGTAACCAATAAAGTTGGCGGGCACGTGAATCTTCATCCACCAGCTTTTCAGTGCAGGAACCAATGGCTGGATCTGGTGCGCATCGCGAGCAAACGAGTACCACAGCAAGAAGATCACCGAAGCATTAATCACCATCAGCACAAAACCACCCAAGCTACGGGTCGCATAACGACGCTCGTAATACAGGTAGAACAGAGCTGTGATCAACGCAAACATCACAAACACTTCATACAAGTTACTGACAGGGATATGGCCTAAACCAGGGCCTAACAAGTGGCCTTCGCGCCAACGCACGAACATACCCACAGTACCTGCATAGACACCACCCCACGTCAGCGCTGTACCCAACCATGCGGCTGTTTTGCTGACATAGCCAATCCAGTAGCACACCATCGCAATCATGAACAACGCACACATCCACAGGATGGCGGATTGTGACGAGAACAAATAGCGCAGCAAAAACACACTGTCTGCACGGGTAAGGTCGCCGCTAAGCAAACTACCATCGTTGCTGTACAGCCAAATAGCCAAAATCGCTGTTAAACCACTTAGTACGGTTAATGTACGCAGTGGACGCCACAACCAGCCCATCCAGACTAACAGTGGCACGGCACCACAGAGAATGACTTTTTCGTAGCCATCCATAAAGTCGGTATAGGCGGTCAAACAGTATGCCACGCCAAGCGACAACACAATAAAGTACAAATAATCACTTAGCTGCGGCCTACCACGCACACCACGGGAATCCCCGCTTGCTGCCATGGAAGCCTGCCACTGTTGTGACTGGGAAAGCATTGCTGACTCAGACATTTTTTAGACTCCTCTCTATGCGGACAAGCGCTGGAAACTCTGTTTGAACTCGTCAAACTCGCGGTTGAAATCCAAATTGCGCCGTTGTGAGGTCATTGCAGCCTGCATAGAGCTGCCACCCTCTTGTGGTCGTATCCACACCCAAATGCGTCGATCACGAACATAGAACATCGTAAAGACGCCAATCACCAAGAACAACGAGCCGGTATACACAATGTACATACCTGGGCTACGCGCCACTTGGAACACACTGGCCTGTACGTGATCAAACGAACGCAGACCCAGCATTACCGGAGCTGGGTATTCTGGCAAATTGGCCAAAGCTAGTACGGCAAGCTGTGTCCACTGCTGGGCACGCACACCCTCATCGCCTTCATACACAATTTCTTTTTCGCCAGCACGTTCTCGCAGAATATCACGTAACTCAATCAACGAAAGCTGAATCATGGGCACCGTGAAGCCAAGAATTTTCTCGCGCTCAGCTTCTGGCACACGACCGATCAAACCGTTAAAGCCTTCACGAGCAAAACTGGTCAGCGCATTCTGTGCCGCAGTATGCAGTAAGGAATTCGGTGCAGCATCACCGTTACGCTCTGCGAAGCGCAATGCCGCTTGTCGTACTAACGAAGGGTCTTCCAATGCGGCACGTAAACGCATGAACTCTTGCATGGATAACTGATCATCCGCAGGAATACGCACATAACGGAAACCCACTTGCGGCGATACATTCATCCCCGCCAAGAACACAGGGAAACCATCCAACACCACTGGAGCCATGTAATGCGTGTACTCACGTGCCTGACCACTACTATCCGTCAGTTTGTAATGCACACTAGGGCCTACGTTCACCAAATTCTCGTTACGCTTACCTGCGGCACTGCCCGCTACAGCCGCCACATGCTCAGCCAATGCTTTAGGCTGAGGATCACCGTCGCGCATATCTTCCACGTTGATGGTGCGCAGTTCTGTAAAGTTCACACTGACTTCCGTACCTGCGTCATCCACTACAAAACGCGTGCTCTCGCCAATTTTGCCTGACACAGGGAATGGACGACTTTGCGTACCATGCAATGGGTACGCCAACAGTTCTACCGTAGAGCCACCATCATCAAAACCAGACTGATACACCGTGACGCCTTTGTAGCGCAGAGGTTCATTCACCTCTATCACTCTGTCAAAACTGTCGCCCGTATCGGGATCGGTAATGCGCACTTCACTCTTGAAGCTGCTAGGCATACCCGTGGAGTAATACTCGATCAGAAAACGTTTGAGTTCCAACACGAAAGGCATAGGTTGCACCAATACGCCTTCGTCCACGTTCACTACCGCAGTGGCAGTACGCACCCCTTCTGGCACCAAGAGGTTAGCTCTAAAGCTAGGGTTAGCCGCTGGCAAACGCCCTTCTGGTGGAACCTCAGAAATCAGAATATTTTCAGTAATAGGTTTCTTGCCACCTAACCATACCTGTAATCGCGTGGGTAACTCGCTGTCCATCAACCCGCCAATACAGATCACCACAATAGCTACGTGCGCAAAAATATAGCCTAGGCGATTAGAACTACCTTTTTTAGCCGCCAACATCAGGCTGCCATCAGCATCTTTACGTACTTTGTACTGGTAGCCTTTTACCTTCAACCACGCTTGTACATCGTCAGCATTTTTTTCTGGGCTGTTGTGATTGCTGACTTCTACTTTATGGGGAAACGCACGCAAGCTATTGCCGCGCACATATTCTTTGAAGTTGCGTGCATCTTTCAGCATCTTGGGCGCATGACGGATCACACAGACGGTGGTGGACACCACCAAGAAACCCATGATGACCAAGAACCACCATGTATTGTAAATAGTCCAGATTGAGAATCTATCGAACACATCTACCCAAAATGGCCCGAACTGGTCCACATAGATGTTCATAGGCTGGTTTTGCGCCAGCACAGTACCGATGATACTGGCCACACAGATGAACATGAGCAGGCTCACAGCGAAACGCATGGAGCTCAACAACTCGAACAGTTCAGCAGCGCCAAATTGACGTTTGGTAGTCACAACAATCTCAGGTAGAAACTAAACAGAAAATTCAGGGTCTTATAAGTCTGAGCTATTAGAGTCTCTTTTAAGACTAAAGTTTCCTGCCCAGACAACAAAAGCTCCCCAAGAGGGGAGCTTAGGTATCAACACTGCAGCCCGTAAAGGTTACAGGTTGCAACACTGAATATAGCAGTCGCTAAAAACAAGAGCTTTGCTCTAGCGCAAGCCGGCGGCGTAATCCGCAACAGCAGACAAATCGGCATCATTCATGCGATCAGCCAACTCGTGCATCGCTGCTTCGTTGTTACGGTCACCGCTACGGAACAATTTCAGCTGTTCCAGCAAGTAAGGTACGTGTTGACCAGCCAAACGTGGGTATTTACCTGGCAAACCTGCGCCGTTAGGCGAGTGACAGGCCGCACAAGCCGCTACGTTACGGTCAGGCAAACCACCGCGCCAAATTTGTTGGCCACGCTCAAACGTTTCTTCGTTGGTGGCGCGAGCAGCCAATTCCCAATCCACTTTTTGTTGAGACACGTAAAACGCTACATCACGCATTTCTTGCTCAGTCATGCCAGTCACAATGCTGGTCATTACGGCAGGGTTGCCATTGGCAGCACGGCGCAATGGAGGGGTATTGTCTGCACCAGGGCGGAAATCATGCAGCTGTTTAACCACATATTCAAACGGTTGGGCTGCAATGCTAGGGTACATTTCAATGACACTATTCCCTGCAGCACCGTGACAGGTCACACAGGCTAATACGCCACGGGACAGTTCACCGTTCAAGTAGAGTTGCTCGCCCTTAGCTGCATCAGGTTTTGCAGCGGTATCTGCAGCATGCGCCAAAGAGAAGGTGGAACAGGCTGCCACAAGGCCGCTGGCAATAACGATTCTGGAAAGCACGCGCTTCAGCTTCATGTAGTCCTCGACGATCGCGATTTAGACACAAATACCGCAGTATTTGTAAGTCACTGGTCGTCGTATACCGTATTATTTCTGCTGTAAGGGATCTGCACGGAACACGACGGTTACTGTTTCAAATCCCAAGATTATACAATAGAGCTTGGATTTAAACGGGAAATTGCCTTAATCATGTCAATCTTACATCGCGCCAGCTTCACTATTTCTGCTGCAAAGCTGGACCAACTCCCGCCCCCCGGCCCACCAGAGGTCTGTTTTGTGGGTCGCTCCAATTCGGGGAAATCGTCATCTATTAACGTACTGGCGAACCAAAAACGTTTGGCGTTTTCCAGTAAAACACCGGGTAGAACACGTCTGATCAACATGTTCGGCATCCCCGACCCATTAGAACCTGAAGAATCTTTAGGTTACCTCGTCGACTTACCTGGCTACGGTTATGCCGCGGTAGGGCGTCAAGAAAAACAAGACTGGGATGAAATGCTAGGCGGCTACTTGCGCCAACGCAGCTCTCTGGCAGGTGTTGTATTGATGCTGGATATACGACGAGGCGTTACCGCATTAGACGTGCAGTTAGCACGCTGGATCGCTCCTACAGGCAAGCCATTGCTGGTACTACTCACCAAAGCGGATAAATTCGCGTATGGTAAACGTATACAAGCGGCTGCTGAAGCCCGTAAACAACTCGCTGCCATGGGGAATATTCAAGCTATCCCTTTTTCGGCCACGCACCGTATTGGCATTGAGGAAGCGACATTACTTATTGAAAACTGGATATCTCCAAAGGTTGTGCCATGACTCAATTTTTACCCCCCGTTAACTACCCTCTTAGCCGCCCACGCCGTAACCGTCGCGACGACTTCACCCGCCGTTTGGTGCGTGAAAACGCATTGACCGTCAATGACCTGATTTACCCGGTGTTCGTGCGTGAAGGCAACAACATACGCGAAGCTGTGGATTCCATGCCCGGCGTATACCGTTACTCGCCTGACACCATTCTGGCGATTGCTGAAGAGTGTGTAAAACTGGGGATTCCAGTACTGTCCCTGTTCCCTGTGATTGATCCTAGCCTGAAAACACCGGATGGTAGCGAAGCAGCTAACCCCGACGGCTTGATCCCTCGTGTAGTGAGCAGCTTGAAACAGAACTTCCCAGAATTGGGCATTCTGACTGACGTTGCGCTAGACCCTTACACCAGCCACGGCCAAGACGGCATCATCGACGAAGATGGCTACGTGCTGAACGACCCTACGGTAGAAGTGCTGCGTGAACAAGCGCTGACACAAGCCAACGCAGGTGTAGACATTGTGGCGCCTAGCGACATGATGGATGGCCGTGTAGGCGCGATCCGTCACACCTTGGATGAAAACGGCCACATCGACACCCGTATCATGGCGTACTCTGCCAAATACGCCAGTGCCTTCTACGGCCCATTCCGTGATGCGGTAGGTTCTGCCAGCAACTTGGGTAAATCCGACAAAGCCAGCTACCAAATGGACCCAGCCAACCGTGATGAAGCGTTGCGCGAAGTCGCTGCCGACATCCGCGAAGGCGCTGATATGGTGATGGTAAAACCGGGTATGCCGTACCTAGATGTACTACGCGACATCAAACAAGCCTTTGGCATGCCTACTTTTGCGTACCAAGTCAGTGGCGAATACGCGATGATCAAAGCCGCTGCTGCCAATGGCTGGCTGGATCACGACAAAGTCATGATGGAATCCCTGTTGGCGTTCAAACGCGCCGGCGGCGATGGCATCTTGACCTACTTCGCGATTGACGCTGCTAAGCAACTACGACTGCAAGGCAACTAAGCAGTATCTGTAGTGGCCCCCTATCCCGTTAGGGGGCTACATACACCTTAAAATACTGTAGTTCCAACTCATCAACCTGCTGTAGCAGGTTTGTCTCCCACGCCAGATATTGCAGCGCTGCCTGTCGGTTACCCTCATGCCGATCATGCGCAAAGAACACATAATCAATGCAATCGTCATCGGCGGGCTGGTCAGGACTATTCTCAAGCACTAACCCTGCCGCTAACCACTGAGCGGTAGTGCCATGATGCCAACACACCTGCTGCACACCTAAACTCTGCAACTCTTTGGCGGCTAATGCTGCGCTGTAAGGGTCTGAAGCGATCACTACCACCAATTGGTTGGTCTTAAGCGTGGCATACCGTAAGTGTGGCCGTATAGACCACTGCGCACCTCGTAAATGTGCGGCACGATACTGTTGGCTAGGGCGTATATCGATCAGTTGCGCCGCGTTATGACGCACGCTGGCTGCCAATTGCTCCACTGTCATGTGCGGCAATTCAAACCCCACAAGATCATCTGTTGCCACGCCCGGCACGCACCCTAATAGTGCACCCGCATCGCGTTCCAGCACCGTCACGTCCCAACCCATTTGCAACAACCAGCTCGCTGTCACCCATGAGCGCACATGTAGGTCATCCCATAGAACAATTCTGGCACCCCGTGTACCTATGTAATGATCCGTGGCCTGTACCAACTGGCCTCCCGGCGTATGTTTTGCCACACGCAAGGTATTACGCGTATATTCTGCAGTCGTGCGCACATCGCACACATACGTAGTGCGATGTGATTCAGCTAACCACTGCTGTAACTGTGCTGCAGTAACCAGCTTTACTCCCACCTCTTGCGCCATACGTTGAGCCTGCTGCTGCAACACCCCTACGTCTACGTTATCGGGCTGCACAGCCTCCCCATCGCGCATAGCCCCCTGCTCTAACACGAGCCCTTCCAGAAACCAGCCTTGCGTGCCATTTTCTAGCGCTACTACCTCATACGGAACGCCTAAATTAATTAAGGTTTGAGCACCAATAATGCTGCGAGTACGACCAGCGCAATTCACCACAATACGTGCAGCGTTTGCGGTTCTCATCAACGTAGTGGCGCGTAACGCTAACTCGCCATTCGGGCAACATATAGCACCCGGAATGGTTTTCTTTTGGTATTCCTCAAACGGACGACCATCTAGCAGCAATAACGATTCTGCCGCCGCTTGGCTAGCGGCAAGATCCTCAGCCTTAATGTGGGGTGTATGGCAGTGCTGTTCTACTAACTCACCAAAGGTTTTGCTGGGTACGTTTACTCCAGCAAAGACGTTATGCCCCGCTTGCTGCCACGCTTTTACACCACCTGCCAGCACATATACCTGCGTATAGCCTATATCCTGCAAAAGCTGTTGTGCTTGACGTGCAATATCGCCCCCTTGCGCATATAACACGATGCGCACAGTACGCCTCGGCACCAAGTACGGTACACGATGCTCCAATACGCTATAGGGCGCGTTTACGGCATAAAACAAATGACCGCTACCATACTGCCCATGTTCTCGCACATCCAGTAAAGCAATCTCAGAGCCGTCGGCCAACCACTGCCGCAAGACCGCTACCGATACTTCTGCATTCATCTGTGTTGGCTGCGTCATATCGGTCTTAACGCCTGGTTTGAACGCCCACAGGCATCACAGCGCAGGTGCCCTGCTCTACATCAAACGCCAATCGCTGATCCAAGGTTTCTAACGCCAAACCGTACATATGCAAATGGCGAATCACGTTATTACCCTCGATTTCTACGGCATGGATATCATCTGGCATTAACGCAATACCTGCACCTGGCTCAACCACGACTTTCGCCGTGCGCTCTACAATCCCCACCCCCGGCACTTGCGCATCATCGGTTCGGGTATACACATAGTTGTATTCCACCCCTTCTACCGCCGCGATACACGCCCACGTCGTGTGATTATGTGGCACGATTTTCTTACCTGGGCGCATCACATTTAAGTACAACGCGTACGAGCGATCAGCCTCTTCAGAGATCAAATAGCGCGCTTGCAACTCTCCCTCTTCAGGCGCTGGAAAATGCGCATCAGACCACCACTCTTTATGCTCAGCTAATGCCAGTACCTGCTGCAATATCTGTGCTAACGAAGCTGTAGATAGACCTTCTTTTTCTACAATATTTCTTATGTTTTCTATACGCTGACTTACAGCTGTGGCACGAATTTCGGATACATCCATTCTTATCCCCTGCATTATTATTTGTTTCCAACGAAATCAATGCTACTTTACGCACAGATACGTCCCGCAACAATACAGAGTTTTATGCAAATACATTAGCGAAACTAATATGATCAATTTGGATATAGAACTCTTGCGCACCTTGGTCGCCATTGCCAAACACGGTACATTTGCCAACGCAGCAGAAGCTGTGTGCCGTACCCAATCGGCTATTACGCAGCAAATGCAGCGGCTAGAAAACCTGACGCATAAAGCCATTTTTAGCAAAGAAGGTCGCAATAAAACACTGACGGAACATGGCGAACTGCTGCTACGTTATGCACAACAGATTCTGGCCTTACATGATGAGTGTGTACGCACATTACACAGCACAGACCCCGCAGGTATAGTGCGTATAGGCGCGCCGCACGACGTGGCAGACTCCATTTTCCCTACCGTTCTGGCTCACGTAGTACGCAACTTGCCTCGTATCAAGTTAGAAATACAGGTGGATCGCAGCCCTGTATTGATGGAAGCCCTGCACAGAGGCGAACTAGACCTCACCATCTCTAGCCGCTTTGACTCAGAGCTAGAGGGATTTGTCATACGACGCTCCCCCACTGTCTGGCTAGCCTCTGCACGCTATGTACACGACCCTAGCAAGGTTATACCTTTGATACTGGCAGATGAGCCTAGCCTATACCGAAAAATCGCTCTGACGGCACTAGAGCAGGCCCACGCCACATGGCAAATCAATTATGTAGCGCCTAATCTATCAGGCATCAAAGCTGCCCTACATGCAGGTTTAGGCATCACAGCGCGTAACATCGAACTCATTAGCACTGATTTCCGTGTGTTGGGCACCAGCGAACAACTACCGCCACTCCCCGACGTAAGCTACTTCCTATGGATGCGGCGCACCCCACTGCACAACCACACCCGTCATGTTTACGATTTACTCAGCCAACACATGGCGCTACATGCCGCCACATCCACGCTATAGCCCCATTCCACTCACCGGTTCACAGCTGATTAAGTATTGATTCGTCAAATAAAAATTCATTCTGCGCTAGGCATTCAGTACAGTTAACCAGAGGCTTATTCCAATCATAACTATTCCTGGAGACAACAAATGCCTATGAAAAAAGTACTGGCCGCTGCCGTGATAGCCGCCACCTGTTTCAGCCTGCCTGCACTGGCTAACCCACTGATTATCAAATTCAGCCACGTCGTCTCACCGGACACGCCTAAAGGCAAAGGGGCTGACAAATTCAAAGAACTGGCTGAGCAATATACCGATGGCAAAGTGTTGGTAGAGGTATATCCGAACTCCCAACTGTACAAAGACAAAGAAGAACTTGAGGCCTTGCAGCTAGGTGCCGTCCAGATGTTGGCGCCATCCCTAGCAAAGTTTGGCCCCTTAGGTGTGCGTGCCTTCGAGGTATTTGACCTACCATTTATCTTTCAAAGCAAAGACGACCTGAACAAAGTTACCCAAGGCCAAGTAGGCCAAGACCTGATGGCCATGCTAGAGCCCAAAGGCATTAAAGGCTTAGCCTACTGGGATAACGGCTTCAAAATCATGAGCGCTAACTCGCCCCTGCATACGCCAGATGACTTTCTGGGTTTGAAGATGCGTATACAGTCCTCCAAAGTGCTAGAAGCTCAAATGCAGGCCTTAGAAGCCATTCCACAAGTGATGGCGTTTTCTGAGTCCTATCAAGCACTGCAAACTGGCGTGGTAGACGGCACAGAGAACACACCGTCCAACCTCTATACCCAGAAAATGCACGAAGTGCAAAAGCATGCCACCTTATCCAACCACGGTTACATTGGCTATGCCGTCATCGTGAACAAGAAATTTTGGGATGAGCTAGACCCCACATTGCGCGAACAATTAGAACGCGCCATGGCAGATGCCACAACATACGCGAACGAAATCTCGCAAGTGGAAAATGATGAGGCGCTGGCTGCCATTCGCGCCGCTGGACACACCACCATTTACGAACTCACCCCTGAAGAACGCAGCGAATGGGTAACAGCACTGCGTCCTGTGCATGAACAAATGGCCTCACGCATTGGGCCAGAAGTCATAGAGTCCATTTACCAAACACTGCAAAACTAACTCGTAGCACCAAAACAAACAGGCCATGCAAAAGCATGGCCTGTTTTGTCATCACGATGAGTATTAACGTGCTGAATTCAATACCTGCAAGAAACGCTCTGCCGGCATAAACCCTACAACGCGTGCATCGGTTAACTCGCGGCCTTGCTCATCAAACAGAATAATTCCGGGCGGCCCAAACAAGTTAAAACGTTTAAGCAATGCACGGTGTTCAGGCGTATTGGCTGTCACGTCTGCCTGCAGCAGCAACATGGTGTTCATTTTCTGAGCCACGGCTGGATCACTGAAGGTAAATTTCTCCATCTCTATGCACGACACACACCAATCCGCATAGAAATCCAACATAACAGTTCTGCCACCACTATTCGCCAGTTTTTCTTCCAGCTCTGCAAGGTTTTCTACTTTCTGAAAAGCAGGTGCTGTGACTGCGCTACCTACGCCTACACCGCCACCTTGCCAATGCGCTAATGGCTCTAACACGCTGCGCCCGCCGCTTGCCACACTCACCAGAATCAGTGCAGCCCAACACAGTGACAACCAACCCAAGGCTTTCAGGAACAGCTTACCGGCCGATGCCGCTGCGTCATGCGCTCGCCCTACACCCAACAATAAACCTAGCCATGCTGCCAACACAGCCCAGCCCAACATGAACCAGACAGTAGGTAACACCGACGTCAACATCCACAGCGCCGTGGCAATTAACAACCAACCAAAGATCTGCTTTACGGTGTTCATCCATGCGCCAGCTTTAGGCATCAGCACACCTGAGGTTGCCCCCACCAATAGCAACAACACACCGGAACCCCATGCCATGGCAAACAGCGCCATCGCACCAATCAGTACATTACCGGTTTGCGAGATAAACAGCAGCACCCCTGCAAGTGGTGCTGCCACACATGGGCCAACGATCAAGGCTGACAACATGCCCATCAAGAACACGCCGCTGTAACGCCCACCCGGGATACGGCTCAGCACACCCTGCAAGCGTGATTGCATGCCCGAAGGCACTTGCAACTGGTACACATCAAACATAGACAGCGCCAAGATAAATAGCAGCACGGCAAATGTACTGAGTATCCATGGATTCTGCAGCCATACGGCCAAGCTAGCACCCAGCAGCCCCGCCACTACACCTAGCGCGGTATAAACCAATGACACACCTAATACATAGATAGCAGCCAGGCCTAGACCACGTTTACGCGATACGCTTTTCACCGGAGTACCCTGACCCGCAATAATCCCCAGCAAAATAGGCACCATTGGTAGCACACACGGCGTAAAGGAAAGCAGCATACCCAAACCAAACGCCAGCAGCATAATCTGCCACCATGATGCATCCAGCAGGTAGGCCGCCAAGCCTGTATCGCTTAGATCCAAAAAGCTAGTTGTGGATGTATTCGCAGCAGCTTTTTTGGGTGCCACTTCATCCGTCACTACCTCAGTTAGCGGCGCTGGCACGCTTTGCACCACACCTTCACCGCTTACCTTATAGCCACCCTCTGTGGGTGACAGGGTTAGTTCGTGTGTGCTGGGTGAATAACACAGCCCAGCATCCGCACAGCCTTGGCTAGTAATCTCTAGCTGCAAAGGCAGCATAGAGCCCTCCTTTACAGGCAGGCGAATAGTGACTTCACGGCGGTAAATCGCCATGTCTTTTTCAAAGGTAGGGTCATACACAATGGCAGCGGGAGGATACGCGGCCTCACCCAGCCAATCGCTGCTAGGCATCGCTTCAAACACAAAGCGATCCCTGTACATGTAGTATTCAGGAGCAATAACAAAGTGTATATCCAGCTCGGTGGGGCTATGCATTGCCGCGCTGAACTGAAAAGCGTCTTCAGGATCGAGGTAGTCTTCTTCGGCTCGTGCGGGCTGCATCAGCATTGCCCAACCCACGATCAGCAGCATCAACCACGCGACTACCGCGCTTAGTTTATTTTTATCTCTACCCGTCTTTGCCGCTACACACTGCATGTGTCACTCTCAGTTATGATTTTTTCAACACAGGAGGGGCTGCAGTTTCATCCTGAACCCACTTGATGTAACTACCCAACCCCGCCACGACTGGCACCACAAGCACCTCTGGTACTTCGTACGGGTGTAAAGAAGTAATACGCTGAATCAACGCTTCTACTCGGCGCACCGTCGTTTTAAACTGCAACGGCACCTCTGTCGCCCCTTCTAATTCACCCTGCCACATGTACATAGACAACGAAGATGCGCCAAGGTTCGCGCAAGCGACTAAACCTTCTTCAACCACGTAGTGGGCAATGCGTTTTGCCAACAACTCATCGGGGGCATTGCTCAGCACTAACACCACCGCATCTGGGCTAAACGACGACAAAGCATCTTGCGTTAAGGGCATCATACGCTTCCCTATATCCTCTTCACTCATAGAATCTGCCTATAGTAACTCAGGCATGAAGCACTGGCTTTAGATGCCATTGCAGTGTTGTCAGGCGTACAGCTTCTTAGCTACTTGCATAACGAGTAGGCATAAAAAAACGGACCTGATTAGGTCCGTTTTTCTTATTCTGTGTGCCGTATTACTCAGCAGCTGCTTCGTCAGCAACAGCGTCAGGACGGTCTACCAATTCCATGAAAGCCATGGGAGCGTTATCGCCTTGGCGGAAGCCCATTTTCAGAATACGTGTGTAACCACCGTTACGTACTTGGAAACGAGGGCCCAAGTCGTTGAACAGTTTGGTCACAGCGTCGCGATCGCGCAGACGTGCAAAAGCCAAACGACGGTTTGCAACTGTGTCATCTTTAGCCAAAGTGATCAGAGGCTCGATTACACGACGCAGCTCTTTAGCTTTAGGCAAAGTTGTTTTGATTGCTTCGTGAGTAATCAAAGATACGGACATGTTGCGGAACATAGCCAAACGATGGCTGCTGGTACGATTCAGCTTACGTAAACCATGACGATGACGCATGATATTTTCTTCCTAAAAAATAAATCTTGAATCAGATGAAGGATTTCATCTGCGTTGGCTCTTCTATCAGTATTGCTGCGGGCCAACTAAGACATGGGACTTTAGCACGTTTTTATACGCCGCTAAAGCCCCAGTTACAACTATTTATGGACGCTCTAGCCCTAGAGGAGGCCAGTTTTCCAGTTTCATACCCAAGGTCAAACCACGGGAAGCCAACACTTCTTTGATTTCGTTCAAAGATTTGCGGCCCAGGTTTGGTGTCTTGAGCAGTTCGTTTTCCGTACGCTGGATCAGATCGCCGATGTAGTAAATATTTTCGGCTTTCAGGCAGTTTGCGGAACGAACAGTCAATTCCAGATCGTCCACAGGACGCAACAATACTGGATCGATTGGAGGTGTAGCGCGCTCTGGAGTTTCTTGGGCTTCTTCAGCACCTTCCAAAGCTGCAAACACAGAGATCTGATCCATCAGGATGCGAGCAGCCTGACGTACAGCTTCTTCTGGGTTCAATACGCCGTTGGTTTCGATGTCCAGAACCAATTTGTCCAAGTCAGTACGCTGTTCCACACGTGCGCTTTCAACTGCATAGCTAACACGGCGAACTGGGCTGTAAGATGCATCCAAAACAATACGACCAATCGTATGTTGACGATCATCAGACAACGCACGCACGTTACCTGGAACGTAGCCACGACCTTCTTCCACGCGAATAGTCATTTCCAACTTACCGTCGTCGGTCAGGTTGGCAATAACGTGATCGGGGTTCAGGATTTCCACATCGTGTGGCAAATCAATGTCGCTAGCCAAAACTTGGCCCAGACCGGATTTGCTCAGAGTCA
>SRSN01000050.1 GCA_004791645.1 Alcaligenaceae bacterium 429
ATCTTATACAAGGCAGCGTATGCAGCCCAAAATGCTACCGCTATGATTGGTGCTCATGGTTATACAAATCACAATAACGGTCAACCATCAACGGAATAGCATGTTGCTCTACTACCCACGCTTCCGCCTTAGCCACCATCTCTCTGCATAGTGATTCGTCTTCCAATAACTGATTGCAGGCTGTAGCAATCGCTTCAGCATCGCCTACATCACACAAGATACCGCGCCCATCATCGAGCAACTCGGGGATACCACCGGCTCGGGTTGCCACAACGGCGGCTTCATATAAGAACGCATCCAGAATACTGGAACCCAAGGCCTCTTGCTTAGAGGTCAAAACAAAAACATGCATCAACCTATACATGTTCTCTATGTCACGTCTAAAACCAACGATGTTATAGACCTGCTCCAATCCCAGTTCTTGTATTAGCTGTTGAGCGGCAGCTAGTTCACTACCACCCGCACCAAAATGCAGGAACACAAAGTCTTGTCGCTGCTGCCACAACGCATGCACAGCACGTATAGTGGTAAGCGGGTCTTTTTCTGCCGTGAAAGCAGCACAGGTAGCAATCACAAATTTACCTGCCAGATGTTGTTCTTCTGAGAACGCGATAATCTGGTCTGGATCGGGAGGTACAAACTCTACGGCACTGGGGATGATGCTCACCTCTAACCCCATTGAGATAGGAGCTTGTGCCGCAGCATGGCTAATCGCCACAAATTTATCCACACGCTTCCACTTCGCCAAGGTACGTGCTGCTTTGGCTTCTTTGACCTCAAAGCTAGTGCGACGGGTATAAACAAGACGGGCTTGCAACCACACCTTCATGGCTGCCACGACTGTTAATGCCCCGGCGGTCTGCACATGCACCACATCAAAGGCTTTACGATGACACAACAAGAAGAAAAACAAGCCGCCGTTACCGCCTACGCCCTTCACTCGCAAGCCAGCTTCTGCCGCGCGTTTGAATAGGGCTTCGCCTTTTCTGGCCAATACGGTCACGTGATAACCACGCTGTTGTAACTCTGTAGCGGTCAACAACGTCTGGCGCTCCCCGCCGCGCCATCCCCGCTCAAGGTTTACCATCAAAATCTGCATGGGTATGTTCTACTATAAAAAATCTGGATCTGTTTCCGGGTTGCGCTGGCGTACGATATTAATTCCCAACGCCACAAGAGCACACACCACTGCGGCCCCTATACCCCATACGGCACCTTGCTCAGGGCTAGCACCAAACACCAACGCCACCAACGCCGTACCAAAACTTTGGCCAAACACACGAGTGGTTGCCTGCAAGCCACCAGCCACGCCACTGCGGCGTCTCGGTACACCTGCCAACATCGCTTTATTATTGGGTGTTTGGAAGAACCCGAAGCCTACGCCACATAACATCATGGACGTCATAATTTGCCAATCGGCGGCGCCTGCACCCCACCACAACAAGCTGGACAAACCTATGGCCGTCACAACCATCCCCACCATACACAATACAGCTACTGGGAAGCGCCCTGATAAGTAGGCCGACAATGGCGCCATGACCACTACGCCCAAAGGCCACATACCCATGTACAAACCTATGTCGGCATAGCTGGCTTCAATCACTTGTACAAAATAGAAAGGCAGGCTCACCATTGCGGACATTTGTGTAGCAAAGGCAAACAACGACGCCAAGACGGCATAACCTACCGAAGTGATACGCAAAATATCGACGGGCACCACTGGGGCTTCTTGCTGCAAGGAGCGGGCTAGCAGTATGCGTGCGCTAAAGGCAGCAACGATCAAGCAGCCTAACGACCATATAGGGTGCGACGTGAGTAAATCTAAGCCCAAAATTGCCAAGCCAAATACTGTTGCGCTCAGCAAGCACGCCAACCAATCAAACTCACGGGATACACGTGGGCTTTCAGGGAGATATCGCACCCCTAGCCAAGTCAGCGCACAAATAGGTACGGTGATAAAAAATATCCAACGCCATGATGCTACATCTAGCACAAACGCACCAATAGACGGTGCCAACACGGCTGCGGTAGATACCACCACCACGTTCAAACTAATGCCTACAGCCAGTTTTTCCAGCGGATAAATCATCCGCACTAAACTGCCAAATAAGCACATCAGCATCGAGGCGCCCAAGCCTTGCATAATGCGCGACATCAGCAACATGGCAAAGGATTGCGAGAACGCCGCACTACATGACGCCACCAAGAAAATAACCGTGCCTGCGACAAACAACCGCCGCAACCCTATACGCTCCGCTACTGCCGACAGCGGCAGCAGCGTCATCACAATAGTGAGGCTGTAGGCGATGGGAATCCACACCACTCTGGACGCATTGATGTGCAGCTCTTCGGCAATAACCGGCAACGCCACATTGGACATGGCCGCGTCCAACACCGAAATCGCAATCGCCAACAACAACGTGATAACCGCAGGAATGCGCTCACGCAATGGCAAACCATCAGGCCCTTCACTATTATTAGCAGGGCTGATGACCTCGTCTTCAAGAGGAGAGTATTTTTCGCTTGGCACGTTGGTTATTTTTTGACCGGCCTTTTCCAGTTGCTAATGGTAGTTTGTGGCGTACGCGAAATGGTGAGTTCTTCTTCAGGTGCATCACGCGTTAAGGTTGTACCTGCGCCTACAGTTGCCCCTCGGCCTACACGTACGGGAGCAATCAACTGCGTGTCTGAACCTATAAACGCATCATCTTCAATAATGGTGCGGTACTTGTTCACGCCATCGTAGTTGCATGTGATGGTACCAGCACCAATGTTGACGCGTTCACCTACCTGCGCATCGCCTAGATAAGACAAATGGCTGGCTTTGGTGTCAGCGCCTAAGGTGCTGTTTTTCACTTCCACGAAGTTGCCCACAGCAGCACCTCGTTCCAGCACAGCACCAGGACGCAAACGTGCGTACGGGCCAATGCTGGTTTGCTCTGCCGCGCGGCTTTGATCCAAATGGCTAAACGCATGTACGACTGTACCTGCGCCTAGCTCTACATTCTTCAGTACACAATGTGGGCCTACGCGCACACCATCGCCCAACACTACTGTGCCTTCAAACACGCAACCCACATCAATGTAAACATCGCGACCACACTGCAAACTGCCGCGTACATCAAAGCGTGAAGGATCCATAATGCTCACGCCTTGCTCAAGCAGTCTACGGGCTTGTTCAGCCTGCCATGCGCGCTCTAGCTGAGCCTGTTGCACGCGGCTATTGACGCCTAAAGTTTCCCAAGGGAAAGAAGGGTGTGCAGCGTTCACTGCCACACCATCAGCAACAGCCAACCCTACGATGTCGGTCAGGTAGTACTCACCTTGCGCATTCTTGTTATCAATACGTGATAACCAGTCGCGCAGACGCACTGTAGGCGCAGCCATAATGCCGGTGTTTACCTCTCGGATTTGGTGCTCGGCTTCTGAGGCGTCTTTGTGTTCCACGATACGCCTAATGGTGCCCTGCTCGTTACGAACAATACGGCCATAGCCAGTAGGATCATCCAGAAACTCAGTCAGAATGGCCAAGCCATCCTGACGAGCTTCTAGCAGTGCTTTTAAGGTATCGCTCTGCACCAGCGGTA
Organism: Alcaligenaceae bacterium 429; assembly: GCA_004791645.1. GTDB lineage: Bacteria > Pseudomonadota > Gammaproteobacteria > Burkholderiales > Burkholderiaceae_B > Paenalcaligenes. The sequence goes on from SRSN01000050.1 coordinate 3,588, forward strand.
CATCGCCATACAGCACTAAGGTTGTGTCATCAGGATGCTCTCCCAGCAATACAGGCTCTGCCTGCATGACGGCATGACCGGTTCCCTGCTGGGGCTGTTGTAACACCACGTGTATGTCGGTTTGGCCTGCCAAATACTGCTGCAACTGCTCGGCACCATGACCAGCAACTACTACGATACGGCTAGGCTCCAATTGACGCGCCGCTTCCACGACATGCATCAACATAGGTTTACCCGCGATGGGGTGCAACACCTTAGGCAATGCAGACTGCATGCGTTTGCCCATACCCGCTGCCAGTATTACTACATTCAGCATCATGTTTCTGTATTCCTCAACCTAGTTATTACTTGCTACTTTTGCGTGCGCTTTTACGCGCTGTGGTACTACTAGCAGGTGCTGTAGCAGCCTTCTTCACGACTTTCTTTACTGCCTTTTTAGCGGCTTTCTTTGCTGTAGCCGGACGTGCAGTACTGGTAGGTTTAGCGGCTCGGCGCATGGTGGAATCACCAGACACTGGCTGCACTACGCCGGCCATACCATCCACCATACTCTGTGCACTTTGCATGGAGGCTGCGGTGGCCGATGCCACGGCATTGAACTGCTTTTGCAGCAAGTCCCATACAGCCTGACCGGCATCTTGCATGCCTTGCTCGGTTGCTTTTTTTAGACCTTCGTCCGTACCACTGGCCATACGCTCACCCGCCATTTGTGTGGCTTGCTGAGCAAAATTCTGTACGGTGCGTAGTGTGGCTTTCTGGATTTCCAAGCCTTGAATCGTGCCTTCTAACATGGACAGATTCAACTTCAGCCAATTTTCTACAGCGCGTAGATCGCGTAGACGCTTTTCCAGCTCTTCGGGTGACAGCATGGCAGCAGACGCATCGGCAAAACTGCCAAAGCCAGCACCTCCACCCATAGACTCCCAAGCAGTGCGCATCATGTCTAGTGACGCAAACAATGGATTCTGAGCAGAATCCGCATTCATACCACTTCCCATCATTCCGGGTATATCAAAAGGATTACGCATGGTTTTACCCCTTTTTACAAGCCGCTGTTAATGACTACTACGCTATGGTATCCGGTATTGAGGCACGGTGACAGATACTGTCTAAACTCACCAGCTCTGCTTCCAACGTAAACTCACCCGCCACCGACATTTCCCAATACTCTTCTACGCTGATATGACGTATCTCACTGACTTCACCGTCTTGATTTTGTGGTTGTACATCGTGGTCCAACACACAGTCGTTCACCCATGCATTTTCCACCTGATAGCCTTCAGGCAAACGGCGGTGCATGCGTGTAATCAAACGCATAGGTTCTAGTGCATGTAAGTCTTTGGCATATAAACCTGCCTCTTCTTCACTTTCACGCAGCAACGACACATCTAAGTCTTCTTGTGCACTCACCAAACCACCTACCAAGGTGTCCCACATATTAGGATTGGTGGATTTGTGCGCGGCGCGTTTCTGCACCCACAAGCGGCCTTCTGGCGTCCAAGCATTTAAATGCACGGCTTGGGTCAGCACCCCTAATGGGCGCACGGCACCGCGCTCTATAGCACCTAAGCAGCGCCCTTCTGCAAATACATCCAACAGTTCACCACGCCAAGCTTTCACAAAGCCTGCTTCGTTCAACTTGTTGGCAATGCGTTCCAACAATCGGTTAGCTTGTGCCGTGGGCAGTCGCATTTCACCTATGTGTACAGCATCACCATCGCAACTCACCCCTTCTATGGTTAATAGTTCAGGGATAGCTTCTTTTAAAACCCAACCGCAAACACGGCCACAAAAGGTCAGTGGACGACTACCTACCGGAGGCAACTCTTGTGCCTGAGCCAGCAATAGCTTGAAACGCTGCCGCATGGGCTTGTGCAATGAAGAAGAGATTTGAATTTTCATGTAAGAATTGTAGTGCATGCACTCTCGTCGCTGCACTACGCTATGCAGTTTTTTACATTAGGCACGAGTCCGCCACCTATCCGAGAATGTATAGCAGTACAGACACGGTACACTACCTTAATACTGATCCGCTTACCTGCCTATCATGTCACCCAACTTTGCTTCCCTCCCCCGTCTGTTATCAATACTGTTACTCAGCGTAGGACTTGCTGCATGCTCACCTGAGCCCGAGCCGCTTCCCTTTACTGGCAATGACATATCCACCGCCAATATAGGCCGTACGTTAGAGTTAATAGATGGCAACGGTGAAACTCGCACCCTGAAAGACTTCAGGGGGAAAGTCGTTGTGGTGTTCTTCGGCTTTACGCAATGCCCAGACATCTGCCCTACCGCCATGGTGCAATTAGCCAGTGCTGTAGAAATGCTGGGAGACGCAGCCAAGGACGTGCAGGTACTGCTGATTACGGTTGACCCTGATCGTGACACACCAGAGGTTATGAAGGCCTATGTAGAGGCTTTTGATCCTACGTTCATCGGTCTCACCGGCACGCCGGATCAAGTACGTAAAACAGCACAATCCTTTAAAGCCTTTTACGTGAAAGTCCCCTCGCCCCAGGTTGGGCAATACTCCATGGATCATTCTTCATCGTTTTATCTCATCGATAAGGAAGGCAAAACCAGGGTACTGATGCGTGGCGATGCGAGCGCTGAGGATATCAAACACGACCTGCGGCTGTTGCTAGGCTCTACCCCTAACTAACGCGCATAAAAAAAGGACACCTGGGCAGGTGTCCTTAAAGCATCTACTTCTATCAGAGAGGGGGAAGAGGAGAAGCCGAAGCAGATGCACGCAGCGCCACACAGGGATATGAATAACGCTGCAGATACTACTTTGATGACCGTCCTTCCTATTAGTTCTCTCTCTGATGAAATTTTTATGTAAGCAATTGTTACGCTGCTACCTGTAGGTAGGTACGCATTTTTTTCATCGCCGCCACTTCAATTTGACGAATACGTTCTGCTGACACACCAAACTCGGCAGCCAGCTCATGCAGCGTAGAGGATTGGTCGTCTTGCAACCAACGTGCCTCGATAATGCGACGAGAACGTGGGTCTAATTTTTCTAGCGCGCTTTCTAGACCTTCACCTTGCAACGACTGAGCAGCACGCTCTGCCAATACTTGGGTGGGTTCAAACGCACCTTCATCTGACAAGTAGCTAATAGGTGCAAAACCCTCGTCATCGTCGTCCATAGAGGACTCCAATGCCATTTCGCCGCCTGTCAGGCGTATTTCCATCTCGCTCACATCTTGCGGACGCACATTCAATTCACGTGCGATATCATCGATTTCCGCAGGATTCAGCGTTTGCCCATCTTCTGGGCGCATACGACGCAGGTTAAAAAACAGTTTGCGTTGCGCCTTGGTAGTGGCGATTTTTACCAAGCGCCAATTGCGCACCACATATTCGTGGATTTCAGCTTTGATCCAGTGCACGGCAAACGAAACCAGACGCACACCACGGTCTGGGTCAAAACGTTTGACCGCTTTCATCAGGCCAATATTGCCTTCTTGGATCAGGTCAGCCTGAGGCAGGCCATAACCTAAGTACTGGCGTGAAATAGACACCACCAGACGTAAATGGGACATGATCAATTGACGAGCAGCATCAAGATCACTTTCTTTTTGTAGACGCTGGCCGAGGGCCACTTCCTCTTCTTGAGTCAGCACAGGCTGAGCATTCACAGCGGAAATATAGGCCTCTAACGTACCCAACGCGCCGGGATTGGATACGGCAGCAGCCAACTGGGCAGCAGGCGCGAGAGCCAAAGATTGCGATGTGTGGGTCATGAATAATCCTGTATCGAGGTTATCAGTCCCGTGAAAACCACGGAGTGATAACAAAGTTTCTGCATAAGCCTTTTATTATTCTAGCACTCTAGCACACTGAGTGCTAAATAAGGAAACACATAATAAGAGGCCAAAATACGCGAAAAGTTCCGTGTTTTTACGTGTTTTTATCAGATTTCTGTGTAAATTTCTTGCGCTGATACACTTTGCTGTAGCGAAAGAAAACACCAGTCGCTTCGCCCACGGCAATCATCATGCCGCGCGAGCCTGACAATATGCCCAACTGCAAAAAATACGATCTAAAAAACCGGAATGCAGCTTTGAACACCACTACAGGAAAAGCGTACAAACGTGCTCGTTCCGAATTGGCATACAGCTCTGAGTAATACTGCGTTTTGACCAAAAGCTGGCCTACATCAGTCACTGCCTCGTGCTCTAGCCCACCTTTTAATCGCACCACTTGGCTACGACCATCCAGCTTCACTTTTTCATGTACTTGGCTATCGGTGAAACGATGCTGGCGACGGTTATACAAACGGCATAACCAGTCTTTACCCCAACCGTTAGTGCGTATGTGCTTGCCACAGAAGTAGTTATTGCGCAGCACTTCCCCTACTTTGCTTTCTTCTTCTAGGGGCCAATCAGCCAACGCATCCAGTAACTTCTGGTTCACCTGCTCATCAATATCCAACGACAGGATCCAATCGGTTTCAGCGTGTGACGCTGCCGCATTCTTTGTAGGGCCAAAACCCATAAAGCTGCCTTGCACCACTTTCACGTTGGGATATTCGCTCAACAGACTCAAGGTATCGTCTGTAGAACCATTGTCATACACCACCACTTGCCTAAACGGTTTCAACGCGCCAATGGTACGTCGCACATGCGCAGCCCCATTTTTTACGATGATGACTGGCGTAATGTGGGCGTAGATGTCCTCAGCCATTTAAGGAAGTTCCAATTCAGTCAGTATAGGAGCGTGGTCTGAGATCTGTTTCCAAGGCAAGCCTTGCAGCACTTTCGCCGTACGCACAGCAAAACCACGCTGATAAATACGGTCTAATCTCAAGAAAGGAAACGCTGCTGGGAAAGTGCGCGGAGGCAAGGTCAAACGGGCATTACCGCCCACGCCCAATTGCGGTGTGTGTATCTCGCTGCCTTCCTGTTTGGTCCAGCCACGCAACCAATTCATAGGCTGTCGCAGCTTGAAGCTTTGCCCGGTACGTCCCTTCACCATAGAGGCAAACGAAAACACTTCGTACAAGCCTAATTGCTTCACGAAAATGGGCGCCAGCTTGTTGTTCCAATCGTTGAAGTCGCCAGCAATAAGCAGGGGCTCGTCATCGGGCACCAAGCGGTGAATTCTATCCACCAAGGCCTGCGTCTGACGCGCTCTACCACCACCAAACAGACCCAAATGCACGACAATACAGTGCACAGGTCTGCCTTCAATCTCCACCACGGCATGAAGCAAACCACGCTGTTCTAAGCGGTGATCAGAGATATCTTCATTTTCGTGGTGCAAAATAGGATATCGGGAGAGCAGTGCATTACCGTGATCGGTAAACTCTCGCACTGCATTACACCCATACGCATTACGCATGCGTAACACGGCAGCTAATGATTCGTGCTGCGCGTCCAGCGTTGCTTGCTGGTCGTTGCGCCCCTGAACCTCCTGCAAGAACAGCAGGTCCGGGGACAAGCCATACAGCCCTAGCTTCAACTCTTCTAGGGACTCACGACCACCAGTGGCCGTGCGCCCCTTATGAATGTTGTAGCTAACAACCCGTATGATTCCCATAGCCTTAGGCGGGCTTAGCTTCCTGTGGACGCAAGCGGATGTGCAACTCTTTCAACTGCTTCTCGTCTACACCGGAAGGGGCGTGAGTCAACAAACACTGAGCGCGCTGTGTTTTGGGGAATGCAATCACGTCACGGATGGAATCTGCACCAGCCATCATTGTGATCATGCGGTCCAAACCAAAAGCGATACCACCGTGTGGAGGCGCACCGTACTGCAGTGCATCCAGCAAGAAGCCGAATTTCTCGCGAGCTTCTTCTGCGTTGATGTTCAGCGCAGAGAATACTTTACTTTGAACGTCAGCACGGTGAATACGTACGGAACCACCGCCCATTTCCCAACCGTTCAACACCATGTCGTAGGCTTTGGCCTGCACTTTAGCTGGATCGGTTTCCAAGAAGTTCTCGTGACCATCTTTGGGGCTAGTGAACGGGTGGTGAGCCGCGTAGTAACGCTTGGTTTCTTCGTCGTACTCGAACATTGGGAAGTCCACAACCCACAGTGGTTTCCAGCCTGCTTCAACCAAGCCGTGCTTGCGACCATGCTCGCTGTGACCAATCTTGATACGTAGCGCACCAATAGCATCGTTCACGACGGATGTTTTGTCTGCACCAAAGAAGATCAAGTCGCCGTTTTGAGCGCCTGTACGTTCCATCACAGCGCGCAGTGCGTCGTTGTCGATGTTCTTCACGATTGGTGACTGCAAACCTTCAGGAATGTTCGCCACATCGTTTACTTTGATGTACGCCAAGCCTTTAGCGCCGTAGATGCCAACAAACTTGGTGTATGCATCGATTTCGCTACGTGGCATTTCACCGCCAGCAGGTACACGCAATGCCACAACGCGGCAGCTTGGGTCGTTAGCTGGGCCGGAGAACACTTTAAATGACACGTCGCGCATCAAGTCAGCCACATCGGTGAACTCTAGTTTCACACGCATATCTGGCTTATCGGAACCGAAGCGCTGCATGGCTTCTGTCCAGCTCATCACAGGGAAAGGCTGAGGCAACTCAACTTTCTGTACTGTGGAGAACACGTGACGCACCATGTTTTCGAAAATATCGCGGATTTGGAACTCATCCATGAACGACATTTCGCAGTCGATCTGGGTGAATTCTGGCTGACGGTCAGCACGCAAGTCTTCGTCACGGAAGCATTTGGTGATTTGGTAGTAGCGATCGAAACCAGCCACCATCAACATCTGTTTGAACAACTGTGGGGACTGCGGCAACGCAAAGAACTCACCTGGGTTCACACGGGATGGCACCAAGTAGTCACGTGCGCCTTCTGGAGTGCTCTTGGTCAGCATTGGGGTTTCGATATCGATAAAACCCATGCTATCCAAGTATTTACGCACTTCCATGGCCACACGGTAGCGCAACATCAAGTTGTTTTGCATTTGTGGGCGACGCAGATCCAGCACGCGGTGTGTCAGACGTGTGGTTTCAGACAGGTTGTCGTCATCCAACTGGAATGGAGGAGTCACCGACGCGTTCAGAATTTCCAGCTCTTGGCAAACCACTTCAATCGCACCAGACGCCAAATCTGAGTTTGCTGTGCCTTCTGGACGTGCTTGAACAACGCCTGTTACGCGCAAGCAGAACTCGTTACGAATACGCTCAGCAGTGGCAAAAACCTCAGCATTTTCCGGATTCACAACGATCTGTGCCAGACCAGCACGATCACGCAGGTCAATAAAAATGACACCACCATGATCGCGTCGGCGGTGCACCCAGCCGAACAACGTAACGGTTTGTCCCAAGTGTTGGGTATTGACCTCGCCGGTATAGCAGGTACGCATCTAGGATGACTCCCTCAGTAAACGAATCAGAGAGGCGGGCGCTCAGTAGGCACCACGACCCCCATAGAAACAATATATTTAAGCGCCGCATCCACGGTCATATCTAGCTTGACCACATCGGACCGCGGCAACATCAGAAAAAAACCCGAGGTAGGATTGGGTGTAGTGGGCACATACACACTCACACACTCGACGGGCAATTTACCCACCACCTCACCACCTGGAGCACCTGTTAAAAAGGCGATGGTCCACGCCCCTTTTCGGGGGTATTCAACCAATACCGCTTCACGGAAAGCCTGCCCATTTGGGGCTAGCACCGTATCGCTCACCTGCTTAACAGAATTATAAATGGAACGCACCAATGGGATGCGCCCCAATAGTTTCTCCCACTGCTCAAATAGCGTGCGGCCTATTAAATTAGCCGTCACCAAGCCTGTTAACAGCACCACAACCAGCACCAGTATGACACTGAAACCTGGCAGCGAAATGCCGAATAACGCCTCAGATGAGAGAAACGTAGGAACAAAGCTTTCAAGCGTATGAATCAACAACATAATGACCCAGACTGTGATCACCAACGGGATCCAGACCAATAAGCCAGTAATGAAGAATCGCTTGAAAAAACGCATAGCTCTTAGGAACCGCTACTATCGCTTGACGAACCACTGGAAGACGAGCTTCCAGAGTCAGAAGATTTCCCGCCATTGCGGAAATCAGTGACATACCAACCCGAACCTTTCAATTGAAAGCCCGCCGCAGTCACCTGCTTTTGATAGGTATGTTGACCACAGGAAGGACAAACTTCTAGCACTGGGTCAGACATCTTCTGCAGCACATCCTGCTCGTGATGGCAGTTACTGCACTTATACGCATAAATAGGCACGACGCAACTCTAAAACAGTAGGACGAAACACAATTAGCCCATTCTAACGTAAACGGGCTAAATTCAGATTCCTGATTTTAGCCCGTTTACTGCCATATCGCACTGTTTATGCGTAACAGCCTGCTTTACAGCGTCCTTTTTTGCCTTAAACAGGCAACAAGAACATACCTGCAGCGATCAAGGTAGGTATAGCCGCCGACAGCAACAAACGCAGTGGCGAAATCGCGCCATCGGGGAATGTACCTTTCAAGATAGAGAAACCAGCAGGGTTTGGTGCATTAGCAATCACGGTCAAACCACCACCTGTTACTGCGCCAGCCACCAACATGTAGCGCCAGAACTCGTTAGTACCTTCTACCAATGAGCCCAAGTAGGTCAATGCGGCGTTATCGGTAATAGCAGTCAAGGCCGTAGCACCCCAGAACAGTACGAACGGAGGCAAGCCGCCTAGCAAGTCTTGCAACCACCATTTCTGCAAACCACCTAGCACCACTAAACCGGCCAAGAAGAAACCTACCATCAAGCCTTCACGGATCATCAACGGATTCTGGTGACGTGCGTAAGCGTGCGCATAGCCGATGAACATCATCAACAAGGCCATGAAAATCACGGGGTGATGAGCAAAAACTACTACACCCGCCAAGAACAGCATGTGAATCACCATCACCACGGGTGGCACCGGTGGGCGCTTAGCCTTAGTCACCACAGTACTTGGGTCAGGTTCAGGCATCACTAATGCCTCACGCGACAACCACGTCAAAAGGGCAGCGTTAATAATGACAGCGATAGCCGCACGCCAGCCAAAATGCGTAAACATGTACGCCGAGTCCCAATTGAAGGTTTGAGCTACCATCAATACGGGTGGCGCGGCGTAAGCAGTTAACACCCCACCAATGGAGATGTTCACGAACAGCACGCCCAAGGTCAGGTATTTGAAACCATCCAGATTGGACTTAGAGAAGTAACGATCCCTAATCATCAGAGCGGCCAGTGTCATAGCGGCAGGCTCAGTAATCAATGAGCCAGACAGCGGAACAAAAGCCATGATGATGAAGAACATGGCGTACTCTTGGCGCACAGGCACCAAACGTGACAACAAGCGCACGATAACCGACACCAACTCCAGAATCGGTCTGCTGGCCGCAATCACCATAATCACGAACACAAATGCTGGTTCAGTGAAATTACGCGAATCCATGTACTGCACAGCGGTATCCAAGCCAATGAATACGGCCACGTACACAAATAACACACAGGCCCACACACCGAAAACGGCTTCTACTTCAGACAGCAAATGCCATAAACCCGCATGTGACCCACCGCGATTAGCGAGGCGAGCAAAAACGGGGACGGAAAACGTATGGACAATGGCGATCGCAAACAATATGGTTGCGACAACTTCCATGGTACTGGGCATGATCAACCTACTAAAGACTCACCCGACTGCCTAAGCAATTGAGGTTCTGATATGGATATGAAAGCCACTGATTTTACACAGCGAATTTCGTAGGAACGATCTTTTTAGGAGTTTTTTTAGTGTTTATAAGGGTTTACCCTAAACCGTTCCAGCCAGTGCTGCCACGATCATCAGCACCCCAACCGTCATGTTGGCACGGAACAGCCCCAGTCCAAATTCGGGACGTTTTGGGTCAAAACGGCTAACTTGCCACACAAAGTGCACAGCAATCACCGCCATAACTACAAAGTAGCCTATGCCCATTCCCATGCTGTAACCCGCCCACAACCAGCACAACATGGCCAAGATATACAACCCGCCAATCCATTGCTTACCGTTATCACCAAAACGTATGGCGGCGGACTTCAAGCCCAATTTCAGGTCGTCGGCAATATCGATGTAACCGTAAATGGCGTCATACCCTATCTGCCACAGCACGGTGCCCCACCACATGGCAATCGCGGCCAAAGGCACAATATTTTGGGTATCTGACCACGCCATCAACATCCCCCAATTAAAGGCGATGCCCAGCACAGCTTGTGGCCAGTAGGTAAAACGTTTGCACAGCGGGTAGATCACCACTATAGGCACTAACGCCAACGCCAACCATCGGCTGTAGCTGTTAATCGCAAACAAGAACAGCGCCGCCACGACTAGCTGTGCGAACACAAACCACAAGGCTTTTTTGAGCGTCAGTTGCCCACTAGTAAGCGGTCGGAAACGCGTGCGCTCTACTTGATGGTCAAAATTTCTATCGAAAATATCGTTAAAGCAGCAACCCACGCCACGCATCAACAACGCACCTAGCGAGAAAATCAGCAGGCGCCACCAATCGGGCACGCCACCGGCGGCTTGAACCAATGCAGCAATAGTAGGCAGCAGAGTCAGCCATGTACCCACAGGGCGGTCTAGCCTACACAGCCTCGCATAAGGCCCCCACGCGGCGGGCAACCAACGCGCCACCCAATCGTTGTGGCGTATATCGTTTAAATCAATGCGTTCTGGCGTTTTTGAGGCAGACATGGCAAACAGTGGCAGTATAAAAAGTACAGCCGTGCAAAACACGGCTGTGTGATGATAACGCGAAAATCGCCTTGCAGCCTTATGCCTGCAACTCTTCGCGTATTACCTGGCCTAGAATTTCTATGCCCTTGCGGATTTTGTCTTCGGACACCGTCACAAAGCTCAAGCGTAACGTATTACGTGGGGGATTCTCGCTCGCGTAGAACGGAGCACCCGGTACGAATGCCACATTACGAGCGATAGCTTTTTCTAGCAAACGGGAAGCATCCATGTGCTCGGGCAATGTTACCCACAAGAACATACCGCCTTCAGGCTTAGTCCATTGCACGGACGCAGGAAAATGCTGCTCCAGCGCTTCTAGCATGAACGCGCATTGACGTTGATACAGCGCACGCACCACTGGCAAATGGCGACTCAAGAAACCATCTTGCACCGCGTTATACACCGCCATCTGCGTCACAATTGCGGTGTGTAAATCTGTCGCTTGTTTGATCTGCACTAATTTATTAATGATCTCTACAGGTGCCACGATGTAACCCAAACGCAGCCCAGGCGCCAACACTTTAGAGAACGATCCTAAACGAATCACTGTCGCACCCGCTTTGCGGCCCAACGCCAACAAGCTAGGTTGTGGCGTACCCGCATAGCGCAGCTCGCCATAAGGATCATCTTCCACCACCGGAATACCTGCTGCTGCACAACGTTCCACCAACTCTTGGCGACGCTCTGCATTCAGTGTGACTCCCATAGGGTTCTGGAAATTCGGCAGTGTGTAAATGAAGCGTGCGCCTTGTGCTTTAGCAGCAGACACTTCGGCAGGCAGTAAGCCCTGATCGTCTGTCGCAATAGCCACATACTCAGGTTCAAACATAGAGAACGACTGCAGCGCCCCCAAGTACGTAGGCGATTCCACCAGCACTTTGCTACCGGGATCAATAAACAGCTTGCCCAGCATATCTAGTGCTTGCTGTGAACCCGACACAATCAATACTTCATCCGCAGAAACAGTCAGGCCGTCGCGGCTCAAATCGTTGGCTACCCACTCGCGCAGCGGCTGATACCCTTCGGTAGGACCGTACTGCAGCGCTTGCTTGCCTTGTTCGGACAAGACATTCTCATACGCCTTACGCAGCTCTTCAATAGGAAAGCCGTCAGCAGATGGCAAACCGCCCGCGAAAGAAATCACTTCGGAGCGTGTAGTGATTTTCAGAATTTCTCTAATCGCCGAGCCCGTCAATTTTTGGGCGCGTTTGGAAAAAACAAAAGGAGGCGTATGTGCAGTCATGGCGCAAGGAAAAAAATCAGGGGGAATGCAGGTAATTCCTGCTAGATACAGTACAGATTATCGTATTCAACCAAATAGGCATAGAGCCTCACCGCAACACTAGTTGCCTGCTCTCAACACATGTTGCAATCTTTGGCGTCGTTTGGCGTTTGACGCCAGGCCGTTGGCGACAACCCGTAACGACGTCTAAAGGCATGGCTAAATGCCGTGGCATCTCTAAAGCCATACTGATAGGCCAGCTCTGTCACGGGGCGTTGATAATGCGGATTAGCCAGCAACTGCTTGCAGGCTTCTAAACGTTGACGCTGTATGTAATCAGCGGGCGATAAGTTCTGCAACGCAAACAACTTGTACAGATAGCGACGTGAGTAGCGGAAATGTGCGCAGAGTAGCTCTACGCCTAGCGCTGGGTCAGTAAGGTTTTCAGCAATGAAATGCTTAAGCTTCATCAACTGCACATGCTGTACAGAGTCTTGCTCTTGTTCCAACGTGAACTCGGCGCATTCACTAAGCTGCGCGCCAATCAAATGTAGCAATGCGGTTGCCACCCCACCTGCTGCCACATCCGACAACTGTGGACGCTGATGCAAGGCACTGAGCAACATCTGACGCATGATTTGCCCGCTACCTTCTTGCGTTTCAAAGCGCCGCACCAACGCTGTTTGTAGATACGGCAGCCACGTTTGCATGTGACTTAACCCCAATTGCAGCACCAACAAGTGCGCTTCGGCATCTACATTAATGGTGTACGGGCGGGTGGTATCGTACAGCGCCCATTGCCCGGCTTGCAGCAGCACTTTGCGGTTTTGTTGATGGATTTCGCTCACACCAGAGAGTTGCAACGACACCTTATACAAAGCTGATTCGGTGCGGTCTGCCAAAGCATGGGTACGATCTACTTGTAATGCTGTGCAACGCATTTCCGTCACCATCAACGAACCCAATTGGTCGTTAATAGCAAGATTAGAGAACGGCTGATTACCTTGCGCTTTCACATCAAGTGGCACAAACGTCTGTGATAGAAACTCGCTTAATAACCCCACATCCTGAAAATGCAGTGGCGAAGCATGCAACAACATTTTCCTCTCCTCTTAGTGCTGCTTTATCTCATCCCCTACTTTTATTTATCGTTTTTTCTTTGTTTTGCCTAGACAGACAAACCCGCACTCGCAACTTGTGTTGTGCTTAACGGCCGGCTTGCCCAAACAAGTATGGAGCAGGTTCCCAGCCCTGTTCAGCCATTTGTTGCTCTAGCGCTTTGCGCGCTTCGGCCACATCATCAAACTTATAAGGACGCGATGCCCCTACTTCGGCTGCACTGAACAGTCTGAACTTTCCGTTCTCGTATTCCTCAGGACTAAATCGTGCCACCACGTAGTTCAGCACCATCGCCAGTTCATCATTATTGAGCTGCGATTGTGACGCGCCCGGCACCCGTATCATATACGCACGACCATCGGGAATACGGCTAAACAAACCAATGGAATCTACAAAACTAGGAATGCCACGGTTTTCTGCGCCACGACCATCAAAACGATGACAGCCCGCACATTGCAGCATGTAGTCTTTGTACACCCCTTCACTATTCAAAAAATAGGCCAATTGGGCATCGCCATCTGTAGGCAATGGTCGCTTTGCAAGCGCCGCATTCGCCCCCAACCCTGACACACAGCCCAAGAGAACCAGTATCAACGCTTTCATTCTTGTACCCCACACCAAGCAGGTCGATAACCCGTAGGCTACCGACCCTCTTTTTCTTAGTTTCTGGCTAAGCCTACCAACACGGATGTTGTGCAGTGGAAGGTGCTGTTGTCATTGGCCATGCACCAGTTCACGTCATTATGCAGGAAGAACTCATACCCAGGACGTTCACGTGTTTGGGTATTACATCCGCAACGGTTACACGCCGTTTTCCCACAACAATCGTTATAGCTGATGAGGTAATCTTTACCATCGTAAGGATTATGGCACGTACCCACCCATGAAATAGGCGAGGCTGTTGTGCCGGGCGGGCAAGACGAGGCGGTCCCACCACAACATGAACACAAGAAACCATCTACCGCGCAATGTCGCCAGTAGTCGCACGAGTTAAATTCTTCTTCAGGAATCTCGTTAGGATCCAAGCCCGTCAGCTTGGGCGTGTTGTTATTGGCGCGAGCCACAGGCAGCACGGGCAATATGGCGGCAGACGCCACCATCACTTTGCCCAAGCCGTTTAAGAAACCACGACGTGAAGAGCGGTGCGCCAAACGGCGAGACACCCGTTCACCCAAGTTATCCAACCAATGCATTTGTCTTCTCCTTACGTGAAACATTCACGTCTTTCATCTCTGTTGTACGCAGGTACTCCTGCATAGACGCTACACCCAGCTCTTTGGCTGTAAACAGACTTTCCAACTGTTCGCGGGAATTGATCAACCCTTTAGCGCGGATCACACCGTTTTCATCCATCAACACGGCGTACGGCAATTTGCTGATGTGAAAGCTCATGCCCAACGGCGTGGACAGCACGTAAGGGAATGGGTCTAGACCAGCTTGTTTGTAGAACGCCAAGTGTTCAGGCATTTCGCCATCGCTGGCCAACACCACACGCAGCCATTGTTTTTCCGCCTGCGCAATAGAACGCAAAATAGGCAGTAGCTTTTTACATACTGGACAAGTCGGTGACAGGAAAAACAGCAGTTGGCTGTACTGCCCTGGCACACCGATACTTTGTGCTCGGCCTACGATATCGGTCAGCTCAAACACAGGGGCTGCACTCCCTACTTCTGGCCCCTTGTCCATGGTCAATGCCCCCATCGGCGCGACGCGTTCATACAGCACGCCAATTTGTCTGGATAGCGCCAATACCAACACCACCAACATCAGCACTACTACCCACAACACAATATTTGAAATCACTAACGCACTCATTTAGATCTCCTTGAGTTTTTGTAATTTGCTATGCGATTCAATCAACAGATTCAACGCGTGATACATCCCTAACAGCGCTAACGTGGCCCCAAAGAAGGTCAAACCATCCACCCACCCCAATGCACGCTCAGGTTGAGACACCGGCACCACAACGGCGCTAAGCACCACCAGCAATAGCAGATTACGCAGCACCAACCACCATGACAGCCCTGCCGACTGGTCTTTTAAGCTACCGCAACCGCAGGACACATCGGTGTGACCTCGCAGCAAGTTAATGGCCATCGCGGCTGTAGCCACCACCAACAACGCAACGGCTACCCATGCGCCCAACACGCGAGCACTAGGCCATAACAGCAGCAATGCGGCCGACAGCTCCGTCACGATGAATACGCCAGACACAGGCCGCACCAGTACGTCAGGCACCAACCGGTAAGCTGAAACAGCCGCTTCAAACAAACTGAAATGGCGGATTTTTTCTAGGCCGCTGGCCAGCAACAAAATGCATAAGCTGGCAGCCGCCACATAGCCCAAAATCGGGTCCATATTAGCCTCCGTTTTTCATCACCACGTGAGGCTCTACTTGCAGCGCTGCCTCACCGGCATTTTCGATGGTGCGAATCAACGTAGGCGTGTCACCGCTGATGTCGAAGATATGTACGTTGCCGCCATCAATACCCAGTAGTCGTTTGCCTGGCTCATCTACAGAGATAGACAAACTCCCCATGCCGGTCGCACGTGCA
>SRSN01000051.1 GCA_004791645.1 Alcaligenaceae bacterium 429
GTATTAATGTTTTAGGTATAAACCCTAGAGACAAAAAAACCGCCATGCAAAAGCATGGCGGTAGAGTGGGCAAGTCGTAGAACTACAGCATTACTCTTTGTCTGCGCCGCGATAGCGTTTATATGGCAGCACGTTCCACGTACGAGTTTCCAGACGCTCTCGGCAAATCACTGATGGGATATCGCCCAACAGATTGCGTGCGGATTCCAGCTCGCGCTCGACTTCCACCTTGTCTTGGTACATGAACTCGTCGGATGCCTCGTCTGGCGCTTGTTCCAGTTTCTCTTCCAAGTCGCTGATAATGCGCTCTTGTTGGAAACGCAGTGCTTGGCGAGCATCTTCAATCCATGAAGGCTGCATACTGCGGTTGTGGTCAACAACAGCACTGTACTCGCTGTACACACCCGCATAGACATCACCAGCGTGGTGACGGGCATCGTGGCTAGCAATTTCCAGATCACGTACAGTCAGTTTTGCTGGATCCAATGGTTCTTTACGCAGCATTCCGCCCAAACGGGTGTACTTGGTGTAGTACGGGAACATACCTTGAATGACTTTGCCTACAGGCTGGATAGCTTCGCCATCCTCACCCAAGCCTTTAGGCTGTACACCTTGCATAGCAGACAGTACAGATTCAGGGCGGCAAATTTCTTTAGGTGGCATGATGCCGTAACGCAGCATCTCACGAATACCCGTACCCGAGATGGTCAGTTTGAAACGATCATCGTGTGGGCAGGTTTCGCTGGTGGCGTGGCTAGCACAGCGTGTGCAGTAGAACACCTCATGGAATAGGCGCACATCAATGCCCATTTCTTTGGGGCTGAACTGATCAAAAATACTGTGGCTGGCGTACTTGTCGTAGTAGCTACCAATACCGGCGTGGTCACGACCAATGAGGGCGTGGGTACACCCGTAGTTTTTCATAATCAGGGCGTGCAAAATGGTTTCGCGTGGGCCTGCGAAAATATAAGTCACGCGCAGTGGTGACAAAATAGCACGGTCTTTGGGATAGTAAGTATCCAGCACGTTACGGTAGGCCAACATGCGGTATTCGTGGCGCACGTATTCACGTTTTGCCATTTCTACTAGTGGTTGCAAGAACAAGCCGTCAACGCCTTCTAGTGCGTTGCGGTGAATGTATTCGTGACCACGGTGCAATGGGTTAGCGCCAGTGATGAAACCTGCAACCGAATTGAATTTCTTCTCTTCGTAGAACAGGTGCCATGTGTCTTTAGGTTCACGGCGCAGTTTCTCAAACGGACCCCAATCTACACGTTGCAACAGGTGCAATGTACCGCCCAGAGAGATATCACCCATACGACGGTAGATGGAGTCTACGCCTGGGTGGTTACGGTCTGTGGTGCCAAATAGTTGGCGAGCACGTTCTTCTTTGTCGTAGTCGAAAATATCTTCGATGCTCAGAATCGCAACAGGCTCGTTACGGCTATCGGTCAGCGCAACTTCACCACCCACGGACAGGCTTTTGATGATTTCTTTGTTGCGATCACCCGTAGGCGCAAAGCTCAGTGGTACAGGCCAAATTACGCCGTTGGCTAAACGACCAGAAGTTAGAACGGACTTATAGTCGTCTTCGTTCATGAAGCCTTTGTTGGGTGACAGCACGCCAGTGGTGATCATTTCGATGGTGATCACGGCTTCCAAATCTACGCGAATAGAAGGCAGCTTGCGGGCGCGTTCAATTTCGGCTTGTACTTTGTCTGCAGGCACTACCTGATTAACCAGCTTTCCACCGTGTGGCTGTTGTGGATAGCGATCGAAATTCAGTGTCTTCTCCATGTTTCCTCCTGACTGCTTCGTCTGGCCTACACCAGCAAAGCGGTTCTTTTGTAATGTGTGGCGGTTAGGCCGTGGTCACAATGTGGTTTGAAAATAATCAAAAGCAAATTCTGTTTTAAAGCGAATTTGCGCTTTCGTAAATACACCTTTAGTTAGAGTGCCTGTTTTTTTTATAGCTGATAGCGATGGCGGAGTAAATCCTGCAAATGTTTGGCTTGACGCAGGGACTCCCGCAACATGCGGCGCTCAAGAGGATTCAGCTCGGCTGTGGGGAGCTGATTGTTGAGAGGCTGATTCTGCTGCGTTTGGCGCAGATGCAGCTGTAAGCGTAACAATTGTAGATAGCTGTAGGCATCATGAAAAGCATTTGCATCATCTGTGGTGAAGATGCCGTGTTCACCTAGTTGGTGCAGGCGTTCTAGGGTAGAGGCTTCACTGATGCCGTTACTTAATGCAAAAATACGTACGCTATCCACAAAGGGGCTTAGTGCACCTGCTTTCAAATCTACACTAGGTTCATGCGCCTGCAGAAAACTACCTAGCCGTTGCAGCGGACTTTGCAGTGGTAAACGATAGCGCAGGGCATTGCTGGCCATCATGCGCTGAAACTGGGGGCTGTCAGCAATCAGTGCTAATAGTTCGGGCAGTAGGGCGTCAAAGCCAGTTTGATCTCCCCATAGCGCACGTAAATCAAAGAAGATGCTGCCTTGCAGAAGGTGTTCAGGATCAGGCTGCAAAATGATGTGGCGAAACTTATGTAGCCATTCTTCCGCCGATAAGCACAGCTCAGGATTACTGGCCATAATGTTGCCGGTGCATAGCGTTAGCCCACAACTGTCTAGGGCTTCATTGATGCGTCTGGCAATCGGCAAGAGCAATTCTCTGCAGGCATCTTCAGTCATCCCTTCAGGCGTATAGAACATCAAGCCGTTGTCTTGGTCAGTCAGTAGCGTTTGCTCGTGTCGTCCTTCACTACCAAATGACAGCCAACAAAAACGAGGCAGGGTAGAAGGGGAGTCGGCCAGAATGAGCTCGATGATGCGCAGGGTGCTGTGGTCATTGAGTTGCGTAATTAAGTGCGTTACTTGCGGTGCACTGGCTTCGTTAGCCAGCATGGCTTGTACCAGACGGGGGATACGTTGACGTAATTGGCGCAGATCTTGCAGGTTTTCTGCGTGACGCAATGCACGAGATAGTTGCACCAAGTTAATGCGCTGCAAATCAAATAAATCGCGCTCAGATAGTACGCCCACTAGCTTCTGGTTATTGCAGACACACAAGTGACCGATATTGTGCTGGATCATCAACATGGCAGCATCGTAAGCAGTATGCCTAGGGCTGAGGTGATAAGGGTCCAGCGTCATTAATTGCCCTATGGGTTGATCACGTTCAGCTAGGTTTTGGCTGAATACACGCCGTAAATCTCTAAGAGTAAAAATCCCCAGTAGGTGTTGTGCTGCATTGGTAATGGCAACACTACTGACATTGTGCTCATGCATTAACCCCACCACATCTGCCAAGCTTTGTTCGGTTGTGCAGGTGATGGGGCTTCGTTGTACAAAATGTGCTAGAGGGGTGTTTAAGCTGGTGTCCGGATGTTGCTCTTGCCAGTGGTATAAACGTGCTTGCTTACGTAGTTTATCCAGTAGCACGGCGCTGCCTTCGCGCATAAATAATCTAAAAGGCTCTGACTGTTGTAGCAAGTGATTAAAGGCATCACGAGGAAGTAATACACAGGTGCAGGCGCTTTGTGCAATATAGTGGGTACGCGTGGCACGCTCTTCTTGTAACGCTACCAATGGGAAACTATCACCGCTGCCTAAATAGAAGGTCTGGTCATCAGGGGTGGCGGAACGCTGGGCGCAAATGGTACCCTCTATAAGCAAAAACCAGTGCTGAACTTGACCCATTTCGGGGGAAAGTACAATACTACCGGGTGTAAAGTAGTGTTGAGTACAGTGCGCAACCACGTAATGCAGATGAGGCAGCTGCATCTGGTTAAAAGGCGCATGAGGCCGTAGAGCCTGAATAATAAATTGTTGCTCCTCGGATAACGAGGAGGGGATGGAGTCCGGCGCGTGGTGGTGCATGATATAACCCCCTAGCTGTATAGCACTATTATTGCCGTTGACTTTGGATCCTGAGAACAACTAATACCAAAGTAGGAGACAAGTTTGATGGAACCTGCATGGGTGGTCTTGGCGTCGCTGGTGTATGCGGCGTTGTTATTTGCCATTGCGTGGATTGGGGATCGCCGTCCACTGTACCCACAGCGACCCTGGCTACGGCCTGTGGTCTACAGTCTTGCTTTAGCCGTGTACTGTTCGTCGTGGACCTTCTACGGCGCGGTAGGCTCAGCGATGCGTTATGGCGTGGGTTTCTTGCCTATCTATTTAGGCCCCTTGCTCATGCTGATTTTCGGTTGGCGCATTGTTGAGCGCTTAGCCTTGGTGGCACAGTCACAAAACACAGTTTCCATTGCTGACTTTATCGCTAGCCGCTTCGGGCGTTCTCAACGTTTGGCAGCACTGGTTGCCTTTATTGCGACGGTAGCGGCCGTGCCGTATTTGGCGTTGCAATACAAAGCAGTAGCGCTGAGTTTACGCGTACTGACAGGTACTGACATGTACACCAGCATGTTGGGTGATCCGGCATTGTATGTGGCCATTTTGATGGCGCTATTTTCTATTTTGTTTGGTACCCGTCAGGTGGATGCGACTGAACACCGTCCAGGTTTAATGCTGGCGGTGGCATTTGAGTCATTGGTAAAGCTGGTCGCGTTGTTAGCCGTGGGTTTGTTTGCAGTCAGTTGGTTCGGCGGCAATGAACTGAATATGAATGATGCCATCCACGAGTTATTGGTGAATGCGCCACCAGTGGGGTTTGTAGGTCAAACCTTGTTGGCCTTTGCCGCTATTCTCTGTTTGCCGCGTCAGTTTCACGTTGCCATTGTGGAGTGTGGCGACGTATCGGACATCCGCCGTGCCCGGTGGTTGTTCGGTGCGTATCTCGTCATTATTAGCCTGATGGTACTACCTATAGCCGCGGTGGGAGCAAGCATGCTGGGGGCGGATGGCATGGCTCCTGATAGCTTTATGCTGTTGTTGCCCCTGTCTGAAAACCAGTTGGGTTTGGCATTGATGGTGTACATAGGAGGGTTCTCTGCCGCCACAGGGATGGTGATCGTGACCAGTGTGGCGTTGGCCACCATGATCAGTAACGACTTAGTGATGCCGCTGATGCTGCGCCGTGGATGGGTGCAATACGAACAAGGTAACGTGGCTTCTACCGTCTTGTGGATTCGTAGGCTGGCGATTATGGCGTTGGCCGGAGCAGCCTATGGTTATTACATGCTTAGCAATACGGACACAGCCTTGGCTGCTTATGGCTTGTTGGCCTTTGCTGCCGTAGCACAGTTTGCGCCGAGTCTGATTGGTGGTTTGTATTGGCGTGGAGCGAGTAGGCAGGGTGTTGAAGCTGGGTTAATTCTGGGCTTCGCATTCTGGACATACACCTTGTTCCTGCCGGTATTGACCGAAGCAGGATGGTTTAGCGATAGATGGCTGTATGAAGGGCCGTGGGGCTTAAGCTGGTTACGCCCTACTCAGTTGTTTGGTTTTGGTGATTGGGATCCACTTACCCATGGCACCTTCTGGTCGCTGTTCTGTAATGTGAGTGCTTTTCTGTGGGTGTCTTTACGTCGTAGACCTGGCTTGGGTGAACGCTTGCGTGCTGAGCCTTTTTTAGACCCCTATGCACAACGCCAAAAACTGGCGGCCCAGCAATACGGCAACTTGTTGGTGAACGATTTGCTGCTGTTGGCAGAGCGTATCACGGGTGAAAAAATGGCAAATCGTGCCTTTAGAGACCGCGCTTTGCAACGCAACCAGACCTTGTCGACCGACTTACGCGCTGACAGTGAGTGGGTGCATTTCACCGAACTACTCTTGGCTGCGGTGGTGGGGGCTGCCTCTGCTAGGCTGGCCATTACCAGTGCCTTGCGTGGATCAGGGATGGAGCTTGCAACAGTCGTCGCCGTGCTGGACGAAGCAGGCCAAGCTTTACGCTTTAATCGTGATATTTTGATGAGCACTCTAGAAAACATTGACCAAGGTGTGAGCGTGGTCGATGCGCAAATGCGTTTAGTGGCGTGGAATCAAAACTATCAGCAGTTATTTCGCTTTCCGGTAGGCATGTTGTATGTGGGTAGACCGGTAGAAGATCTGCTGCGCTTTAATGCCGAACGGGGCAAGATTAGTGGTAGCACGCATGATATGGACGAAGCCATACAGCGGCGTATCACTTTTATGCGCAATGGTTCGTCTTACGTTAGCCAACGCACGCTGAACGATAAGGTCATAGAGTTGCGTGGGCGTCCGTTGCCGGGCGGTGGCTATGTGACCAGCTACAGTGATATCTCGCATTACGTGAAAGTAGAGCGTGAGCTGCGCGACATTAATGAAACCTTGGAGCAACGTGTGGCAGAGCGCACACGTGAGGCCGAAACAGCACAAGAATCACGTACCCGATTCCTGACAGCGGTTAGCCATGACGTATTGCAGCCTATTAATGCTGCACGCCTCTTTGCCTCTGCCTTGCGCGAAACCGACGAGGTAGACGAGATGCCGCGACTGGCTGAACGTATTGATACAGCGTTGCGTACGGCAGAAGATTTGCTTGAAGGGTTATTGGATATTTCTAGGCTAGATGCCGGTGTGCTGAAACCTGAGATAGAAGTGATTAATGTCGCCAAGCTGCTGAATCACTTGGCAGATCAATACGCACCTATGGCGTTACGCAGAGGGCTAAAACTGCGTGTGCATGCCCCTAATGTGTATGTACGTAGTGATCCACGTTTATTGCGCCGAGTGTTACAAAATTTCTTGGCTAATGCCTTACGCTATACCAAAGAAGGCCGCATTTTAGTGGGAGCCAGATGTCGTGGTGATGCGGTGGTGTTCCAGGTGTGGGACTCCGGGCAAGGTATTCCCCCACAACACGTGAAGCAAATCTATGCTGAGTTCCATCGTTATGAGCAGCCTTTTGATTGGGATGGCAGGGGCTTAGGGTTAGGTTTATCCATTTGTCAGCGTATCTCGTTGCTGTTGGGCCATGGTTTGGATGCGGCTTCTGAGGTGGGTAAAGGTAGTGTATTTGCCATTTCAGTGCCACGAGCCGAAGCACCTGCACCGCAAGCGCAAACGGTAGTGTCTGAAGGCAGTGTCAACCAACCCCTGAAAGGGTTACGTGTGCTCTGTTTGGATAATGACCCAGATATTATTTCGGGCATGGAAGAACTGCTGAGTCGCTGGGGTGTGCAAGGCATTATGGCGACTACGGTTGATCAAGCGCTGGAATGTATGGCTCAAGAACCGCATGTGCTATTGGCTGACTACCACTTGCACGATAGGTTAAATGGCCTAGAGGCACTGGAAGTGCTCAGCAACAAAGCGCCTGATATTCCCGGTGTGTTGCTTACAGCTGATGGCAGCGATGAGCTTAAAAGCGCTGCTAAACAAAAAGGCTATCCTGTACTGACCAAGCCAGTGAAACCCGCATCGCTACGGGCTTTCTTGTCGGCTCAAATGTGGCGGGTGACAGCCTCGTAATGATGAAGCAGCGTACCTGTTTATCAGGTACGTTGCTTTACTCGCTCATCAGAGATTGTTCTTTCTCTTGTAAGCCCAATTTATTGGCAATCAATACGGCTTGTGTTCTATTCGATGCACCTAGCTTACGCAAGATAGCTGTCATGTGCGCTTTGATGGTGGCCTCTGATACCCCCAGTTCATGTGCAATTTGTTTGTTGAGTTGGCCTGTACCTACCATCTGCAACACTCTAAATTGTTGAGGGGTTAATTCTTGTAGTTGGGCTGCAGCGTGCTTTTCATCGGCATCAATACCGGGAATAGCATGGCCTAATTCTGGAGCCCATGAGCCACCATTCAGAATTTCTTGCAACGCTTCACTAAGCGTACTGGTGTCTACGGACTTAGGAATATAGCCCATGGCACCGTGGTCTAACGCGCGGCGAATCAGGTGTGGGTCTTCGTGCGCGGACACGACCACTATAGGTAAGGAGGGGAAGTTGGCGCGCAAGTGTACTAACGCACTAAAACCAATGGCACCGGGGATGTTTAAATCCAGTAGCAACAGGTCGGCATCAGGTGTTTGTTCTACCAGCTCATAGAGCGCAGAAATACGATCAGCCTCGTGAATGGTAGTGCCAGGAAACAGATTGGCAACTACACCACGTAAGGCTTCACGAAATAAGGGATGATCATCAGCAATGAGTAGTTCGTTCATACCAGTGTGCTGCCATAAGGAAGTTGAGGTATTGTGCATAACTAAAGATAACAGATTTACAGAAAAAAGCAGGGTACCGAAGTACCCTGCTTGACAGTGCACAATGCCTGCTTTAGGGCGTATTAGTGCTGGGAAGCTGCTGAAGCACCTATACCGGTTTGACTACGTACAGTCAGCGCATCAAAAGCGGCCTTTTCTTTCTTAGCACGTTCGCTGGTATCGGTTACTGAGAAGAACCAGATAGCAATGAATGCCAATGGGATAGACAGAATACCGGGGTTAGGGAACGGTGTAATAGGTGTAGCGAAGCCAAATACATCCACCCATACGGTAGAGCTCAGTACTACCCAACCTGTGGCAACGATCAGGCCCAAGAAGCCGCCGATGGTGGCACCACGAGTAGTACAACCACGCCAAGAAATGGATAGCACCAGTACGGGGAAGTTAGCACTCGCTGCAATCGCGAAGGCTAAGCCCACCATAAATGCCACGTTTTGGTTCTCGAAAATAATGCCCAGTAAGATCGCCAGCACACCCAATACGATGGTGGATATACGGGAGATACGCATCTGGTCACGCTCTGTAGCACGGCCTTTGGCAATCACGTTGGCGTACAAGTCATGGGAAATCGCTGCAGCACCAGCCAGCGCCAAGCCTGCTACCACCGCCACAATTGTCGCGAAAGTTACAGCAGCCAAGAAGCCCAGCAGAAGGTTACCGCCCACTGCATTCGCTAAGTGCACCGCTACCATGTTGGTGCCGCCAATCAGGTTGGTCAACATGTTGAAGCTGCCATCAGGGCCTGTGTGGAAGTACTCAGGGTGTTGCCACAACAGAGCAATAGCGCCAAAACCAATGATGAACGTCAGCAGGTAGAAGTAACCGATGAAGCTACTGGCGTAGATCACGGATTTACGAGCTTCTTTGGCATCAGCCACGGTAAAGAAGCGCATCAAGATGTGTGGCAAACCAGCAGTACCGAAGGCCAGACCAATACCCAACGACAAGGCGTTCAATGGGTTACTACTTACCTGAGAGCCTGGGGCCAAGATTTTTGCGCCGTCTGGGTGAACTTCTACGGCTCGTGCCAAGATGGAGTCAATATCCCAGCTAAATGCAGCCAGAACCAGAATAGTCATCAGTGTGGCACCAAACAGCATCAGTACGGCTTTAATGATCTGTACCCATGTGGTGGCTGTCATGCCGCCAAAGGCTACGTAAATCATCATCAGCGCGCCCACGATAACCACGGCAACGTTGTAGTCTAGACCAAACAGCAGCACGATCAATTTACCAGCACCTACCATCTGAGCAATCAGGTACAAGGCAATAATCAGCAAGGATGCGCTGGCTGCCAGAATACGCATAGGGGTTTGGGACAAACGAAACGAGGTTACGTCTGCAAAGTTATAGCGCCCTAAGTTACGTAAACGTTCTGCTACCAAGAACATCACTACAGGCCAACCGAACAAGAAGCCGATGGCGTAAATGATGCCGTCAAAACCGGACACGTACACCATACCGGCAATACCCAAGAAGGAGGCTGCGGAGAGGTAGTCACCGGCAATCGCCAACCCGTTTTGGAAACCTGTTAGACCACCACCTGCGGTATAGAAGTCGGATGTGGTGCGTGTGCGTTTAGCTGCCCACCACGTAATGACCATTGTCCCTGCAATAAAGATCAGGAACATGACAATCGCGGACGTACTGGTGGACCCTTGAGCCGCCATAGCGGGTGTACTCAGTGCGCTGAGTAATAGGGTGAGGGGAATTAGGCTTTTCTTCATGTGACATCCCTCACGATTTTTGCCAGCAGAGGATCAAAGATCTTGTTGGAAATGTAGACGTAGATAGCAATAAGCACTACCGCACTGATGGCCACAAAAATGGCGGTCATAATGCCGATAGAGATAGTGAGGGAACCTACAGGCGATCCGAATAGTGTGGGATCAAAAGCCAAAGTCAGAATGAACCCGGCGTAAATCACCAAAGTGATGAAGAAAAATATAAAGCTTAAGCGGGTCCTCCGCTGCAGCAATTCCTTATAAGCAGGATGCTGCAACACCGCCGATACAACATCGTTGGGTGATGCCATGCTTTGTCTCCTAATGGATGGATGTTTGTACATCTATCCTGACCAGGTGGCCAGGTTTGACGCTTTATTGCGTTCTATGCCGTCCAATATAGAACGAGACTTTATTTGGTAATAGGCGACTTTGGTTGTATGTGGCAAACCATACATGTTTGTAAAGAAAGCGTCTTATTAACTGCATAGAATGCTAGAGACTAACCGCATGGTTATGGTGTGCCATATAAGGAGGGCTGTAGTGAATACATCATCAGAAAACGCACGGCTCATTTGTTATTTAGAGCAGCATGTGCATCACATTATTGTGCAGGCTAGCGGGCAAACGGTAGGGCTGCCCGTGCTCTATGACGTACAGCAGAAAAACACCTGGTCTATGGTGCAGCAAGCCGATGTATTGAAGGTGTGGGAAAAATACAGTGGGTGGGCTCAGCAACGAGGTGTAGTGGCTGATCCTTTATTGTTTGCGGTGTCGTATGTGAATCAAAATTTTGCATCGGCAACACTACAAAGAGCGGCTTCCGGATAAGAAAACGACTTTTTTCGGCTTCCTATCAGTGCATTCCCTAAGTGCTTTAGGTCATAAACTCATGCACAATACATTTCATGCAGGTGAGGAGACCAAAGCAGCCCAAAAAAAGGGCAACCACTTAGGTGGTATTTTAATAAAGCAGTATCTATAAAAACTAGAAAACGCAAAAAGGCCAGTGGATTATCCCGCTGGCCTTTTTGCTTAATGACGTCTGGTACGTAATAAAACTTTTACAGCACCTTTGCCGCCTTCGCGGGGGCTGCATTCTACATAGGCAAGCACGTCTTGCATTTGGCTTAGCCAGCGTCGTACTACCGGCAGCAAAATAGGGCCAGCCTCACGATTAGAGCCATAACCTACGCCATGCACTATGCGTATGCACTTCAGTCTGTGCTCTAAACATTCTTGTATGAACTCTGTCACCATTAGCCTAGCCTCATCCAGACGAGCGCCATGCAAGTCTAGGTTGGCCATAATCATCCATCTGTCTTGCTTTAAATAGCGCAATACATCGGTACCACAGGCAGGGCTAGAGTACTCACAGGGATCAGACTCTAACCATGCCGGTATATAGTGGTCTGATGACATGAGTGGTAAGGATGTTTGCAGATCGGGGCCGGTGGCATGCAACAGACGTTGTTGCTGTTGAGCCTTATCGACAACTGATTTCACCGTAGTGTGGTGGCGTTCTGCGGCTACCAGCGGTGTGTCATTACGGGTTTCGTGTTTAAACAGAGCCTTATCGGCGGCCGTTAAGCCTGATGCCGTAGGCTGAGCGGTGTGCAGCAGAGTAGAGAATGAACCGGGGGCAGCATCAGGTGGGCAAGCAGGCTCTTGCGCCTTGGCGCGCGAGTCTGCTTTGTGTTGTTGACGCAATACGCGTAATGCTGCCAGCCCACCTGCCGGCTTTTTATTGGCCTTCATTCTCCAACCAGCGCTGAGCATCCAAAGCTGCCATACAACCAGCACCTGCGCTAGTAATGGCTTGACGGTAAACGTCGTCTTGTACGTCGCCTGCGGCAAACACGCCAGGTACAGATGTCATGGTAGCCATACCGCCGTGACCCATACGAGTGCGGATATAACCGTTTTCCATGTCTACTTGGCCTTTGAAAATTTCAGTGTTGGGGTGGTGACCAATCGCAATAAATGCACCCATCACATCCAGTATTTCGGTATCGCCAGTTTGTGTGTTGCGCAAACGAACACCGGTGACGCCGCTGTTATCACCCAGTACTTCTTCCAATGTGCTGAACAGTTTCAGACGGATGTTGCCATTTTTCACACGCTCCATCAGTCTATCCGTTAGGATAGGTTCTGCACGGAATGTGTCACGACGGTGTACAACAGTCACGGTTTTGCAGATATTCGACAGGTACAGGGCTTCTTCTACGGCAGTATTGCCGCCACCTACGACGATAACGTCTTGGTTTTTGTAGAAGAAACCGTCACATGTGGCGCAGCCAGATACACCGCGGCCCATGAAAGCTTGTTCGGATTCCAGACCCAAGTACATGGCCGAAGCACCCGTACTGATGATCAGGGAGTCGCATGTGTATACCGCGCCGCTGTCGCCATTCAGAGTGAAAGGGCGTTTGCTCAAATCAACAGAAGTGATTTGGTCGAATACCATTTCGGTTTCGAAGCGCTCGGCATGCTGCTGGAATCGGGCCATCAAATCGGGGCCTTGAACGCCAGCGGCATCAGCAGGCCAGTTTTCCACATCAGTGGTGGTCATCAGTTGGCCGCCTTGTTCCATACCTGTGATCAATACGGGGTTCAGGTTGGCACGGGCTGCGTAAATTGCAGCAGTGTAACCAGCAGGGCCAGAGCCTAAAATGAGCACTTTTGCATGTTTGACAGTCGACATGACAGAAATTCCAGAAAATCAATAACCAGCCAATTATAATGAGTCCATGGCAAGATTACCCGCATCCTCTACTCGTTCATCCAAAAACGTACGAAATGGTCCCTCTCCATTACAGCTGAGGTTGACTTCGTTAGCGCGTGAAGCGCGTTGGATTGTTTTTGTCTTATTGGCCGCTTGGCTAGGCTTAGTGCTAGCTACGTGGAGTCCGCTGGACCCCGGCTGGTCGCAATCTGTGCACGCAGGCGTGATACAGAATAAAGGTGGTACCTTTGGCGCGAATGTGGCTGATGGCTTGTACTACCTGTTTGGTTTTAGCGCTTGGTTATGGGTGGTGTTGTTAGTACAACGCATCGGTGTGGCATTTTACCGATTGACACACATGATGATGCCGCAACAAGTGAAAGCGCCAGAATCCCTACCACGAGTGCGTTGGGAAGTAGGTGTGGGTTTTACTTTATTGCTACTGGGCAGCATGGCATTTGAGGCCATGCACTTCCAAGCATGGGGTGAAATAGCACAATTACCTGCGAATGCTGGCGGACCTATAGGTCAGATGCTGGCGAATTTCTTAGTGGTGACACTAGGAAGCCCGGGCACCACGCTATTATTATTGGGCGCTATTTTAGTAGGCTCTAGCTTGTTCCTAGGCTTCTCATGGCTACATGTGGCCGAGAAAGTAGGTTGGGTAGTAGAGAAAGTCTTTACCCGTTTGTTAGAGTTCAAAGCGGCTCGCGAAGACCGCCGTATGGGCGAAGTGAAAAGCGCTGAGCGTAAAGAGTCCGTAGCGACCAAGCAAGAAAAATTGGTGCACGATACGCCTGTACGTATTGAACCCGCTATTACTTCAGTGCCTAAATCTGAGCGTGTACAGCAAGAAAAACAGCAAAAACTGTTTGTAGCGCCTGTGCCTAAAGCAACGGGTACTAGCAGCGGTGATGGTGTCTTGCCTGAAGTTAGTTTGCTAGACCCTGCTGATGAAAACCAAGAAACAGTTTCTGCCGAAACCTTGGAATACACCTCGCGCTTAATCGAGAAAAAACTTTCTGATTTTGGTGTGACCGTTACAGTGGTCAGTGCACAGTCAGGCCCTGTGATTACGCGCTATGAAATTGAGCCAGCCACCGGTGTGAAAGGCAGTCAGATCGTGAATCTGGGCAAAGACTTGGCACGTTCACTCAGCCTTGTGAATATCCGTGTGGTGGAAACCATCCCTGGTAAGAACCTGATGGGGCTGGAGCTGCCTAATCCTAAACGCCAAATGGTGCGTTTAGAAGAAATCATTGGTTCGCAAACTTACCACAACAGCGCATCGTTGCTGACGATGGTGTTGGGTAAAGATATTGCCGGTAATCCAGTCGTGGCTGATCTGGCGAGAATGCCGCACTTGCTGGTGGCAGGTACTACAGGCTCAGGTAAGTCCGTTGGGATTAACGCCATGATTTTGTCTTTGCTATATAAAGCAACGGCAGATGAGGTCAAACTGATCCTGATTGACCCCAAAATGCTGGAAATGAGCGTTTACGAAGGTATCCCGCACCTGTTAGCACCTGTGGTTACAGACATGCGTCAGGCTGCTAATGCGCTGAACTGGTGTGTGAACGAGATGGAGCGCCGTTACCGTCTGATGAGTAAATTGGGTGTACGTAACTTGGCTGGTTTTAATGCCAAGATACGTGAAGCGCAAAAGAAAGACGAGGTTATTCCTAATCCTTTCTCGCTGACACCTGACGCACCAGAGCCACTTAGCACCTTGCCATTCATCGTAGTGGTGATTGATGAGTTAGCCGACTTGATGATGGTAGCCGGTAAGAAAATCGAAGAACTGATTGCCCGCTTGGCACAAAAAGCCCGCGCAGCTGGTATTCACTTGATTTTGGCTACTCAACGTCCTAGCGTGGATGTGATTACTGGCTTGATTAAAGCCAACATTCCTACCCGTATTTCGTTCCAAGTATCGTCGCGTGTAGACTCGCGCACGATTCTGGATCAAATGGGTGCAGAAACGTTATTAGGCCAAGGCGATATGTTGTATATGCCGCCGGGTACAGGTTTGCCAGTGCGTGTGCACGGTGCCTTTGTGCATGATGATGAAGTGCACCGTGTGGTGGATCATTTAAAAGAGCATGGTGGTGAACCAAATTACGAAGATGGCATCTTAGATGGCATACAGCCAGGCGAAACAGGCGATGGTGTAAATGCCATTACTGGCATGGTCGATGCCGAGTCTGATCCCCTGTATGATCAAGCCGTGGCGATTGTGTTGAAAAACCGCCGCGCCTCTATTTCTTCTGTACAACGTCATTTGCGCATTGGGTACAACCGCGCTGCACGTTTGTTAGAGCAGATGGAAATGGCGGGTGTGGTGTCTGCCATGCAACCCAACGGTAATCGTGAAATATTGGCGCCAACAGGAGGCGCGGCGGATGACGATGACAATTAAATCTTTGATGGTAGCGGTAGTATTAAGCAGTGCAAGTGCGATGGCGTGGGCAGAGACCGCCAGCATACAACTGCGTTCTTTCGTGAAAAACGTACAAGCCGCTACCGGTGAATTTAGCCAGCAGGTATTTGGTGCACAGGGCGAGCCGCAAGCCACTCAAGATGGTGAATTTGCGTTCCACAGGCAAGGTCAATTCCGTTGGGAGGTTTTACGCCCCTACGAGCAGTTGGTGTTGTCTGATGGCCAGTTTGTGTACCAATACGATCCAGACCTAATGCAAGTTACGCAGCGTGGGGTAGATGATGCTATTGGTACATCACCCGCTGCCATTCTGTTTGGTTCGCGCCGTATTGATGACGCCTTTAACCTGACTGATCTAGCCGACCGTGATGGTATGCAATGGTTGCGTGCGCAGCCTCGTACTTCAGATGCCGGTTTTGAGTATGTGGATATAGGTTTCAAAGATAACTTGCCTGCCAAGTTAGAGCTGCGTGACACCTTTGGTCAAACCACACGTATTAGTTTGAAAACTCTGCAGCAGCAAGAAAACATTGCCGCAGAGCGTTTTCATTTCGAGGTACCGGCAGGGGTGGATCTGGTACGTATGCCGTGATGCAATAGGCACATGAGTACAGATCTATTTTCTTCCGAATCCGGTGGCGCAGCACCTAGTGTGTATGCGCCGTTAGCCGAACGTATGCGTCCCAACACATTAGATCAGGTGGCAGGGCAGCAAGACCTCGTTGGGCCAGGTAAGCCATTGCGCGTGGCCTTTGAGTCTGGTCGACCACACTCCATGATTTTTTGGGGGCCTCCTGGTGTAGGGAAAACCACGTTGGCACGCATGATGGCGCAAGGTTTTGATGCGCAGTTCTTAGCGATTTCAGCCGTCCTGGGTGGTGTTAAAGACATACGCGAGGCCGTCACCAAAGCACAGGTTGCACAAGCCCAAGGTCGCCGTACCATTCTGTTTGTGGACGAGGTGCATCGCTTTAACAAGTCTCAGCAAGATGCTTTCTTACCGTATGTAGAAAGCGGGCTGTTCACCTTTATTGGTGCTACCACCGAAAATCCATCGTTTGAGGTGAACTCGGCCTTATTGTCGCGTGCTCGCGTGTATGTGCTGCAGTCCTTAGCGCTGGAAGACTTGCAGTCGTTGTTCGATAGAGCACTCATCGTGTTGAACGAAGAGGAGCGCTATGGCGGGCAACTGAGTTTTACTGAAGCTGCCCGAGAGCAACTGTGCACATGGGCGGATGGCGATGCCAGACGCTTATTGAACACCATGGAAGTGGTGGCAGAGTCTGCCAATGGAGCGGGGCGTTTAGCCGTCGATGAAGAATGGCTAGAAACTGCTATGTCGCAAAACCTGCGACGTTTCGATAAAGGTGGCGATGCTTTTTACGACCAGATTAGCGCGTTGCATAAGTCTGTACGTGGCTCGGACCCCGATGCGTCGTTGTATTGGTTCTGTCGCATGCTGGATGGTGGCGTAGACCCTAAATACTTGTCGCGTCGTATTGTGCGTATTGCGTGGGAAGACATAGGCTTGGCTGACCCACGAGCCATGCAGATAGCGAATGATGCGGCGGCTACCTATGAACGCTTAGGCTCACCAGAGGGTGAGCTAGCATTAGCACAAGCACTCTTGTATTTGGCGATTGCACCAAAGAGCAATGCGGGCTATATGGCCTATAACCAAGCCCGTCGCTTTGTGATGGATAAAGGCAGTGCACCAGTACCTATGCATTTGCGTAATGCCCCTACGAAGCTCATGAAAGAGTTAGGGCATGGTAGCGAGTACAGGTATGCACACGATGAGCCTAATGGTTATGCTGCGGGCGAGCGTTATTTCCCCGATGGTATGCAGCCACGCTTTTATCAGCCAACAGACCGAGGTTTGGAAATCAAAATTGGTCAAAAACTGGCACAGCTAAAAGCGTGGGACGCCGAAGCGCGTCAGAAAAAAAACAAATAAATTCGCTACAATGTAGCCAACGAATTTTTTAATGGTACTTCTTCACCCATGTTAGATATCACCTTATTGCGTAAAGACCTACCCGCTGTTGTCGCTGCTTTGGCAACGCGTGGTGTAGCCTTTGATACAGACCGTTTTAATGGCTTAGAAGCCAAACGTAAATCCGTACAGGTGGAAACAGAGTCTTTGCAAGCACGTCGCAATGCATTGGCTAAACAAATAGGCCAGTTGAAAGCTAAGGGTGAAGATGCTTCCGCCGTGATGGAAGAATCCAAACAGATTCCACAAAAGCTGCAAGAGTTAGAGCAACAATTGGCTGCTGTGCAGTCTGAGCTAACTGGTTGGTTGGAAAGCATTCCTAACTTGCCACATAGCAGCACACCTGTGGGTGAGTCCGAAGAGCAAAACGTAGAGGTTAGCCGTTGGGTGCCCGGTAATTCCGCACCAGATGCTATTCCTGCGCCTTTCGCTTTTCCTGCTAAAGATCACGTAGAAATCGGTGAGCGCATCGGTTTGGACTTTGAGTCTGCCCGTAAGTTGTCTGGTGCACGCTTCATGATGCTGCGCGGTAATATTGCCCGCTTGCACCGTGCCTTGGCGCAATTCATGCTGGATGTGCAAACACAAGAGCATGGCTACACCGAGTGCTATACACCATACATCGTGAACGGTTCCACGTTGTACGGTACAGGCCAATTGCCTAAGTTCAAAGACGACATGTTCTGGGTCACTAAAGGTGGCCAAGAGAGCGATGACGAAGAGAACTCGGCAGAGGATTTGTACTTAATCTCTACGTCTGAAATTACACTGACCGGTTCGGTACGTGATGAGATTCTGAACGAGCAAGATTTGCCAGTGAAGTTGACGGCCCACACACCATGCTTCCGTTCTGAAGCAGGTAGTGGTGGTAGAGACATGCGCGGCATTATTCGCCAGCACCAGTTTGATAAAGTGGAAATGGTGCAAGTGGTGCATCCTGAGCATTCGTACGAAGCGCTGGAAGCCATGCGTGGCCATGCAGAAACTATTCTGCAACGTCTGGGTTTGGCATACCGTGTTGTAGCGTTGTGTACCGGTGATATGGGCTTTTCCGCTGCTAAGACCTACGACTTAGAAGTTTGGTTGCCAGCACAAAATACATGGCGTGAAATTTCCTCAGTGTCTAATTGTGAAGCTTTCCAAGCCCGTCGTTTGCAAGCCCGTTTCCGTCAAGACAAAGGCAGACCAGAGTACGTGCATACACTGAACGGCTCCGGTTTGGCGGTAGGTCGTGCATTGGTGGCTATTTTGGAAAACTACCAGCAAGAAGACGGCTCATTGCGTGTACCAGAAGCGCTGCGCCCATACATGGGTGGTGCAGAGGTCTTGGCATCAGCCTAAGTAAAATAGGCTGCTTTGTCATAGCAGCCTTTGGCTTATCTCGCTCACAATGATTTTGTAGGCGAGTGAATGGTAGGTAAGGCAGCAATAAAAAAACCAGGCTAAGCCTGGTTTTTTTACGTGCTTACTTCATGGTGACTGGATAGTCTTTAGGTAAAGGAAGTAGCAGCGTACGAGGTTTGGCTTGGGCTGCAGGCTTATTGCCGCGCGATACTAGCCATAAAAACAGACAGATCCAAAACAGTAAGGTGAGAACCTTGGTAGGTACGGTATTTAGGCTGGCGTAACCTGTGCTCGCTGATGCTTGCACATGTAGTAGTGTGGCTAGCGCAGGGAACTGGCCTATGGCCTCCAAGATCAAATTGCCGGGAAGTTGGAAAGCCCAACGTAAGGTTTCCCAAATCTCCCACATGCTGAATTTCCCATCACCGTTGATATCCATCGACCATTGTAGAGTGCGGATATACATGACAACCTCCTATAAGAAGTAAGGTATAGGCATGGACTGATCAGTATTTATACAGGACCGTTAAAACTACTATATACCTGATATGTATGCTGAATATTCAGGTTTTCCCTTAATAAAAAAAGACCCGCTGGAGGCGGGTCTTTTTTGTGTGCACAATCGTTGATATTACGCAAATCGATCAGAGCGGAAAGGCTGAGGATCGATGTAAGGTGTGTCGCCTTCCATCATTTCAGCGACTAACCTGCCAGTTGCTGGTCCCAAGGTGAAGCCTTGGTGTGCATGGCCGAATGCCAACCACAATTGTTGGTGCGCATGAGCAGAGCCAATTACTGGTTTCATGTCTGGCATGCAAG
>SRSN01000052.1 GCA_004791645.1 Alcaligenaceae bacterium 429
TTATAAACCAGCCATGTTGAAAAAATTATCGATAAAATTGTCAAATTTGAAAAACTTATTTCAAATTGAAACAAAGAATTCTGCGATATTACTCATCATGCAACGCGGGTTTTGCCTAAAACTCCCCTAAACCCAACTATCATTGCTTCCAGCCCAAACTCAAAGGCACGCGCTACATCTAGAGCATCCTGATCACTAAGCAGGCCAGACAAAAACTCTGACATCGTTGTAGATGCCGCACACTCTACTTCTATGTTCCTAGTTACCAATGCATTTTGCTCTTCCAACACCGCCCCTACCGTGTAATGACTAACCGTCATCAACACCCGGATTGCATCCGTGCCACTAAACCCTGCACTACACAGCAAGCGCACTTGAGCCTCAATGGTTTCATACTGAGGTGTCGATGGCAGCGTACCAGCATGAATGCGCGCACCATCGCGATATGCTAGCAACGCCAGCCTAAAACTGCGTGCATTATTAACCAAAAACTCTTGCCAGTTTTCACCCTCTTTGGGCATAGCGTGTGTATGGCTGTCTGCCAACATCGTTTCGGCTAACGCCGATAATAAAGCCTCTTTGTTTTGAAAATGCCAATACAACGCAGGCTGTTGTACCTGCAATCTCTCTGCCAACTTACGCGTGGTTAGCGCATCCACGCCTACTTCATTCAGTAGCGCTAACGCGGTACGTATCACTTTTTCTCTATCAAGTTTTGCCATGTATGCGCTATCCTTGTGCTGAAAATTTATCAGTGATAAATTTAACACATTTATGCAACCCACTACACAGATGAACAAAAGCCTAGGCCTAGTCCTACTCATCGTTACGCTGGATGCAATGGGGCTTGGGTTAGTCATGCCGGTACTACCCGCTTTATTACGTGAGTTTTTACCCAGCCATCAAATCCCTAGTCACTATGGTATTTTGCTATCGCTTTATGCTGTCATTCAGGTGATATTTGCCCCTATATTAGGACGCCTTTCTGATCGCTACGGCAGACGTCCTATCCTATTAGCCTCCTTGTTAGGTGCCACGGTAGATTACGCCATCATTGCAGCTACACCTACATTCTGGGTGCTCTACATAGGCCGATTGCTATCAGGCATTACAGGGGCTACGGGAGCAGTGGCTGCGTCTGCTATTGCTGACTCCACCAACACCACGGAACGAGCAACATGGTTCGGGTACATGGGCGCCTCTTATGGCGGAGGCATGATCGCGGGCCCAGCGCTAGGAGGACTATTGGGCGCGTTCTCTGTACATGGGCCTTTTGTGGCCGCCGCTCTACTCAATGGGGTTGGCTTATTGCTGGCATGCTATGCGCTCAAAGAAAGCCGCACTCATACCGGTGCATATCAAGCAAAAAAACGCTCTACTACATACCCTAGAAAGCCAGAATTAGCAGGCTTAACAGGATTACTGCTGGTATTTTTTCTGGTGCAGCTTATAGGCCAAGCACCTGCCTCGCTTTGGGTCATTTATGGCGAAGATCGCTTTCACTGGAACACAGCGATGGTGGGTATCTCATTAGCCGGTTTTGGTGCCGTTCACGCTTTCTTCCAGGCTTTTTTGACAGGGCCTTTAACAAAAAATCTGGGAGAAAAGAAAACGATAACGGTGGGAATGATAGCGGATGCTATAGGCCTCTTGTTCTTAGCATTTGCTACCCAAAGTTGGATGGTTGTACCTATATTATTTCTACTCGCCGCTGGCGGTATTGCTATGCCTGCCCTGCAAGCACTGCTATCCAACACCACCAACAGCGAAGCACAAGGCACCCTGCAAGGAACACTCACTAGCTTAACGAACCTAAGCGCTATCATCGGCCCCTTAGGTTTTACAGCCTTATATACAGCAACGTCGTGGAATGGTTGGGCTTGGATAACAGGAGCACTTTTGTATGCAATCTGTTTGTTTGCCTTAAGCAGACGCTAGTGCTGGAGTAATGAACCAGTTGCTAGCGCCTATTTGTATTATTCTGCTGCACTCGTCTCTGGCATTGTCGTGCCTTGCTGACGCAAAAGCATAAACACTAACACCGCGATGACTATCGCCAATCCTGCCAACGCGTACAACACATACACAAAGGACTCTGCGTAGCTATGCGCCAACGCTAGCTCTGCTCCGGGCAATAATTCGGCTGCTGCGCGTAGTTCTCCTAATGCAGCAAGGCCTGCCCCTTTAATTACAGCCTC
Organism: Alcaligenaceae bacterium 429; assembly: GCA_004791645.1. Lineage (GTDB taxonomy): Bacteria > Pseudomonadota > Gammaproteobacteria > Burkholderiales > Burkholderiaceae_B > Paenalcaligenes. Next base: position 2,199 of record SRSN01000052.1, read on the forward strand.
TGCTGGTAACGCACCTACATCTAACACCAAATTATGCTGTATCAGGGTAGCCAACAACACGCTGACCACCGCAATGGCTACACCATCCGCCGACACTCGCACCGTATTAAAGATACCCGTCGCCATACCGACTCTATCAGCGCTCACCACACTGACCGCCATCGCATCCATTAAGCCCCACGGCAAACCAATGCCTATGCCTATGAGCAATAACGGCAGTTGTACTTGATGCGCACCCTCTGCAGCAAATGCTTGTGCCAACCATAACAAGCCCATCGCCACGATAATCAACCCGGCTCCAGATAAGACTCCGGGAGTAAACCAACGAGTCAACATTGCCGCGATGACAGGAACCACCAGCAAGGGGGCCGCCAACCACACCATCATCTGACCAGCTTGCAAAGCACTGTAGCCATCAATACCAATGAACCTGCCCGGTAACACCACAATCAAGGCTATAAACAAAAATGCAGGGGATGCCGCCAAGGCTTGTACACCTACAAAAGACGGCTGTTTAAAAAAGCTCAGATCCAACATGGGGTTGGCGACTTTTTTCTCTATGATCACAAAAACAGAGAACACAATTACCGAGGCTACCAAGGTGCTGATAACCGTCGTATCCAACCAGCCTTTTTCGGGAATCAACAACATGCCATACGTGAACAAACCCAACGCCAAGGTAAAGCTGATCGCCCCCGGCCAGTCTAATGCACCACTGGTGTTTTCATGTGTGGTAGAAGTACTCACCATCACCATCACAATACTCACCAGCCCTACTGAGCCCGTCACATAAAACACGCCCTGCCAATTGCTAATCTCTACAATCCAGCCAGCCACCCATGGGCCGAATGCCAGACCCAAACCAAAGGTGGTACCTAATAGGCTAAAAGCTCTGGCGCGTGCCTGCCCTTCAAACAGCGGTGCTAAGGAAGTCATGGCTGCAGCAAAAGCAGCTGCACCACCCAACCCCTGCAACAACCGCAAAATGTCGATCCAAAACACCGATGGCATGAAAGGGATGGCAAAGGTTACGGCACAAAACCAGCCTAAGCCCAACAACCAAATACGTCGACGCCCATAAATATCCGTCAAACTACCTGAGACCATCACCGCGCCACCATAACTCAGGATGTACGCGTTCATAATCCAACTAAGCTGGGTGGCGGTTCCGCCTAAATCTGCACTGATAGACGGCAGCACAACTGCTGGCCCAGTGAAGCATAAAGGAATAAGCAGCCCAGTCAAACAGGCTGCTGCCAATTGAAGCCACCGCATAGACGATGGCTGTGAAAGATCAGACATGGTTTCTCTACTGTAAAAATCACGTAGTACGGAACAGCACTGGCGTTCACTCACTACTAAAGCAAGATCAGTAGCTTACGATCAAAAACAGATAAGAAAAATATGCTAGAGTAATCAACACTTCGGACTGATTTGTCTTAAATAGAATCGCATATGATCGATAACTTGGGCAGTATGGGTGTATTTGTACGTGTAGCAGAACGACTAGGGTTTTCTGCGGTTGCGCGTGAACTGGGGTTATCGCCCTCGGCCGTAGGCAAAACGATTGCCCGACTAGAAGAACGATTAGGCGTACGTTTATTTCACCGCAGCACGCGTCCCTTAGCCTTAACCGCCGATGGCGAGCGTTTTCTTGAACGCTGCTTGCGAATTCTGGCTGAAGTAGAAGCTGCTGAGTTAGAAATGTCCAACGCCAGCGAAACCCCGCATGGCAAATTACGTGTCAGCCTGCCCAAATACAGTGGTTTGTTCCAACCCGCGATTGCCAGTTTTATGAAGCACTATCCCGCAGTGGAACTGGACTTAGATTTTTCTGACCACATCGTTGATGTGATTGGTGATGGTTTTGATGCAGCGGTACGCACAGGAAAACTCACAGACTCTAGTTTAAAACGCCGCAAAATCGGAGCACTACAACGCGTATTAGTGGGCTCGGCTGCCTACTTTGAACAGCATGGCCGCCCACAGCAACCTGCGGACTTACTTGCTCATACCTGCTTGCATTACCGCTTTCCTACCAACGGCAGACTAGAGCCGTGGCCCCTACCTATGAATGACGAGGAAGAAACCATAGAGCTGCCACGCTCATTTGTGTGCAACAGCATAGAGATGCGCCTACACCTAACCCTGAATGGCCAAGGCATTGCCTGCCTGCCAGACTTTAGCGTTGCCGATTACGTGCAGCAAGGGCAGCTACAAACCATCTTAGAAGACTGCACCCAAAACTCTATTCCTATCTGGATAGTATGGCCATCTAGCCGAGACTTATCCCCTAAGTTACGCGCTTTTATTGATTGTTTAGGGCAAACCAGCTTAGGTATAAAAAAGGGGCAGTTTGATGCCCCTTAGCAGCGCATTAACTGTGCTGTATCACTAACTCAACCACTAATGCCCCCGCAATCGCCATCATGCAGAAACCCGACACTTGGCTAACACGTTGAGCCATTTCAGGTCGCGTTTGCAATACGGCTTGTGAGCTATAACCCACCAGTAAATACACGGCACCACAACTCACCAAATGAATCCCACCTAAGGTCAGCATTTGTACTGATAAGGGCCACGAGCTGGCTGGGTCAGCAAACTGCGGGAACAACGCTAAAAACAGCAAAAACACCTTGGGATTCAGACCGCTTACTCCTATGCCTTTCACTATCCACTGCATGCTGCGATCTGGCGCATTACTGAACTCTGCAAGTGGTGAAACTGGGTGGCGAATCATCCCTATGCCTAACCAAAGCAAATACCCAGCGCCAACCAGCGTAACCGCATCTAGCGCATAAGGAATATCGGCCACAATCGCCCCCACTCCTGCCGCCACCAAACCCGTCACTGCCAAGTGGCCTAACAACATCCCACTCACCGCAGGAGCGACCACCGTCTTACCTCGTATACCCGCCGAAATGGCATAGGCCCAATCCATACCAGGCACAATCACCAACAAAAACGACACCAGCCAAAACGACGCCAAAATGCTGAACGACACACTAACCTCTATTGATTAAACATACTCAAAAATCAATAGGAAGAATATCCCCAATCTATTAGAATGTGCTTTCAAATAAAGACCATATAAGGTCCATTTTTGGAAGAAAATTGCGAATGGATGACTTTGATAAGAAGATTCTTGCTGAACTTCAATCGGATGGCCGTTTAACCATCACCGAACTGGCAGAACGGGTAGGTTTAAGCCTGTCTCCCTGCCACCGTCGCTTGAAGGCATTAGAGCAATCTGGAGCCATACGAGACTACCGTGCGCAGTTGAATCCGCTCGCCTTAGGGTTAGGATTTTCAGCTGTAGTATTTGTGACCATGCGCGATGGCAACCAAGAAAACATCAACCGTTTTGAAGCAGCCGTGATCGACATTCCGCAGATCATCGAAGCCAAGCGCTTGTTTGGTGACCCCGACTATATGCTGCAGATTGTCGTTAAAGATCTAGAAGCCTACCAAGTGCTGTATGACCGCCAGCTTTCTGCCATGCCGGGGGTGCAGCGGTTAACGTCTACGTTAGTGATGAAGAATCTGGTGCAGAATCGGGAATTGCCTTTGTAAGTACCATAAGAAATGGCCCACATTTGTGGGCCATTTTCCTACCTACTACCATACCCCTTATACAGCGGCATCCACCAACGCATGCACTAACTCATCTTTACGTACGTGCGGTGAGGGATAAGCATGCCTACTGTGGGTCAGCTTTAAGCTTAGCAACGTTTCAGCTAACTTATAACTGAATGGCCCTGGATTAATAAGCGGTACTGGCAAATGCTCGGCCAAGTACTTTGCTGCTAGGTGCATGGTAGTAGAACCCAGACAAATTACCTCTGCACCGTCTTCTTCCACGCAACGCATTGCTGTTTCCAGCATACGTGGAAATACCGTATCTTCTTTGCCCTCGGTAAGATTGACAAAGTCAGGCTCAATATCAAAGGAACGTACAGAAGCGCATTGGCGTTCTAAGCCATACTCTCTGATTACTTTCTTATAACGTGGCAAGGCGGGTTTCCATTGAGCCAACACGGAAAAACTATTACCTAAGGTCAAGGCATACAACATAGACGCTTTACCTGGACCTATGACAGGAATACTCAATACAGAGCGTAGTGCAGCCATACCTGAATCACTCATGGTATCAATCACTACCGCATCAAAACCTTCTTTTTCTGCATCCACAGCCGCTTCGTAAATACCTATATCTGCCAATAGCCAATCGTGGTGCGACATAAATGAGGTAGAGCCTACACGCACAGGCCTATAGACCAACTCTGTACTGGGGTCTAGCTCTACGTGCTGACCTTGTGCTGCGCGACGCGCGACGCCTTCCTCATCTAAAGGGAAGGGATTAATTACCAATATTCTGGACATAATCTGCTCCTGCGTTATAGCGCTAGGCCCATGGCTTTATAGGTATCTAAGCGCGGTGCCAGTGGTTCAGGGTATGTTGCACGACTGTGTGACACCCCCAACTGCAGAGCATTCTGCGCTAAGCGGTATGACAAGGGACCTGGGTTGATCACCGGCACTGGCAGTTGCTGAGCCAAGTAGGCGTGGGCCTCATGCATAGTCGTCGAGCCCAGCACAATCACGTCTGCACCATCCTCTTCTATACAGCGTAAGGCCACATCACGTAGCACGGGAAACACTTCCGCTTCCCTACCACCCAACAACACCTGATTGTTAGGCACTAGATTCGCGGCTCGCATTGATGCACATTTATGCGCCAAGCCTAACTCAGCCAGTATTTTGCGATACAGAGGATTCCATCTGTCCCACATAGAGAGAATAGAAAAGCTGTCGCCTAGCATCAGGGCTGTTAGCATGGCATGGCGCCCTGCACCGATAACAGGAATCGTGAGTACCGACCGCAATACAGCCATGCCTGCATCACTCACCGTATCAATACACAGCGCATCATAGCCGGCCTCTTCCGCAGCCAACCCTGCTTCCATCATGCCTATATCAGCCAACAACGCATCTTGTTGGCTCACATAGTTGGCAGGCGCAATACGTACTGCATTGAATTCAAACTGTATGCCCGGCCCCAAACTCACCGCTTGCAGTTGTTGCTCACGTTTACGCAGGTTGGTGTCATCCATCGGAAATGGCACTAATACCAGAACTTTATACATGGTTGCCTCCATTATTATGGTGCTGTTATCCGTTATTGCGCGTTAGCCTCGAAACGCTTACCGTGCTCCAACATTTCAGGCGTACCTATCAATGCATTCAAACCATTCAAGTCCAACATGCGATCTTTAAAAGGCATGTTGCTTAAATTCAGGTGCAGTGAGTCATAATATTGATCGGCTGTTTTGGCTAGAGCCCTAGCAATGCCACCCGGGAAAATCACAATCTGGAAGCCCAGTTCACCCAACTCTGGTGCCGTATACATAGGCGTTGAACCACCCTCTACCATGTTGGCTAACAAGGGCAATCTCGTACCAAAGCGCTGGCAAATAGCGTGCAGTTGCTCTTGATTCGCTGGTGCTTCCACAAACAACACATCGGCACCCGCTTCCACATAATGCTCAGCCCGTTCTAGTGCTGCCTCAAACCCCTCTACCGCGATTGCATCTGTGCGAGCAATGATCAATGTCTGAGCGCTGTGTCTCGCATCAACTGCAGCTTTAATTTTTCCCACCATTTCCACACTGCTCACCACGGCTTTACCCGCCAAATGACCGCAACGCTTGGGTAAACTTTGGTCTTCTAACTGTAGTGCATTCGCACCCGCTCTTTCATACATGCGTACTGTGCGCTGCACATTCAACGCGTTACCGTGACCATTATCAGCATCTACAATTAAGGGGCTACTCACACGGTCGCGTATCAACTCTATGGTCGACACCACTTCAGTCATGGTGACTAAGCCTATGTCAGGCCTCCCCAACTTACTGTAGGCAATACCTGCACCAGACAGGTACAAGGCTTTAAAACCGTAGCGCTCAGCGATCAAAGCCGTCAACGCATCGTACACACCCGGCGCAATGATTTGCTCGCCACGTTGCAAAATCTGTTTTAGTGTCATGATTCTTCCTTTTTTTTGGTCTTACAAACCAAGATAAGTACGTCTAAGCTCAGGGTCCATTGCTACGGACTCGGCATCACCAGACAAGGCCACGCGCCCATTCTCGATAATGTAAGCACGGTGCGCTAACTCTAATGACTGCACCACATTCTGCTCTACCAACATGATGGTCAGTCCGTCTTGATTCAGGCGCTGTATGAGGGCAAACATTTCTTCCACCAATAAAGGGGACAGCCCCAATGACGGCTCATCCAGTATGAGAAAGTCCGGCTCGGCCATCATGCCCCTACCTATGGCCAACATCTGCTGCTCACCACCGGATAACGTGCCTGCTTTCTGGTTAATACGTTCGCGCAACCGAGGAAATAAATCATAGATGCGCTCAAGATTGCGTTGCTTATTGGCTTGCCCACGCAGGTAAGCACCCAGCTCTAAGTTTTCATGTACCGCCAGATTAGGAAATATCTTTCTACCCTCAGGCACATGAATCAAACCCGCTTTAACAATGTGCTCACTGCTTTTGGGTAATGCTGCACCTTTGAAATCAATGCTTCCTGCACTCACCTTCAACATGCCAGACAGCACCATATTTAATGTGGTTTTGCCTACGCCGTTTGCCCCCAAAACGGCCACTATTTCACCGGTTTTTACCTGCAGATCGATTCCGCGCAGCACTTCCACGGTGCCATATCCCGCTTTTAGCGCTTTAATTTCAAGCATGCTGTTGCTCCTGCTTCGCCAATCGGTTTGCGGCACCGTGGCCTAAATACGCCTCTATCACCAAAGGATCACTTACCACCGCACGTGGCTCACCTTGTGACACGATTTTCCCTTGCGCTAGTACGTAGAGGTAGTCACACAAACTCATCACTGCCTGCATGACATGCTCAATCATCAAAACGGAGATGCCTTCTGCCCTAATGCCTTCAATGACCGGAATGATGTCGCGAATTTCTGAAGGGTTTAAACCCGCTAACACTTCATCCAGCAGCAATAATTTAGGTTCCGTAGCCAGCGCCTTAGCAAGCTCTAAGCGTTTACGACCCGCCACGGTTAACCCTGCTGCAGGACGATACAGTGCATGTTCCAGCCCTACTCTATGCGCCACATCACGTGCAACGGCCTCGGCTTCGTCTCTATCTTTATGACGAAGAAAAGCACCCACCACAATATTTTCTAAGGTGCTTAAGCCAGCAAAAGGCTGCACGATCTGAAAAGTACGCCCCATGCCCATCTCGGCACGGCGATGCGGCGGCATAGCGGTAATATCTACCCCGTCGTACATCACTCGGCCGGTTGAACACTTTAAAAAACCGGAAGCAACCGAAAACAGGGTCGTTTTACCCGCTCCGTTAGGGCCAATTAAGCCAGTGATAGAGCCTTTCTTCACATCTAGCGATGCATCATTAATAGCGACTAAACCGCCAAATCGCATCGTGATTGATTGTGCTTGCAAAATCATGTGCGTTGCTCCTGTTCAGTTTTAGCAGAACGAATACGCCACTTACGTCCCAAGCCCAACAAGCCTTGCGGCAAGAAGCACACCGCCACAATCAATACACCACCGTAAATCGCCATATCCACACCGGGAATTTCGCCGGTAAAGCTTTTGACTGCTTCGCCCAACAGATGCAATCCCAGCACCCCTACCAAGGGACCAAACACCGTACCTAAGCCCCCTACCATACTGGCCAGTAATACTTCCACAGATACCTTAGGCCCAAATGCCAAGCTCGCATCTATATAGAGAAAATATTGCACATACAAACACCCTGCTGCTGCTGCCAACCCACCAGACAGCGTAATGGCTTTCAGTTTGACCTTCAGCACGTTGATGCCCAATGCTTTTGCGGCATCTTCGTTCTCGCGCACAGCGGCCAATTGCGCACCAAAGCGGGAGAATGATATTTTGCGCACCACGATCAAACCCACACTTAACACCGCAACCGTTAACCAATAAAAGTACTTACGATTGGAAAACTGCAAATGTTCAAAACCATAGTTAATTGGCAGCAACAGACCTGAGGCTCCACCCATTAACGGTGAAGCGTTGGTGAGCACCCTGAACACCTCGGCAAATGCCAATGTCACCAGCGCAAAATAAGATCCTCGTAACCCAGCACGGAACGATAAGAACCCCACCAGCCAGCCCACCAAGGCACCCGCTGCGATCCCCACCAACAAACCACTCCATGCTCCGAAGCCCAAATTCAATTGCCACAAACTAATGACATAAGCGCCTGTGCCAAAAAATGCCGCATGACCAAACGAAATTTGCCCTGCCATCCCACCCAGCACGTTCCAGCCCTGAGCTGCAATAGCAATAATCAGGGTGTAAATCATGAAGCTGATCACTACGTTTGAGGAGGAAAACCACGGTAGTGCGATCAACAACACAATCACAGCAGCGATAGAGGAATACGCACTCAATTTCATGCTTTAGCTCCAAAAAAACCGGTAGGTTTAAACAGTAGAACCAGGATAAATGTGATGAAAATCCCAATCTGGCCTAGGCTTTCACCTAAAAACAGACCGCATAAGCTTTCTACAATGCCAATAAAAACACCACCTACCAGAGCCCCCACAATGGAGCCCATACCACCCAGCACCACCACCGTGAATGCGACTAATACAAAGGCACTACCAATGCTGGGGTACACATAAAACGTGGGGAGCAATAATGATGCAGACACCGCCAAGCATGCACACCCAATACCAAAGGTGACAGCATAAATATGCTTCACATTAACCCCAACCAAACTCGCGCCCAGCTTCTCTTTAGAAACAGCACGTATGGCTTTTCCCGTATTGGTTTTTGCCAAGAACACCCATAACAAGGCAGCCGTCAGCACCGAAGCAAACAACCCAAATACACGAGCTTGCGAGAAAATAAAGGGGCCAAACTCAAATACATCAAAGGAGTAATCCGATGACAACGAACGCACATCTGATCTAAAAATCGCCAGCAACACGTTTTCAATCACGATGGATAAGCCCAAGGTGATAATCAGAATGTTTTCATCCCTACCGTGACTGCCGGGGCCAATTAGAAAACGCTGAATCACATAACCCACGATGAACAACGCAGGCACAATGATAGGAAGCTGTATGTACGGGTCTAAATTGAAATGCTGGTTCAACGATAGAACCAAGAACATGGATGCCGCCAACATGGCACCATGCGAAAAATTGATGATGTGCAACACGCCATACACCAGCGTTAAGCCCAAGGCGATCAAAGCATAAATAGAGCCAGTCAGCACACCATTTAAAATTGCCTCGATTACGATACTCATTGAGTACATAATTTTTGTCTCTCATTGATGGGGATCCGTAGATACCCAGACCACTCTCACTTACAACGGATAATTAGGTTTAGCATCCGCAAATTCCGACGGATAAATCACCTTGATATCACCTTGCTGAACCTGCGTCACAACGGGTGCACCACCCATATTTTGGCCATCCACAAAGCGTGTTGGGCCATATGGCATGATGTGACCATCAAACTGAGACGTCTGCAGTGCTTCAATCACCGCAATGCGATCTGCCTTGCCTGCCCGCTCCAATGCATCAGCCAGCAGCAAAACGTTGGAGTAATTCAGTGCTATGTTGTATGTCCACGTAGTGCCACTGTCTTCCACCTGTTTACGTAGCGCTTGAGCTTGCTCGTTGCGTGGATCGCTCCAGTGGTTGCAGTCCATAATGTTCTCAGCTGCTTGTGGGAACTCTTTCACAAACCTAAAATTGGACGCAGCGCCATTCAACACCGCATAAATCCCTTTGGCGCGTACTCGCTGTTGCTGCAACGTACGCATCAACAACACGGTTTCACCGTAGTATGACGATGGGATAATCAGATCAGGACGTAATGATCGAATGCGCAATGCGACGTTGGACATGTCTCTGGCCGGTGTTGGGTGCGCGATCACATCCAAGATTTCAAAACCGTGTTTAGGCAGTTCTGTTTGCATTAACTTAGCCAAACCGGAGCCAAACAAACCGTCTTCGTGTACCAGCACCACCGTTTTGGCGGGGCTGCCAGCATACTCGTTCATGTTGACCAAGCTATCTATTGCTGACTGCGAACAAATGCCAAAGCCTGGCGCAAACCTAAAGGTGTTTTTTAAGCCGCGTTGTACAATTTGGTCTGACACCCCCACATCCACCAAATAAGGAATGTCGTAGCGTGAGGCTGCTTGTGTCGCTGCTAAGCAAATGGGGCTAGCGAAGCCGCCCACAATTGCCACTACACCTTGATTGTGCAGCTGCTCTACTTCTTGTACAGCAACCTCGGGGTTAGAACGCGCATCGGCAAATACCATTTCCAATGGCGCACCACCTAATGCTTTAATACCACCCTGCGCATTAATGTGTGCGATGGCGAGCTCTGCGCCTAAGCGGCCCAAACCACCATCTTGCGCAAATGTGCCCGTGACGGGCTGTAGAATACCTACCTTAATGGGCCGTACAGACTGCGCTCTGGAAAAACCTGGAACGCCTAACATCACAGCGCTGGCCATACCGTACTTCAACACTTGTCTGCGTTTTTGATCAAATGCATTCATTGTCTTATCTCCTGATTGGGTGCTTTGTAGCGCATACACCCAGCTTTTTAATTATCGTCACGTTGTTGTAGCTGGCTGCAGGCGCTTAAACCTGCCAACCGCCCCAACACCACGGCTGTCAACAAACCATTACCCGATAAGTAACCATCGGCCCCCGGCCCACAAAATCCACGTGCAGCGCCGCCTCCAGCATAAAGATTAGGCAAGACCTCACCATTTGGCTTCAATACACGGGCATGACTATCCACCGTCAGCCCACCCTGGGTATGAAACAGTGCACCACTTACTTTGGCCGCTCTATAGGGTGCTTGCAGAGCCTGCTCTGACGTAAAGCGTCTACCCAGCGGATCCTGTTGCTGACCTTGGGTATAACCATGCACAAGCTCCAATTGTTCACGTAGCGCCTCTAACGGCAGACCGGTAACCGCCGCAAGTTCTTCTATGCTGTCTGCGTGACGTATGCCACCCAAAGCCTGCACTTCTTTGTAATCATGAAAAGCTAAGGCAGGCTGTTCGCAGCGGGCATCATAAATACTCCATGCGTATTGCCCGGGCTGTTTCAGGACTTCTTCGGCGTGCTCAGAGTAACCACGCATTTCATTGGCGAAACGTTTTCCCAACTGGTTAACCTGAATGCCCCCTAGTGACACCACCGCCCAAGTTAACGGCGAACCATGTGGCACCGACACCGAACCATGCCCTTGATACGAGCCTAAATCTTCCGCCTGCGCACCCAACGCCAATCCCCAGTCCAACGCATCACCTGTGTTGGATGTATGGCCGCAGTACTCGGCCTCCACCATCTCGGGAATAAATTGCGCTATTTTTTCTGGATTACCGCCAAAACCATTGCACGCCAAAATCAGGGCTTCGCAACCTACTGTCTCTACCAAACCATCCGGACGTTTAAATGAAACCGCAACGACTTCACCTGACTCGGTGGCGTATAAATCCTCCACTGAAGCGCTGGTCATGATGTCTATCTGTGCCTGTGAGGCCGCAGCCAACAACATACTTTCTAAATCCGCCCCCGATTGCGAGCGCGGCCCGTGCATGCGGTACTGTGAATGCCCGGGGTAACGAAACCCCTCTACCAAGTGCAAATCTAGCTTGTGTTCACGCATTAACCAATCAATGGTCTTCCCCGAAGCAGTTGCTACGGCGTTAACAACTACCGCATCATTTCTGTAATGCGCTTTAGCCATTAAGTCTTCCGCAAACTGCTCTGCCGTATCCACTATGCCCTTTTCTTTTTGCAGTTGCGTACCTGCTGCTGGAATCAATCCCGCCGATAACGACGTGCTACCACTAGGGTGCTCATCGCGCTCCAGTACCAGCATCTCTACACCTTGTTCTGCCACGGACAATGCCGCTGTCAGCCCACAGGCTCCAGCACCTACAATGACTACGGGCACACTGAACTCAAACTCTGCCTCTATTGCTGGCTTTATCGCCATATTCTGTCTCCCCAAACCCATTCACCACCTTGACCAGCCAAGTAGCTGGGCACGCCTGTACTACAGCTTTGCCCAAGGGTAGCGTTGGTAATAGTTGTCTTCAAAATTGCTAATACTGTCTTGGTGGCTTAAGGTAAGCTCCAACTCATCCATACCCTGAAGCAAACAGGTGCGCCAAAATGCATCCACATGAAAGGGGTAAGCGGTACCGTCGGGTAACCTCACCTGTTGATTTTCCAGATCCACTACCACGCTGTGGTATTGCTGGGTACGCAATGCCTCGCCGATTTGGGAAACCAGATGCTCGGGTAAACACACCGGCAAAATCCCGTTTTTCAGGCAGTTATTATGGAAAATGTCCCCAAAACTGGGGGCGATCACAGCACGTATACCGTAATCGGCTAAAGCATAAACGGCGGCCTCTCGCGATGAACCACAACCAAAGTTTTCGCCAGTGACTAAAATTGTGGCCTCACGATACGCGGGCTGGTTTAGCACAAACTCTGCAATTTCTTCACCCTGCTCGGTGAAACGCAGGTCATGAAATAGCACGGCTCCATACCCCAGTGCGCGATCTCGTTTCAGGAAACGCCCCGGCACAATTTGATCTGTGTCCACATTGCGTTGCTCAAAGGGCACCGCTACGCCTTCCACACATACAAAAGCTTTCATGTCTGCACCTCGGTTGAAAGGCGGCGTACATCGGTCAACTTACCGTATAGCGCTGCTGCAGCCGCCATCGCTGGGCTTAACAAATGCGTGCGAGCCCCTTTACCTTGGCGACCCACAAAATTACGATTAGACGTAGAGGCACAGCGCTTACCTGCCGGCACCACATCACCATTCATGGCCGCACAACTAGAGCACCCTGGCTCCAACCACTGTGCTCCTGCCTCTTGAAATACACGCCCCAAGCCTTCTGCTTCTGCTGCTTTTTTCACTAACCCTGAACCGGGCACCACAATAGTAGGAACGCACACCTTTTTGCCACGTAATACGTTTGCCGCTTCGCGTAAGTCTTCCAAACGGCTATTGGTACAGGAACCTATAAACACCATGTCTATCGCTATCGCATCCAACGCCATGCCCGGTTGTAAATCCATGTACTGCAACGCAGCCTCTACGGCTTGTTGACGCGACACATCGCCAAAGGACAAAGGGTCCGGCACCTGCGCTGAAATTGAGCTGACATCTTCAGGGCTGGTCCCCCAACTCACCATCGGCGTAATAGCATTGCCATCTATGAGTACTTCTTTATCAAAAACCGCTTCTGCATCACTGGCTAGACTGCGCCAATCGTCTACGGCTTGCTCCCACAAGACACCTGCAGGTGCGTACGCACGGCCTTTTATATAAGCAAAGGTCGTGTCATCCGGCGCCACCATACCGCAGCGCGCACCCGCCTCTATAGACATATTGCAGACAGTCAGGCGCTCCTCAATACTCATATCGCGTATGACAGACCCTGCATATTCAATGGCGTAACCAGTGGCACCGGATGCCCCTATACGGGCAATGATGGCTAACACCACATCTTTGGCTGACACCCCTTGAGCACGTATCCCGTCTACCGTAATACGCATGACTTTAGGGCGCGATTGCCATAGAGTCTGCGTTGCCATCACATGCGCGTTTTCAGACTGGCCTATACCAAAAGCAATGGCTCCCAACGCCCCGTTGGTAGAAGTATGACTATCACTACACACTACCAAGAGCCCAGGCAACGTAATCCCTTGCTCGGGTGCCACCACATGCACAATGCCTTGCCGCGGATCTTGCAACGAGAAATGGTTCACACCACTCCACTGCATGTTGCGATCAAACTGCTGAATCATGTGCGTGAGCTCTATGGTTGCCGCACCTTCTGCCGTGCGCGAACGTGTAGGCACATAATGGTCTGGCATCCCAAATACTTGTTTGGGCTTACGAACAGTTAAACCACGACGCTGTAGATCATCAAAAGCATGGAAAGAACCCTCATGAATAAGATCTCTGTCCACGTACAGCAAATCCGGCCCATCCGGTTGGGACAAGATCACGTGCCTGTCCCAAATCTTGTCAAACATGGTGCGCGCCACAACGGCCTTCTTGCTGCTGGACATTAACGCTCTCCAGCCTTCGCAACTGAAGCGCAATACGCATCTAAAATGTCTGTTCCCGTCGCCGCCCACACGCCGCTGTGTCCCAACATGTATTCCAACGCCTCTCGTACTTTAGCGATACGAAATGGCACGCCAGACACCCACGCATGCAGCGGTACACTCATCACGCGTCCACCATACTGCTGTGACTCGCGATACAACACATCAAAACGATCTTTGATTTGTGTGAGCCACTCATCTTCGTTTTGATGAAACTCTTGGAAAATAACTCGGTCGTCTGTTTCAAATGCCAAAGGCATAGCGTAGTGCTCGCCACTGGTTACCTTCATGGCATAAGGCAAGTCATCGTTTGCCCAGTCGCAGGAATAACGCACGCCTTGCGCTGCTAGCAAGTCCATCGTATTAGCGGACTGGCTACGTGCCGGTGACAGCCAACCCGTAATAGCTTGACCACTCATACGGCGCAACAACTCTACGCTAGAGCTTATAAGTTGTGCTTCGTCTTGCTCACTCAGTTCAGCATGATGCACATGCCCCATGTCTTTACCATGTGCGATGAGCTCTACATCCTGTTTAAGCAGGCTTTGTACTAATGCAGGGTATCGCTCTGCCACTGCCGCATTCAGCGCCACAGATGCCGGTATACCCAATTCCTTTAGCACTCGCATAATGCGGAATATGCCAACTCTGTTGCCATAGTCACGACTAGAGTAATGACGAAAATCGGGATAAGGCATCGTCAAACCACCCGGCGCACGGAATGGTTTAGCGGGTGCATTCAACGGAAACCATTGCAATATAGGCGTAACCCATAACGCTACGCGTGCCTGATTAGGCCATTGCACGGGAGCTCTCTCAAACAGATCAGACCATTCATAACGATCGTGATCCATGCCGTAATGTCTGTGGGGATAGCTCAAATACGTCGCATCAATTGTCATTTTGTCACCTCTGCAGCCTGTTTGATGCCCGCAATCTGGGCTGATACGTCGTCGTAATAATGCGCTAAGTAGTGATGTGCAATCTCGCGCCCTGTGGTTTGCCACACACCTTCATGCCCTGCGATGTAGGCCAGTGCTTCCGCAAAAGCATCGATACGATGTGGCTGCCCCACAAGATAGGGGTGTAAGGGAATACACATTACCGTTCCTGACTCTGCCCCCTCGGCATACAACTGATCGAACTGGCGCTTAATCATTTCCCCATAGTGACGCGGTGTGAACTGATTGCCGTTATAGACAATCACATCATTCATTTCTAACGAATACGGCATGCTAATCATGCGTCCATTCGCGACATTCACAGGTGTGGGCTGATCATCATGAAATAAATCGCAGGTATATAGCACCCCTTCCTCGGCCAGTACATCTAGGCTCCAAGGATTATTTGACAATGCAGGTGACAACCACCCATCCAACGACTGCCCTGTCCACTTATGAATGGTCTGACGTGAATCGCGGATAATCGCACGCTCTTGCTCTTTATCCATGCCATACACGTAGCGCGTGTTGTAGATACCGTGCGAGAAAAACTCCCATCCACGATCTGCGCATGCTTTAATGATTTCTGGATGGTGATCACACAGGGCCACGTTTAACGACACCGAACCTTTAAAGTTGGTTTCGTCCATCGCTCTCATCATGCGCTGCCATCCGGCACGATTACCGTAATCTCTATGTGAGTAACCTTGCACATCAGGATGTGGGCGCGGCCAAGCCGCTCTGGAGGCATTCGCCGCAGGGTTTAACTCATAGAACTCGATATTGGGCGCAATCCATACGGCAATACGCGACTCGCCCGGCCACACCAGTTTAGGGCGTTGGTCATAAGGCAAATAATCGTAGAGCTGAAGGTCACTGACTTGTGTATGGCTCATGCCTTACCCCTTCATGCTCTGTACATGAGCCAGTACCTCTGCGGTAGGCACTACGTCACCGTACTTAATCGCGATGTCATACAGATTGGCAAAGTGAGGGCTTTCATGTTTATCAGCCACGCACTCCTCGGCCACAATCATGCGATACCCGTTGGAAATACCATCTACCACTGTTGCACGTACACAGCCTGATGTAGACCCGCCCGTCAAAATGACGCTATCGCAACCGTGCCACGTCATTAATGAACGCAAATTAGTCTCAAAAAACGCTGACGCCATACGTTTATTGATGATGATGTCTTTCACATGATCAATCTTCAACCTGTCGTCAAACTCAGCACGTCTTGACCCTACTTTGATGTTCTGTAATGAGTCAGGCGTATCACTACGGGTACCCCATACACCACAATCTTCGCCCGATTCCATGTACGCCACATACGTCCATACCACTGGCAAACCTGCTGCACGGAATGCACCTGCCAAAGCATTTACATGCTCCATCTGCTTTGGATCTGTTTCGTAAGCCGTCGCAAACTCACCCACGTTGGTGTACGACTTCTGCAAATCGATGTTCACCAAAATAGGTTTTTTGCCAAAACCAAAACGTGGACGAACAGGTTTAGCTTTAATTTGTTCGTATAGTTCGCGCGCTGTTTTCCCAGATGCTTCCATGTCTAGAGCCTCGTTACATTTCTAAAGTATTAATGTTATAT
>SRSN01000053.1 GCA_004791645.1 Alcaligenaceae bacterium 429
CTATTAATAACTAAAACTCATGAAACTTCTATAACAAATATTTTCAGCACTACGCGACTTAGTAAACACACGCGTATACTGTGTTGTTAGAGAAAACCACTGCAGTACCACGCATTCTGACCAAGAGCCGCCATGCTTACTGATTTTTTCGCTGGCCACCAACCAGCCCCTTACGCCCCATCACACGCTAAGCGATCTCTTACCGCACAGCCCTTTTTGCTGCGCCGCCATAGTCGGATTGTTTCTGCCGTATTGGGCTGCACACTATTGGGTTCAGTGCTAGCCCCAGCGGTTGCTGCCACCAACAAAGACGAAGCAGCGTTATACAAGCTGTACGACGTACTCACCTCGCAGTTGCTAAGTGACCGACCATTAGAGGAATCATTGGTTGCCGCTTTTCCTATCAAGCGCCCTATTAGCTATTTCGAACAGCAGTTCAACGTAGAAACCGACAGCGCCAAACTATCTAAGCCCGATCAAAGCATTAGCCCAGATGAGTGGAAAGCAATACAAAACTCTGACATCACTGCCTACTCAGAGTCTGGCAATATTTCCTACACCCTGATGGATTTGGATAATGATGGTCAGCGCGATCTGATCATCGAAAGCTATATAGGCGGCACAGGGTTATTCAGCTACACCGGCGTACTTAAACGCGATGGTGAGCAATTTGTTGCGGACGCGGATGCTGCTCCAGAAGATGACTCATTCATGCCTGGCGAACTGTTTACCGAAAATGGGCGTGGCGCCAACCAATGGAGCACATGGTTGGATATAGACGGGCAAATTTATGCGCTATTTTTTGACGGCACCTTTAGCCAAGAAAAGTTCTACCTCTTACGACCTTTTCACCACACTGCCGAAGTGCCTGTCATCACCGTCAGTTATAAAACTGAATTTACAGGCGTTACCCCACCTGATAAACGAGCGCGTACCAACCCTGCAGCCTATGTAGATCAAGCTAAACTGTTTAGCGAATTAGGCAATATGCAGAACACCAAAACGGTAGCTACAGATGTTCCTACTCCACTGTGTCCCGTACCGGCAGACACTGCGCCTGAAGACCTAGGGTCTTATTCCATAGGCTCAGCCTTGCATTACAGTGTAGATGGCATAGGTACCATACCTGTATGGGCAGAATCGTCATGTTATGTAGGCTCGGTATACAGCTATTTCGGCTTAGCGCCAGGCGCCAGACGCGCCGAGGCACAAATACTGCTACGCGACCCTTATACACCGGACAGCGAAGAACTTTCTGAATTTACGGTATGGGGCGTTAGAAAATTGCATACTATGGCGGTGGGTTGGGAAAAGCTCTATTAACCCCTTAGCCCTTCGTCACACCTTATTCATTTTGTATGACCGTAGCCATTCCCTCTGAAGCCTCACAGGCGCTACAACTATTGCAGCGCAGCTTACTCAATAATTTGCATTCGGTTTACTTGCATGGCTCTGCCGTCACGCAAGGGCTACGCCCACGCAGTGATGTGGATGTGCTGGCGTTTGTTCACCAACCGCTTTCTACAGAAACCCGGCAACGGTTGGCGTATGGACTACTGCAGATTTCTGGCCACTACCCCACCGATAAGGCGGGGCGACGCCCCTTAGAAGTAATGATTTTTGTGGCGGATGATCCTAGCGTGACGCACTATCCCGCACGTTGTGAGTTCATCTATGGCGAATGGCTACGAGCAGACATAGAAAATGGTGACCTTGAAGAGACCAGTGCCGACCCTGAGTACACATTGATTTTGGCTCAAGCAAAACAGGCTGTGCTGCCGTTGTATACGGCTACTAATGCTCCACAACTACCCACCATTCCCGACGCTGATGTACAGCAAGCTATCAGCGATTTACTGCCCTCATTAGTAGCATCTGCTGAAGGCGATGAACGCAACGTGCTACTAACGTTAGCGCGCATGTGGTACACCGCCTGCACTGGTGAGTTTACTTCTAAAGACCACGCCGCCACGTGGGCCGCTGAACGCGTGGAGGCTGAGCACGCAGAGCTGCTACGCTATGCCAGAGACGGCTATGTGAATAGGATAGATGAAGACTGGGCGGCAAAGTCTGAACTGCTGCGCCATACCATGAGCATCATGAAAAAACACATTCAGCAGCTACTGCAAAACACGTAAATAACTCACAGACCAGTCGCACAAAGCACACCTTGCCTACGCTTTGCCGCATAGCTCCAGCAACTCCCCCAGCAACGCCTTCTGAGGCTCCGGCGCTAGTTTATGCACTTTACGCAGCGCCGCCTCAGAGCCCCAGATAAAGTACACCAACGTTTGCAGGGCATAGTTATCCAACGTGCGGCTTTGTTCTAGCAATAACAGCAACGCCTCTGCACTTTCAAATACTGGGGCTACTTTGGCTTTAAAGTCGCCGTTCACGCGCCCTATGCCATCCACCATAATCGCGCTATTGGCTGCCGTCATGCCGCGTTGTTCTAGCAAGATTTTGAGAAACTGTTGATGCACCATTTGGTGCTCATCATCCACCTGATGCAAGTAACGCTGTAGTAAGGGCAAATAGCGCTCATCCGCCAATGCCAACGCAAAAACAGCGTAGCTGCCGGGCATGGCGCAATATTCGTTTTCTTGGTCGGTGTACCACTCATACTCTTGCATGGCGGTAGTCGCGTAGCGCTCTAATTCCGCATACAACTCTGGATACTGCACCGCATTCGCAAAAAACTGCAGGGTTTTGCCTTTACCTAATTTGGGTACAGGGAAAGTGGCTTTAGCTTTGCTGCTTAAGAGTATTTTGTAGCTATGAGGAAAACCTTGCTCCAACACATTGCTAAGAAAGTTCAAAGCGGTGGCATAAGCGGCTGCACCTTCGCGCAGAATCTTGATTTTGACCTGTGCTTGCACGTCGTTGGCAATGCACTCAACATCGTCAGTGCGTAACGTCGTGTAGGCTGCATCAATTAAACCGCTACCGGTTTTTAACAAGTCATACGCACGTTGATAGCCCAGCTCACCCGCATTTTGTAGATACGCCATGCCAGTATCGCGGCTGTAGTTAGGCTCATATTGCAAGATCAGTACGGCGATAAAGGCCAGTAGTTCGACAGCAGCTTGATCCTCTACCGAAAACGCTACCTTGTTACGCACGCCTATGTCGTGATCGGGTACCACAGAGAAGAACATGGATGACCCATACAGCGGCTCTACCGTGTCAAAGTAGCGCGGCAAAAACACCTTGTTTGCCCAGTGTTTCAAGGTGGTCAACATGGTATTGCGCACTTGTATCAAGCGCTTAGGGGATACCTTGCTTAGCTCAAGAATGGTTTTGCAGGCTCGTTCAGCCTGCGCCGCATCAATGACCGCATACAACTGTGGGCTGAGCAAATGCTGCACTAAGAACATCACGTCCAAATCTTTGGGCGGATGCTTCCCTTCCCACACATTGTTGTTCAGATACTCATCTATACGCTGACGTAAGGCAACTTGCCTAGCCTCATCCACATACTGCAGCAAAATACCATGCGGCTCTAAGGCTGGACCAAACTGTGCCGGGTACAACAACTGCACTACGACACTATGGGCCCAAAATGCATCGCCTTTTTGCGTATCCAGCCACTCGTACACGGCCTGACGCAAAGCAGGAATCAATACCTGCTGTAGTTGCTCGGCCGTCCAACGCGGCTCTACCAGCTCTACTACGCTGTACTCTTGTGAGGATAACTGCACCGTGATACGCATTTTATTCGCGTCAACGGTATTCTCAATGTTGATGCCCAGCTCATCAAACATGCCATCTTGCAAAGGGCTGCGACTGACTATGCTTTCAGGGGTGCCATTCAATTCGCCCCGCTTATGGGTGACCAATTGATTGAGTGCAGTGATGATGGTGGCGACAAATGCAGTGGGCTGGTTCATGGCATACCTGACTATTTTCTAAGCCACGATTTTGCCACAGTACGTCTAGGAAGTTGTAGCAATGGGTTTGCGCTGCCCTATAGATGGACCACCGCAAACCCAAGATCAATGCTAATCAGCCCTCTGCGCCATCAGCCCTAATGGTCAACAATGGTTTGCTGTAGTGGTACAAGAAAATCGCATAGGCTACGCCCCATAAGGTCACGCTTGCGTCATACACCGGCAAAGCAATGGTAGGAAATACCGCCAGCAATGGCCCACGTACTACTGCGGCAATCAACATTAATGCTAATGCCAATCCTATGCCTGGCAAGGTTTTAATAACCCTGCCGGTATGGCCTAAACTTACCCGCGCCATCATGGCAAGAATCATGGTGGACATGGCACCTATAGTGAGTGCATGTATAGCGATTTCGGTGCGCATCCAGCCCAATAACGCCCCCGCCCACAGTAATAAACCGATGGCGATGAAGTAATAGCTAGTATGTAGCCCCCACAACAATGGCTCATGCCAACAACGCTGACCTTCCCACCGTAGTGCTCGCCATGCGTTACAAATAGCGGCGGCCACACACACGATAGCCATCGCTGTAGTCGATACATTGACACCGAAGAGCGCCAGAATCTGCCAAATCACCAGTATCAACACCAAGAGTATTGATCCTAGCTCTAAGCCTTTACGCGGTTTCACGGCGTCGCGATTAAGTTTTCTGGAGGTAAAAAATGGTATGACTCGGCCACCTAGAATCACCATCAATAAGGTGATGAGCAAGATACCCATGTATACCGAATGCTGTGTTAACTCGAAATCAGCACGCCATGCGCCCACATGCATGCCTATGTTCGCCAAGGCCAATAAGGTCAAGATAGGCACAAACATCATATTGCGCCATAGTTTGGCACGCGCCACCAACCAGCCCATGATTAGCGCTACCACGGGTAAAAAGGCCATGTCTACAAGGCCTACCACCACCGTTAATCCTTGAGGTGGAAAGGCCATCAAGACTCGCCCGGCTAGCCACAGCAGTACCAGCAACAATAGCGGCACACCCGTCAGACTAGGCATGCCTGTCCAGTTACGTACGGCCGTGAGTAGAAAACCCGCTACTACCGCCGACACGAAGGCAAACAGCATTTCATGCTGATGCCACCACAGCATAGAACCATACGGCTGCAATAGTACTTTGCCATGCCAGAACAGTATCCATACCACCAAAAACACCACACTACTTAAGGCCGCCAAGAAAAAGAAAGGCCTAAACGCCAATGCCTTATGAGGCATCCACCCTTTAGTCATGCTGCTATCGTGTGCCATCACTTACTCCGCCACCCAAAACATGCATCCTTGATGCGTTAGCCGCTACTCTTCTGCCGCCAAACCATGCTCCACGGCATAGACTGCGATTTGTACCCTACTGGTTAAATCTAGTTTCTTTAAAATATTCTGTACGTGAATCTTGACGGTGCTTTCTGCCACATTCAGCTCACGCGCAATGGCTTTGTTACTATCGCCGCGTACCAAACACTGCATGATTTCACGCTCGCGTTGAGTAAGACGACTTTGCTGCTCATCGCGCTCTTTGTTGCTGGCCACATTGGTGCCATGCTGGCGAAATTGTTCTACCAACTTCACCGTCATCTGGTTATCAATGACCGGTTCACCTGCGGCTGCTTTACGTATGGCAGAGGTCAGTGCTTCTACATCCATGTTTTTCAGCAAATAGCCTCTGGCACCATAGCTCAGTGCTTGCGCTAACTCAGCCGCCTCTTCGGAAACGGTCAGGATAATCACAGCGCAGTCGGGTAACTCTTGTACCAACAACTGCAAGGTGTCTAAACCCGATAAGCCAGGCATGTTTAAGTCCAGCAAAATCACATCGGGCTTCAACGATGTTGCACGCTTTAAGCCCTCAGCCCCATCGGCTGCCTCGCCCACTACTTCAAAATCGTCTTGACGCATCAACAGCAATTTGACGCCGGAGCGGAATAAACTGTGATCATCAATCAATAAAATGCGTATGTTGCTCATCTTCTTATCTCTAGTGAGGTCATAGACCTTCTTGTCGCGGTTGGTTTTCCGATGCGTCTGTTCGGGGATGACTAGACGTCAGAATAGGCAATACCAATGACACTTTTGCCCCCTGACCTGGAGTAGAAACCTGCTCTAAGGTTGCGCCTATTCGCGCAGCACGCTCTTTCATAATGCGCCGGCCCAGCTGTTCCCTGGCTTCATGCCGTAATGCACTCTCATCGTAGCCCATACCGTCATCAATCACCTGCAAGGTGAAATCCACACCCTCATGAATTTGGATTTGCACTTTGCTCGCGTGCGCATGTTTACGCACATTGGACAACGCTTCTTGCAAAATAAACAGCACCTGCAACTGTTGTTCTTGCGTTAATGCCGTGCCCTCGTCCAGCCCCTCAGTATCCAACTCTACTAATACATCAACTTGCCGCTGAAAACGCTCAATGGTTTCACATACGGCATCCAACAACTCACCTTCACCCAACTTGCTGCGGAAATTACTTAGCAACTCGCGCACGTCCTGATAGCTTTCGTCTACCCCTGCACGCAGTAAAGGTAAGATTTCTTTGGCCTCTTCAATCTTGTCATTTTTTAGTGACTGATCCAGCATTTGCAGCTGCAAATTCAAGAAATTCAAGCCCTGCGCAATGCTGTCGTGCAAACCTTGAGCAAACAAATTACGCTCTTGCTCCATCGCTAACTGACGGGTTTGACCCAGTAAGCGACGGTTCTGTAACGCTACGCCCAAATGCTTACCCAAGGTTTCTAACAAATGGCGTTCACTAGCACTGAGCTTGCGGGTTTCTTTGAAATGCAACGAGAAGGAACCTAGCACCTCGTCTTGCGCCATGATCTGAAACACATTCAGACTATGGAAACCGTCATCAAAACAATGAAAGGCTTCGGGTGCCTGTATGCGAGTTACGTCTTGAATAGACACCGTGCCACTGCGTGTGGCCTGCCCACAAAAACACGACCCAGCTTTAATACACGATTCGTGCTGTTCGTGTGTGGCCGATAAGCCTTGGGCCAACACCAAGCGCAAATTATCGTGACGTGGATCTAAGGTGCGGATCGTGCCGCCATCCGCCTTAAATTGGCGCATGATGCGATCTAGAAAACCTCGGCATACTTCTTCAACCTCGCGCGGTTGGCTCAAAAATGCTGCCATTTCATACAACGCCGATAACGATGCATTACGTAGTGCCAACTGTTGAGTTTTTTCTTCTGCTCGGCGCTCTAAATCTACGTACAAACTCTTAAGCTCTTTGGCCATCAGGTTAAAGCCTTCAGAGAGCTCACCAAACTCATCGCGTCGCTGAACGGGCAACGAGACAGAAAAATCTCTATCTGCCATGCGGGCTACGCCACTGCGCAAGGCCGATATGGGTAAGATAATCCACTGATACACCAAGTAAATTAGTGCTGCCGCACCTGCTATAGCAATCACCAACAAGACTACCTGCAGCAGTCGCAACAAAAAGGTTTTTTGGGCATTGTCGACTTCTATTAAATGCACCAACAAATCTGCTTTAGAGATAAATTCTGGCAAGGCGATTTGGTAACGCTCAGCAGCATCACCTTTCAAGGCCAAGTTCACACTAGCCACCATCTGCCTATGCCAATATTGTGTCACCTGATCTAACTGCGCATGCACCATAGGATCACGCGGCAACAACAAAGGTCGAGTAGGATCACCCTTGCGCAATTGTTGCAGCACAAAGGCTTGCCTATGCAACTGGCGTTCTAATCGCTCAGTGGCTGCACCAGTAGGGTCGTTACTTAACGCTTCTAATGACAAGGCCACCTGATTCGCGCGCATACGCAAGGTGCCAGCATCATTAATGGCGGCTGCGGCCCCTTCCATTTGCCATGACAACCACAACGTACTACCAATCATGGTCAAAAAAATGGCGAGAGCGACCGCTACACTTACTGTTAAGCGTGTAGAAAGTCGCTCCCACCATTTCAGGTGATCCAGCGAAGCCAACCGGCTTTTATCCATAGCGATGCCTCATCGTAAAAGGATGATGCCTACAGCTTACACCTATGGCCACACTGTCGCGTTGCTTCACCTTTACCTCGCACTACTGCATCAATGGACTATCTGCTGCTACAAAGTGCTCCAACCCTTCTATGCGAGCCTGACCTGCTAAGCGTTGCAGGAACTGCCGCCATGCTATGTCTTGATTCGCAGAGCGCAAGGCATCGCGTATGCTGTCGCAGACTTTTTCATACGGTAGCACCTTCCCCTCTGCTCGCCGTAACACCCTTACCACATGTAGACCATGTCGCGTTTCTACTAGGCGGGGTAAAACTTGGCCCTCAGGCATTGCAAAGACCACTCGCTCAAACTCAGCCACGGTTTGCCCTCGCGACAACTGCCCCAAACTCCCACCCACCGCTGCCGAACTACAGTTAGAAAACTGCTTCGCCAACACAGGAAGCTGTGTGGGATCACGCAACACTTCATCCAGTACGTCTTGTGCGCGTTGACGCAGGCTTTGCAAATCTACGTCAGGCGTTACCTGAAATAAGATATGCTCGGCCTCTAAGCACTCCCCCACAGTGAAATGCTCAGGGTGCTGTTCATAGTGCCGTCTACAGGTGTCTTCATCAGGCTGTGGCAGACTCACTTCTTTAGCGAGCAAGGCATCTATCACTTGCTCGTCAGTCTCGGCGTGCACACCTAAACGGTTCGCTTCATCCAACAACAAACGTCGCACCACCAAGGTGTTTAAGGCCATTTCTAACGGATTTTCCGTATCTTGGTGGTAGCTGATTTCTTGCTCGATTTCAGCGTCTGTTAACTCAATACCGTTTACTTTGACTCCCATGAACGTCTCCTTAACGGCGTGGACGCACTAACTGCCATGCGCGCCCCAAATAGAACACTGAAGCGAAGCCACTCCATACGTGAACCAAACGTGTGAAGGGGAAGATCACAAACAAGGTCATGCCCATAAACAAGTGCGCTTTAAATACCCATGAAGCATTCATAATGAAACCGGCTGCACCTGCTCTGAAGGTCACAATATGCTGTGCCCACGACATCAATAGCACCATTTCTTCGCCATCTAAATGCTGCATAGAAACAAAGATTGTGCTTAGCCCTAATAACAGCGTGACCAGCAACCATACCAACAGCACCTTATCGCCTACACGAGTAGTGGCGGCAATACGAGGATTGGTCAACCGACGGTAAAGCAGTATCAACAAGCCGGCCAAACACATCAACCCCATGATGCCGCCTGCGGCCATCGCAAATACCTGCTTAGTGCCGTGCGAAATACCCAGGAAGTCCCACACAGCTACGGGTGTTAGCAAGCCCACCAAGTGGCCAAAGAACAAACCAATAATCCCAATATGGAACAGAATATTCCCTAAGCGTAGGGAGCCGTGATACAGCAGTTGTGAGCTATCACTTTTCCATGTGTATTGCTCACGCTCAAAACGCACCAAGCTTCCCAAAAAGAAGATCGTCAGCGCCACATAAGGATACACACCGAATAAGAACTGATTCAGGCTACTCATGCTGATTCTCCTGTTGATCTTTGTACCGTTCTGGGATGAAAGCGCACCACCTGTTCGCCCCCGAAGTTACCGTGCAACAAAGGCTCTGCACCATCGTTACCTACCCCGAACATTTCCAACGCTTCGTCCATATCCCGTATAGGTGGCATTTCCTGTTCTTCAGGCTGAACGTCTGTACGGGTACGCAGTACGGCAAAAATCGTGGCGTAAGGACTTTGGTTGGCCGCCAACCTTGTGCCTAGAGCAGCCAACACGTGAATGGCTTGATCTAATAACTCTTGAGATTCCTCTGGACTTTGTAAGCTTAAAAACTCCAAGAACAACGGTACATAATCGGGTAGCTCAGCCGAAACCAAGTCGAAACCGTGTTGCTGGTATTCGTTCAGTAAGTCCACCATCGCTTGCCCACGGTCACGACTTTCGCCGTGTACGTGTTCAAACAAGTGCAAGGAGTGAGCCGGATTTCTATCGAAAGTGGCCACATAGTTTTCTTGCACGGCAATCAACGATTTTGAGGATAAGAAATCCAGTAATGGGGTGAGCTGTTGTAGCGCATCAGGGTAATCGCTTAAGGCTTCGCGCACTTCGGGCAGCGCATCCAACAACTCTTGATCTGGATAATCCAATAAGGATGAGAGCACTTTATACAGCAGCATGTTTATCCTCCCCAGAGTTCTGTTCCGCTGGTTTTCTGCGTACTTCCCTAGCAATCACTGTAGGAGCGCGCTCCCCTGTTGCTGGGCCTTTAGGTTTATCCGCACGTTGGCGTGGTCGTCCAAACAAGGTGGTTTCTGTGACCCCACCACTGCAACCATTACCAAAGGTGAAACCACAACTACCTTGATCATCGAAGCTATCTTCAACCATCTCTTTGTGTGATGACGGAATCACGAACCTGTCTTCGTAATTGGCAATTGCCATGATTTGGTACATGTCTTCGATGGTTTCAGCATCCAGGCCCACAGCTGAAATCACCTCGTGATCTGGCTGTTTGTGCACCACTTCAGAACGTTTGTAGGCACGCATGGCCAACATACGTTTCAGTGCCAATGTAATGGGCTCTTCTTTACCTGCTGTTAACAAGTTCGCCAGATAACGTACTGGAATACGTAAACTATCTACGTCTGGGATCATGCTGGCAGCACCAATAGTGGCATGTGGCATTTGGCCCGATTCAGCGGCAGACTGAATAGGAGACAGTGGCGGTATGTACCACACCATCGGCAAGGGACGATATTCAGGGGGCAGTGGGAAAGCGACTTTCCACTGACAAGCCATTTTGTACACAGGCGACTGTTTAGCAGCCTGCAACCACCCTTCAGGAATACCTTGTTCGCGGGCTTTGGCAATCACTTCTGGGTCATTAGGGTCCAAGAAAAGATCTAACTGGGACTCGTACAAATCTTGCTCGTCAGCCGTGGAAGCTGCTTCGGCAATTTTGTCAGCGTCATACAGCATCACACCCAAGTAGCGTATACGTCCCACACAGGTTTCCGAACATACGGTAGGCTGACCGGCTTCAATACGGGGGTAGCAGAAAGTACATTTTTCCGCTTTGCCGCTTTGCCAGTTGTAATACACCTTTTTGTACGGACAACCGGAGATACACATACGCCAGCCACGGCATTTGTCTTGATCCACCAGCACAATACCGTCATCTTCGCGCTTATAAATAGAGCCAGATGGACAGCTAGCCACACAGGTAGGGTTCAAACAGTGCTCACACAACCGGGGCAAATACATCATGAACGTATTTTCAAACGTGGCGTACATATCTTTTTGCACGTTCTCAAATAACTGATCACGACTACGTGCAGCAAACTCGCCGCCCAAGTCATCTTCCCAGTTTGGACCCCAGGTGATTTTTTCCATTTTTTGCCCCGTCAGCACCGACACAGGCCGTGCGGTAGGCGGAGTACGACTTAGGGGTGCATTTTGTAAATGCTGATAGTCGTAGGTGAATGGTTCGTAATAGTCATCAATTTGTGGCAAGTTGGGGTTGGCAAAAATATTAGCCAAGATACGCAATTTACTACCTTGTCTGGGTTTGAGACGCCCTTTAGCATCTCGCACCCAACCACCTTTCCATTTTTTCTGGTTTTCCCATTCTTTGGGATAACCCACACCAGGTTTAGTTTCTACGTTATTGAACCAGGCGTATTCCACACCGTCTCTGCTGGTCCAGACATTCTTACAGGTCACCGAGCAAGTGTGACAACCAATACACTTGTCCAGATTCAATACCATGCCTATCTGTGCACGAATCTTCATTGATGAACTCCTTTACGAATACTATCCAGACTGAGCGGCTCTTCCATCCAATCCACTTTATCCAGCTTGCGTAGCACCACAAACTCATCACGGTTACTACCTACCGTACCGTAGTAGTTAAAGCCGTACGCTTGTTGAGCGTAACCACCAATCATGTGCGTAGGTTTCAGCACAGTACGTGTTACCGAGTTGTGGATACCACCACGTTTTCCACTCAGTTGAGAGCCGGGCACGTTCACGATTTTTTCTTGAGCGTGATACATAAAACACACACCCGCTGGAATACGTTGGCTGACTACTAGTCGAGCAGTTACCACACCGTTGACGTTAAAGACTTCTACCCAGTCGTTATCCACCAAACCAGCACGTTTGGCTTCGCTTTCAGCAATCCACACGTGTGGACCACCACGGCTCAACGTCAACATACGCAGGTTGTCAGAATACGTGCTGTGAATACCCCATTTTTGGTGAGGCGTTACCCAGTTCAGTACCAAGTCGTTTTTGCCTTTACCGTGTGCCTTGAACATAGGCTGTACGGTTTTGGTGTCTACAGCTGGACGGTACACACAAAAGCCCTCACCAAAATCCAGCATCCAACGGTGATCTTGGTACAGTTGCTGTCTACCAGTCAGCGTGCGCCAAGGAATCAGCTCGTGCACGTTGGTGTAACCCGCGTTGTAGCTCACTTCCTCGCTTTCCAAGCCCGACCACGTTGGAGCAGAAATAATCTTGCGAGGTTGCGCCTGAATATCGCGGAAACGGATTTTCTCGTGCGATCTACCCTGCGCTAAATGCTTGTGTTCACGCCCAGTAATTCGCTCTAGCGCTTCCCATGCTTTTACTGACACATGACCATTGGTTTCAGGCGCTAAAGTCAGAATCATTTCAGCCGCATCAATTGCCGTATCTAACTGTGGTCGACCTTGGCTTACACCGGCTTCCAATACACACTGGTTCAATGCACCCAGTTCTGTGATTTCATGCTCGGTATTCCAGTTAATCCCTTTACCACCGTTACCCAGTTTGTCTAACAGCGGGCCTACGGATGTGAACTTGCGATAAATGTCGCGGTAATCCCGTTTCACTACCATCATGGATGGTGCAGTTTTACCGGGGATCAAATCACACTCACCGTATTTCCAGTCTTTAGGCTCCAAGGCTTGACCCAACTCCCCGGGGGTATCGTGCATCAGAGGACTCAGTACCAAGTCTTCTTGCTCGCCCAAGTAATCGCCACCAATCTCGCTAAAGCGTTTGGCCAACAGCTTGTAGATTTCCCAATCAGTTTTGCTTTCCCACAGCGGCTGTACCGCTTCGCTCAGTGGGTGAATGAAGGGGTGCATGTCAGACGTATTCAGGTCGTCTTTTTCGTACCATGTTGCGGTAGGCAGCACGATATCGCCGTACAAACAGGTGGTGCTCATACGGAAGTCCAACACCGTCAATAAGTCCAACTTACCTTCGTGTTCTTCATCACGGTAGGCTACTTCCAACGGACGTATGCCGTCTTTTTCCTCGCTAAATACCGCGTTTTGTGTACCCAATAAGTACTTCAGCATGTACTCATGGCCTTTACCGCTGGAACCCAGCAAGTTAGAACGCCAAATGAACATGTTGCGTGGGAAGTTAGCTGGCAGATCAGGATCTTCACAGCTCATGCGCAAGGTACCTTTTTTCAAGGCCTGTGCTGCGTAAGCGACTGGATCTTCGCCTTTAGCTCGTGCCTCAGCCACGACATTCAGCGGGTTAGTTTCCAACTGTGGTGCCGATGGCAACCAGCCCATGCGCTCAGACTTGGCATTCATGTCTATCATGCTCATGCCCGCATAAGGCGAGGTCTGAGCAGTAGGCGACAACACTTCGTCCACAGCTAATTTTTCGTGGCGCCATTGACCAGTATGCGCGTAGAAGAAAGACGTACCGTTCATTTGGCGTGGTGGTCTGGACCAGTCCAAACCAAAGGCCAATGGGGCCCAACCAAACTGTGGACGCAGTTTTTCTTGACCCACGTAGTGAGCCCAGCCACCACCGCTTTGGCCCACACAGCCACACATTACCAACATGTTAATGATGGCGCGGTAGGTCATGTCCATGTGATACCAGTGGTTCAAACCAGCACCCACAATCACCATGGAGCGCCCTTTGGTATCGTGGGCATTTTGTGCGAACTCACGGGCAACTTGTATAACTTGCTGACGCGGCACAGTGGTGTGTTTTTCTTGCCAAGCTGGGGTGTACGGCACATCGTCGTCGTAGCTGCTGGCCACATTAGGACCACCCAAGCCCATGTCTACCCCGTAGTTGGCCATCTGCAAGTCATAGACTGTGGCCACCAAAATAGGATTACCGTCAGCACCTATTAAACGTTTAACCGGTACGCGACGCTGCAACACCTCATCGTGTTCACCACCAAAGTACGGGAAGGCCACTTCTACGGCTTCATCGTGCTGTTTCACTAAACTCAGCTGTGGTGACACTTCACGGCCAGTGCTAGCATCACGCATTTCCAGGTTCCAATGACCTACGTGCCCTTGCTCGTGCTCACCTTCACCCCAGCGCAAGCCAATAGAGCCATTAGGCACTACCAGTTCACCAGTGGTTTCATCGATCAGTAGTGTTTTCCACTCAGGGTTATTCACTTGGCCCAGAGCATTATCCAAATGCGATGCACGCAAGAAATGACCCGGATGCAGCATGCCATCACGCGATTCCAGCATCACCAACATAGGCATATCGGTGTACTGTTTTATGTAGCTTCGGAAGTACTCAGACTTATCTGGACGGTGGAACTCGGACAAAATCACATGGCCCATCGCCAGTGCCAATGCGGCATCCGTACCTTGTCGTGGTGACAGCCAGATATCGCCGAATTTCACCATTTCACCGTAGTCACTGGATACAGCCACGGTTTTGGTACCTTTGTAGCGAACTTCTGTGTAGAAGTGAGCATCGGGGGTACGTGTTTGCGGCACGTTAGAACCCCACACAATCAGGTAGTTAGCGTTATACCAGTCGGCCGATTCGGCCACGTCAGTTTGTTCGCCCCAGACTTGCGGGCTGGCTGGCGGCAAATCGCAATACCAGTCGTAGAAGCTCAAACAGGTACCGCCCAATAAACTGAGGTAACGCGCACCAGCAGCGTAGCTCACCATACTCATCGCAGGAATAGGCGAGAAACCTATCAAGCGATCTGGACCAAATTTTTTGATGGTGTACGCGTTGGCTGCGGCAATGATCTCTGTCGCGGTATCCCAATCAGCACGTACAAAACCTCCCAAACCACGCACCGCTTTATAACGGCGTGCTTTTTCTGGGTCTTGGCTAATGGATTCCCAAGCGGCTATAGGATCCAGAGTTTGTCTGGCTTCACGCCACATTTCCATCAGCGTGCCGCGCATTAAGGGGTATTTCACCCTTTGGGCTGAATACACGTACCAACTGTATGAGGCGCCACGTGGACAGCCCCTAGGCTCGTGATTAGGTAAGTCGGCACGAGTACGTGGGTAATCGGTTTGTTGGGTTTCCCAAGTAATTAAACCGTTCTTGACATAGACCTTCCAAGAACAGGAACCGGTACAGTTCACACCGTGCGTGGAGCGTACGATTTTGTCGTGCTGCCAACGGGCACGGTAGGTGTTTTCCCACTGCCGGTCTTCATTAACCACCTCGCCGTGCCCATCTGCATACGTAGACTTCACACGAGAAACGAATTTCAGCCTATCGAGAAAATGACTCATACTGTTGTCCTCATTGTTCAGCCCACACTGCCTACTGGACTGACGTAAAAGAATGGAGATTACGTACTACTGTAAAAAAGTTCTGCGCGGCTAACCATTCGCCACGCGGGGTAATTTCCTACCGCAAAAGGAGTAGTTCTAACGCCATAGAACTACTCCTTTAGAACTAGTGGCCTAACACGGCATAGCCGCATTGCGTCTGGCGTAAAACCACCATGTAAGCAATACACAACTCAAATAGAAGCCTACAAAACACCACAATGCCGCACTCACCCCACCCGTCATACTGATGGAGGTACCAAAACTTCTAGGAATGAAAAACCCGCCATATGCCCCAATCGCACCGGTGAAACCCAGTACCGCAGCAGACTCTTTACCAGCGTCAATCAAGGCGCGTTTATGTGCCTCCTCGCCTTTGCCTTCTGCCTCACGCAGACGCTCTGTCATAAAAATGATGGGGATCATGCGAAACGTAGATCCATTACCCACACCAGACAAAGCAAACAACAAGATAAACAACGACAAAAACACATAAAAATTACCGCTTTGACCTTCGGCGGGAATCACAAACAACAGCGCAATCACGCACAGAGTCATCAAACCAAAGGTATAGAGCGTGACTTTGGCTCCCCCTACTTTGTCTGACACCCAACCACCTGCAGAGCGGGTTAGCGAACCTACCAGTGGGCCTAAAAAAGCATAGGCAACGGGGTTGTACTCAGGGAACAGCAGCTTCGCCAACATGGCAAAACCGGCTGAGAAACCAATAAATGACCCAAAGGTACCTACGTATAACCAGCACATCAGCCAGTTATGTTTACGCTTGAACACCACGGCCTGTTCTCTAAACGATGCCTTAGCATCAGCAATATCGTTCATCCCAAACCAGGCAGCTATCGCTGACAGCGCAATAAAAGGCACCCAAATAAAACCCGCATTTTGCAACCACACAGCTTGCGGTGCATTGGCATCTACTACCATTTGCGGTGGTCCCGCCAATGCGCCAAACATCCCCACACTAATCACGAAGGGCACGATAAACTGCGCCAGCGACACACCTAAGTTCCCAATACCGGCATTCAAGCCTGTAGCCATACCTTTGTGGGATTTAGGAAAGAAGAAGCTGATGTTTGCCATACTGGAGCTAAAGTTACCGCCACCAAAACCACACAACAGTGCCAGAATCATTAAGGTGGTGTACGAGGTAGTTGGGTCTTGCAACGCAAACCCCATCCCCAAAGCGGGAATCAGCAACAAGGCGGTGGAAATCGCTGTCCAGCGTCTACCGCCAAAAATAGGCACCATAAAAGAATAGAAAATACGCAGCGTGGCACCTGACAAAGCGGGCAACGATGTCAACCAAAACAGTTCGTTAGCCGAAAAATCAAAGCCCGCCTTGTTTAAGTTCACCGCCACAATGCTCCACAGCATCCAGATGCTGAAAGAGAACATCAATGCGGGAATAGAAATCCACAAATTGCGGCGCGCAATACGATGGCCGGTGCTTTTCCAAAATGCTTCATCTTCCGGTGTCCAACGTTTTAAAACATACTCGCCCATGACATGTTCCTTATGTAGTAACTCTGACTGTGCTTAGGTGATAGCACTAGGCCTCAGCCGCAGTTTTCTTTTGTGGCGCTCTAAAGCTGAAATGCATCCAGATCAACGACACACACACCGCGCCATACAACAACATGAAGCAGCTAGAACGTACGCCGGTTAGATCCAACAACAGACCAAATAAGATGGGCAGCACAAAACCACCCAGACCACCGGCCAACCCGACTAAGCCAGATACCGCGCCAATGTTCTGATCAAACTCATCTGAAATAAACTTAAACACCGAGGCTTTACCAATAGCCATGGCTATACCCACCACAAACATCAAGACGGTGAACGCCACAGGGCCTAGTGCAATATGGAAACTTTGAGGACCATCCACAGTACGAATCGTGAAATCCGTATCGGGATAGCTAAGAAGGAAGAAGGCGACCCAGCACACCCACATCACCCACCATGTAGTGCGATACGCGCCGAATTTGTCGGACACCCAACCACCCACAGCACGCAACACACCGCCAGGCAAGGAAAAACAGGCAGCTAAGAAGGCTGCGGTTTTCAGGCTAAAGCCGTATTCGCCTATGTAGTATTGGGTCATCCACAATGACAACGCCACATACCCGCCGAACACCACTGAATAATATTGGCAGTAGCGCCATACTCTAGGATCGCGCAACATGGCTAACTGAGCAGACAAGCTCGTGGTTTGACTGGATTGCTTATGGCTTGGATCGGTAGAAGTCAACAACCAAAAAATCCCGGCTGTGACCAACAAAGCAATGGAATACACCTGTGGAATGATGGTCCACGTGCCACCCGCAGCAATCATTAACGCCGGGGCTACAAACTTGGTGAGTGCCGCACCCGAGTTACCAGCGCCAAATATCCCCATCGCCAAACCTTGGCGGTTTTTAGGGAACCAGCGAGCCACATAGGGCGTACCTACTGAAAACACGCCACCTACTAAGCCCACAAACAATGCCAAAACTAGGAATTGCCAGTACTGTGTGGCGAACGACATAAGCCAAATAGGAATTACTGCCACTAGCATCGTACAGAAAAATACGATACGACCACCGTATCTGTCTGTCCAAATACCTAGAGGCACCCTAACTAGCGAGCCGGTAAGCACAGGCATAGATGCCAATAAACCAAACTGAGTTTCTGTCAAACCCAGCTGTTCTCGAATTGGAATACCCAATACAGCAAACATCATCCAAACGGCAAAACAGATGGTGAATGCAAAGGTACTACCCGCTAAAACAGAAACCGCCTTTCCAGAGTGTGTGCTCATACGTATGCCCTCCAAGAGCAACTATTCACATCAACTCAAGCGTAGCTAACGGTCTTGTATTGCACCATTCCTCTGGCGAGCAGGCAAAGCCAAGCAGAAGAACTAGTTATTTAGAACTAGTCGCCCTGCTAATTCCTGCAAAACACAAACAACACAATGAGGCGCTACTAATTGGTGCACATCAACACCTAGCCTTACTCACTAGAACTGCTTATTTTTGCTGCGTCATTTTTATAGAGACACTTGTTTTAGTCACGATTATGGCGTGCAAGCTCGTGTTCTTTCTAAAAATTTACAATCCGTTGCCAGCATTTAAAAGATTGAAAACTATGGCTCTTAACCCTTTAAAGCCGTTTTTTTCGCTGTACTTAGAGGTCATTTCCCGGAGGAAAGCTGTATATCTGGCCGCGCACATCACATATGTTGGAGTACTACAAAACATCTGCACTAGCGCTATACGTACAAGCATCTAGCCGCATAGCAGCAATTTCTATGCCTCTTGATAACCATTCTAAT